>WLGW01000066.1 GCA_009703055.1 Actinomycetota bacterium
ATGGCAGAGCCGGAGAGAAATACTTTTGGCTTGGTCTCGAGTGATGCCATGGTGTTGGCAAGAAGTGCAGTACCAAGTGTGCGGCTCTCCAAGATCTCCATCTTGTAGTCCTTTGTCCAACGCTTGTCGCCAATGCCGGCGCCCGCAAGGTGCACAACAGCGTCAACACCGTCGAATGCAGATGGACTCATGACTGAGTTCTTGGGATCCCACTGCACCTCGTCGTTTCGACGTGGCTCGCGGCGAACAGCAGCCACCACGGTGTGGCCTTGGGCCTTGAGTTCGGTGGTGAGCGCGCGGCCAATGAGCCCAGAGGCGCCAGTAACAAGAATCTTCATGCCACAGTCAACCCGCCGAGGGCGGTGGTTGTTCCCCGCCACATTGGTGACCAAAGTCCCGTTCTCTGTGGCGACAGGGGGAGGGGCGTAGCCTGAGGGGCTCATGAGCACTCGCAAACTCATCCTCACCGCCCTGGTCTGTGGGCTCGCTGTCATGCTGGCTGGCGGAATCAAGCTGTTTCAGATGGCGACGGAAGATGTGGAAGCTGTTGTTTTCTCTCTGGGAACAAGCCAAACCTTGGCCGATATGACCGTTTCCGTGACGAAAGTGGAACAGGAAGCCGATGCCACCTTGGTTACCGTGACAATGGTGGGCGTCGAAGGCGCGAATGCTGCCGAGGGCTGGCGCCTGCTGGCCAACGGCACCGTGATCTCTCCCTTGCTCACAAAGTCAACGTGTCGCACCACCACTAACGATGTTGTTGAAACATGTGTGGTGGGGTTCCCCGAGAGCACCGGCAGTGTGACGGTCGCCTATCTCAGGGCAGGAGAGCAATCTCAGTGGGCTCCATAGGCCAAACGGCTACCGTATAAGGCGTCGGTACAGCGTCGTATCGATGATTGGAGAAGACCCCCATGGCTGACCAGTACGACCTCGTTGTTGTTGGTGGCGGTCCCGGCGGATACGCCGCGGCCTTTTACGGTGCATCGGCTGGGCTGAATGTCGCTCTTGTCGAGAAGGACACCATCGGTGGAACATGCCTCAACCGTGGATGTATCCCTGCCAAAGCATTTCTTGAAACCGCTGCTGCGCGTCGCCACGCTGAGCATGCTGCTGACTTCGGCATCGATGTCACTGTTGGTGCCACTGACTTTGTTGTCGCACAAGCACGGAAGCAGAAGATCGTTGATGGTTTGGTGAAAGGTCTCACCGGACTTGTCAAAGTCAAGAAGGTGACCTACCTCTTGGGTGTGGGTGCATTGAATGCCGATAACTCCGTCACCGTCACCGCTGAAGATGGAACAGTGACGCAAGTGAAGGGTGACGCTGTCATCCTCGCCGCAGGCAGCGTGCCTCGCGTGATTCCTGGTTTCGAACCTGGTGGTCCGGTCATGACGTCTGATGAAGTGCTCATGCTTGATCGCATTCCTGCACGCATCGCAGTGATTGGTGGCGGCGCCATCGGTTGTGAATTTGCATCAACGTTTGCTGACCTTGGCTCGCAAGTGACGATCCTCGAAGGCTTGCCAAAGATTCTCCCGGGTCTTGATGCGGACTTGGCCAATGTTGTTGTTCGCTCATTCCAAAAGAAGAAGATCGACATCAAGACAGGTGTTGCAGTGAAGGGCCACACGCCAACAGGCAGTGGTTCCACCGTGTTGTCCTTCGGTGAAGGCGAAACACTGGAAGTTGATGCGGTCATCGTGTCGGTGGGTCGTCGCCCATTCGCTGATCAGTTGGGTCTTGGAAACACAAAGGTCGCAGTGAGCGATCGCGGTTTCGTTGAAGTTGACGAATACTGCGCGACATCAGTTGATGGTGTGTACGCGATTGGTGACCTCATCAACACGCCACAGCTTGCACACGTTGCATACGCAGAAGCGATCCTTGTGGTGCAGCAGTTGCTCGGCGAGAACGCGATCCCTGTTGATTACGACCGCGTGCCCTGGGCGATCTATTGCAGCCCAGAAGTTGCTTGGGCTGGTCCTGGTGAAGAGGCAGCAAAAGCTGCTGGGTACGACGTTGTCGTTGCAAAGCATCAGTTCCGCGCCAACAGCCGCGCAATGATTCTCGGCGAAATCGATGGTCTCGTGAAGATCATCGCGAAGAAGAACCCTGATGGTTCTGCTGGTCAGGTTCTCGGCGTGCACATGGTGGGACCATGGGTCACCGAGCAGTTGTCGGGCGGATATCTCGCAGTCAACTGGGAAGCAACTGTCGACGAGATTGCACATTTCATTCAGCCGCACCCGAGCCTTTCGGAATTGTTCGGTGAGACAGTGATGTCTCTCACCGGCCGCAGCATCAACTCTTAATTCGCAACGCAAGGAACTACGACAATGGCAGAGATCACACTCCCACAACTTGGCGAAACCGTCACCGAAGGAACCATCACACGATGGTTCAAGAAGATCGGCGACACGGTTGCAGCCGATGAGCCATTGTTCGAAGTCTCCACAGACAAAGTTGACACCGAAGTTCCATCGCCAATTGCGGGTGTGCTGACCGAGATTCGCGTTCCCGAAGGTGACACTGTCGCAGTCGGTACCGTCATCGCCGTCGTTGGCGACGCCTCCTCAGCTCCTGCGCCCGCTGCTGCAGCTCCTGCGGCTGTAGCGCCGGCTTCTGCCGCTGAAACCCTCGCAAGCTCGCAAGTTTCAGCACCAGAACCGGCACCCGCCGCTCCCGCTGCAGCTGCACCTGCTCCAGCTCCTCAGGCCGCACCTGCGCCAGCAGCAACGGCGCCCGCTGCTCCTGCTCCTCAGGTTTCGGCGGCGCCAGGTTCATCAGTGGTGTTGTCGCCAGTGGTGCGAAAGCTCATCGCAGAAAATGGTCTCGACGTCTCGCGTATTCAGGGCACAGGTCCTGGTGGTCGCATTACGCGTGATGATGCAATGGCAGCAATCGGTCGTCAAGGTGCAGCACCTGCTGCGGCACCAGCCACAACGACAGGTACTGCTCCGGCACCTGCACCACGTGGTGTTGCGCCACGGGTTGTTGCCGGCTCTCGTGATGAAGTCGTTGCCTTGTCGAAGATTCGCCAAGCAACAGGCATTCACACATTGATGAGTAAGGATGCCATTCCTGCCGCATTCAGCGTGGTGGAAGTTGACTTTGCAAATGTTGACTCAACACGTTTGCGCTTGAAGGAAGAATTCAAAACAGCTGAAGGCTTCAGCCTCACGTACTTGCCATTCATTGCTCGCGCTGTTGTGGATGCCATCAAGGAATTCCCGCACATGAACTCATCTGTCGGTGAGAGTGAACTCATCATTCACAAGTATGTGGATCTCGGAATCGCAATTGACCTCGACTATCAGGGCCTTCTTGCTCCGGTTATTCGTGATGCCGATGAGAAGCGTCTTCGTGCGATTGCTCGTGAAGTCAACGATCTCGCTGTTCGTGCACGTAGCCGTCAGTTGTCTCCGATGGAGATTTCTGGTGGAACTTTCACCATCACGAACAACGGTTCCTCTGGATCCGTTCTCACCATGCCGATTATCAATCAGCCACAAGTTGCAATTCTTTCGACTGATGCTGTGAAGAAGAAGCCAGTCGTGATTGAGATTCCTGGTGGCGGCGAAAGCATTGCAATTCACCCAGTAGGCAACTTGGCAATGGCATGGGATCATCGAGCATTCGATGGTGCGTATGCAGCCAACTTCCTGGTGAAGGTGAAGTCCATCCTCGAGACCCGCGACTGGTCGTCCGAGGTCTAGGCAGGCCATCGCGACGGAAGTGTTCGAAACAATGCCCGACACATCCACACAACTTCATGTGCGGTGGCTGGGGCGCGTGCGTTATGCAGAAGCACTAGCAGTACAAGATGCGATGTTCCGTCATGGAACTGGAAACCGTTTGCTTCTCATGGAGCATCCACATGTCTTTACGTATGGTCCATCTGCCGACCTAAAGAAGAATCTTCGATGCGATCCTGCAGCAGTGGGTGCAGATTTTGTCCGCGTGAAGCGCGGTGGTGACATCACGTATCACGGCCCAGGTCAATTGGTGGGCTACCCATTGCTCAATCTGGCATCGAAGCACGGCAACGATGGTCCTGCAGACACCGTTGCGTATGTCTGTTCTGTTGAACAAGTCATTATCGATTCGTTGCACGAGATTGGCCTGACCAATGCCGCACGATTCGCCGGCTATCCCGGCGTATGGCTTGATGTCGATACGAATCCTCGAAAGATTTGTGCAATCGGTGTTCGAGTGAGTCGTCGTCGCACAATGCACGGATTCGCTGTCAACGTGCACACAGATCTTGACTACATGAGCACCAACATTGTTCCGTGTGGAATTGATGAGTATCCGGTGACGTCAATTGCGGCCGAAGGCATTGAAATCTCAATGCACGAATTCACCGATGTTGTTGCGCGCCATGCAGCACTGAAGTGGGGCAACGGCGAGATGGAACGACAAGACGTCGCGTGGAAGCAAACGCCTGATGATCTCTCGGCTTTTTCTCGTGGTGAAGGCCCTGGCCAGCCAGTTCGCATGCTCGGTCGTCTTGCGCGCGCGGGAGTAGAAGATTCCATTCCGTTGTCAGAGCGCAAGCCAGATTGGATTCGTCCTCATGTCAAGCATGGTGAAGAGGTTCTGAACCTCAAGAAGACATTGCGTGATCTCTCATTGGTGACGGTGTGTGAAGAAGCAGGTTGTCCGAATTTGTCGGAGTGCTGGAACGATGGGACCGCAACATTCATGGTGTTGGGTGAGCGCTGTACACGTGCATGCGGCTTCTGTTTGATTGATACACAGAAACCCGAAGCCCCTGATGCACAAGAACCCATGCGAATTGCTGAAGCTGTGTCACAGATGGGCCTGAAGTTTGCAGTCCTCACCATGGTTGCTCGTGATGACCTTGCTGATGAGGGCATGGAACATGTTGCGGAATGTATTCGTGCGATTCGTTCTGTTGATTCCAGCATTCAGGTGGAAGCTCTGATTTCTGACGCACGCGGCACAGATTCTCTTGACCTTCTCATCGCGGCTCGTCCCGACGTTTTCAATCACAACACTGAAACGGTTCCTCGCTTGCAGCGTGCTGTGCGACCCAGTGCCGGCTATGCGCGCAGTTTGGGTGTTCTGGCTCGCGGGAAGGCCGCAGGACTCACTGTGAAGTCAGGACTCATTGTGGGCATGGGAGAAACCGACGAAGAAGTTATTGGTGTTCTCGCGGACTTGGCCGAGATTGGCGTAAACATCGTGACGATTGGGCAGTACCTGCGCCCAACGACGAACCACTTGCCCGTGGCGCGCTGGGTTGAACCAGAGATTTTTGAGATGTACAAGCGTGTTGGTGAAGAACTGGGTATCGGTCATGTTGAGTCAAGCCCGCTGACCCGTTCCAGCTATCACGCTAGAGAATCTGCAGAACACGCCGTACCTGTCACAATTGGAACACGATGAATATCACCACCGACGCTTCTGTCTTCATTGCACGACTTGATCGAGCACGCTCTGAGATGAAGCGCACCGGAGTGGATGCACTGATCTTGTCGTTGGGGCACGACATGCCGTATCTCATGGGCTATCTGGCAATGCCGCTCGAGCGACTCACGATGTTGGTTGTGCCACGAGATGGCGAAGCATCGCTCATCATTCCGCGCCTTGAGGGTCCACGCGTGCAAGAACTTCCAGGCGTGTTCACGATGATTCCGTGGAATGAAACAGAAGACCCTGTTGCAATCGCCCACGCATTGTTAGGCGCTGCACAGACCATCGCAGTGGGGGACCAGATGTGGTCGCGATTCTTGGTCGACCTATTGGCTCTTCGCCCGTCGTCAAAATATGTTCGCAGCGTGACTGTGATGGAGGCATTGCGGTCACGCAAAGATGCGGCAGAGATTGCAGCCCTTGTTGCTGCAGGTGCCGCCGCCGACCGTGTGGCGGCACAGTTGCACGCTGGTGACATTCCGATGGTGGGCCGTACCGAAGCTCAGGTGTCGAAAGATATTTCTGCTCGACTCATTGCCGAAGGTCATCAGAAAGTGAACTTTGCAATTGTTGCTGCAGGGGAGAATGCTGCAAGTCCACATCATCATGCAGGCGATCGTGTGATCAAACACGGTGAAATAGTGCTGTGCGACTTCGGTGGCACGATGAACGGGTACTGCAGTGACATCACTCGTTGTGTTCACCTGGGTGAGCCACCGAAAGAGATTTCCGATGCGTATGACGTGTTGTTTGAAGCGCAAGCTGCGGCAGTGTTGGCTGGCAAGGTCGGCGTTACTTGTGAATCAGTTGATGCTGCTGCCCGCCGTGTGATTGATGCTGCTGGTTATGGCGAATACTTCGTCCATCGCACAGGTCACGGCATTGGCATGGAAGAGCACGAAGACCCATACATGGTGTCGGGCAACACCACGTTGCTTGCTGCCGGTCACGCGTACAGCGTGGAGCCAGGCATTTACATTCCCAACAAATGGGGTATGCGTTTGGAAGACATCGTTGTGGCAACAGAGAATGGGCCAATGCCTGTCAACCATGCCAATCACCATCTCGTGATTCTCGACAAGTAGGCACATCATGATCAGGCTTGATGCGGCAACTGTTCTTCTCCAATGGGCTACCGGAGGACTCTTCTTCTTGTGGTTCACCACACGCAAACATGAAATGGGTGCTGGTTACGGCTGGCTCATGCGTTCCACGTTCTTGTTGTTGGCCGGTGGTGCAGCTGCGGCTGGTTTCGCAACTGATGTCATTCTTGTTCGTGAGGTAGCAGCGATTGGTTGTGCGCTCGCTGCGTTGTTGACAATGAAACGAAAGAATCCGCAGTGGGATCTCTTGGCACCGGCAATTGGAATTGTGGGTGTCATTGCAGGCGCCATTGATGCCGCAGATGGCGCTGGTGGAATCACGGTCAACTTGCTGCGAGTTCTCGTGGGCACTTTGTTCCTCGGTGCAGTGAGCGACGCAATGTTGCTAGGTCACTGGTACTTGGTGCAGCCAGGCTTGCCGCGTTCCATTCTGAGTGAACTTGTCACTGCATTGAGGTGGATCACACCGTTTGAGATTCTCGTGATGTTGTTGCCTACAGGAATGTTCAGTGTCTTTGCCGGCTCTGTTGATGATGGTTGGGGTGGCATGTTGGGGTGGTTCTGGATCGCATGTGCGATTTCCAC
>WLGW01000067.1 GCA_009703055.1 Actinomycetota bacterium
CAGCCCTTTTCGTTTACTCTGACGCAATGCACAACCACGTGTCGCTCCTCACTGATTACGGACTGAATGATGAGTTCGTCGGCGTCATGAAAAGTGTTCTCATCGACATGGCACCACATGTTCGAATCACCGATCTCACACATGGTGTTCCTGCTTTTGATGTGCGTGCAGGTTCACTCGCTCTTGCACGTGCAGTGCAATACGTTCCGCCCGGCATTGTGATTGCAGTAGTAGATCCAGGAGTTGGATCAACGCGCCGTGCGATTGCCGTTGAAGTTGCTGGCGGTCGTGGAATCTTCCTCGGACCAGATAATGGATTATTGGGTTCTGGAGTTGCGATGGCAGGCGGCGCTGATCGCGCATTCGAATTGTCGAATACGGATCTTCATCTGGAAGCTCCGGGAACAACATTCGCTGGACGAGACATCTTTGCGCCGGTTGCAGCATTCCTTGCCAACGGTGGTGCGTTAGAAGAAGTCGGAAAAGAGATCGACACTGCAAGTGTGATGCCCGGACTGGTTCCTGTGCCAAGTGATGAAACACATCCTGCGCATGGCAGTGGCATGCGATGTGAAGTCACCTGGGTTGATTCTTTTGGAAATTGCCAGTTAAACGTCGGCCCCGATGATGTGGCTCCCTATGCGCCAGTTCTGAAATTGCTGATCGGCGAAGACGTCCGTAGCGCACGCGTGGTCACGCACTATGCCGACATCGATGGGGGAGCCATCGGTGCCGTTATTGATTCATATGGCATGGTGGCACTGAGCGTTGACCGTGGTTCTGCCGCTGAAACACTGCGAATTGAAGCCGGAGACGCAGTTCTCGTCTTTGCTGGCGATGGCGGCACAACGACCTCTGCCGTGACCCTTCGTTTAGGGAAGTAAGGTTCGTCTCGTGCGCCCCGCTACCACCCTGACCATTGCGTTACTGATCGCCACCATCTTTGCTGCCGGCATCGTCAACCTCTTGATGTTGAGGTAGTCATCGCCATGCTCATGAACCTTTCGCACATCATCGAGGGTCATGTTGATGACTCCATCGCACTCATTAGTCGAGGACGTGAAACCTCATATGCAGCATTGCGTTCACAAGTTGCATCGATGCGTGGAGAGCTCACGCGTTTAGGTGTTACAAAAGGCGACGTCGTCGCACTGTTGTGCGGCAATAGTCGGTACTTCATCGTCTCGTATTTAGCTGCAGTCGGAATTGGCGCAATCGTGTCGCCGTTGAATCCGACAAGCCCAGCGCCAGAGATTGAAAATGAACTCATCGCCGTGAAGCCCACTGCAGTCGTGATTGAACCCGCGGCTGCACCGATGTGGTTACAGATTCCGTCCATCACTACATCTGCTGTGCGAATTGTGATTTCGACAGAGGGCCATTCCATCGAAGGTGCGCTCACGATTGATGAATTTCTCAACGGTGAACCAACACCCATTGTCGACGTTGAACCATCACACCCTGCGGTGTACATGTTCACCAGTGGTACTGCTGGTTCACCAAAGGCTGCAGTTCTCACGCACAACAATTTGTTGACGAACATTCGTCAGGCAAATATCGCTGAACACATCGGCCCGGATGATGTCACGCTTGGGTTGTTGCCGTTGTTCCATATCTTCGGGCTCAATGTTGTGCTGGGTACAACATTCGCTGGTGGCGGATGTGTTGTTCTCATTCAACGATTTGATCCGGTGTCCACAATGGAGACAATCGCTGAGCGCGGTGTCACGATTGTGCCGGGTGCGCCCAGCATGTGGATGGCGTTGGCGCAGCTCGATCACCCAACGCCTGATGGGTTTTCATCAGTGCGCATTGCATTGTCGGGCGCTGCGAAACTGCCTGAGCAGATTGCACATTCGCTCAGTGCCCGTTTCGGATTACAGGTCTTTGAGGGCTACGGCTTGACGGAAGCTGCACCAGTGGTGACAACAGCCATTGGTCTGGAATGGATTCCAGGTTCCATTGGTCGCCCAGTGCCTGGCATTGAGTTACGCATCGTTGATGAAAACGGTGACGATGTCTTAATGGGGGACAGCGGAGAGATTTGGATTCGCGGAGAAAACATCTTCGCCGGCTATCTCGAAGATGAAGAAGCAACGGCACGCGTGTTGACGCGTGATGGGTGGTTGCGCACAGGCGACATTGCAGTGGTCGATGATCGAGGCCATCTCTACATGGTGGATCGTGCAAAGGATCTCATCATCGTTTCCGGATTCAATGTTTTCCCTGCAGAAGTCGAAGGTGTTCTGTCAGCACATCCCGATATCGCAGAGGTTGCTGTTGTCGGAACAGATCATCCACACACGGGTGAAGCGGTACGCGCATACGTGGTGTCACGTAATGGTGTGCATCTTGATGAAGATGCGATTATTGATTACTGCCGTACGAAATTGGCACGCTACAAGTGCCCGTCAAAAGTGATTTTTGTTGACACGCTCCCGCGCAATATCAGCGGGAAGGTTCAGCGCTTCGCATTGCGCTAGAACCGTGTGTGGCGTTACTTGCCACTAAGAAACCAGCGAACAACACTGCGATGCCGATCAACAGTGTGACTGCAAAAGCACGATCAGCACCCAAACGGCCTGAGAAAGTTCCGCTTGCCGACAAAATGGCAGCGCCTGCAGCAATCAAGATGTTGCCCAATGCGAGCAAACGCGCAGAACGCACTTGTCGAGTTGCCGCAGATGTCAGAGCGGGGTTGGCGCCACGAAGCACTCGCCATGCTGACCATGCAGCACCAACAAAAATGATGAGCGCCGGAATGGAAGAACCGACTGCCGCGAGAATTCTGGGCAGAGCATCAAAGTGTTCTTTCCCCATCGGCATTGTCTGGGGCTCAATGACGCCGTGGATGGGGGTGGTGAAAACAACGCCGGCAGCGAACCCGCTGAAGACCAGAAGAATTCGTGTTGCGACTCGACCGGCTTTGGGGCCCGCCAAAAGGAAGATGGTGCCAAGCGCCAGCCAGGGCACATTGATGATTGCTCCGAAGGTGAAGAACAGTCGGAACGAGACATTGCTCCAGCCGTGACCTTCTGCCCACCACAAGGCACCGGCAGCGGCAACAAAGAGCCCCATGGCGATGGTCCAGGCCAATTCATGGGGTCGGCGACGGCGAAGCCAGCGATCAAGGGTGCTGAGGCCAAATGCCAAAGCGATGATGGCGGAAGCGGCGGCCAAAGCCGTGTTCAAGGTCACGCTGGTCAAGGCTAGGCGGAGGAGAACGGACTTCGTGAATGTGTGCACGAGGCAATAGCGTGGAAGCCGATGTCGGACTCCCCCCGCCGCAGAATCCCCGAGGCAGCCCTCGGCCGCCTTCCGGTGTATCTGCGCATCCTTGTTGACCTCGCGTCTGACTCTGTCACGCGGGTCTCCAGCGAGCAGTTGGCCGAACTAGCTGCTGTGAATGCGGCAAAGGTTCGTAAAGACTTGTCCTATCTCGGTACCTACGGCACTCGAGGTGTTGGATACGACGTGCAGTTCCTGACATATCAAATTCAGCGTGAACTTGGTCTGAACCAGTCATGGCCAATTGTGATTGTCGGTGCGGGAAATCTTGGTCAAGCCCTTGCCAATTTCTCGGGCATCTCCGAGCGCGGTTTTCACATCGTCGGAGTTGTCGACAAAGACTCGAGCAAAATTGGAAGCCTTGTCGGTGGCGTACGCGTGACTCACGCCGATGAGTTGGCACAGATTGTGCAAGCAAAGAGCGTCAGCATTGGAATCATCGCAACTCCTGCACAACATGCACAAGAGGCGGCTGACTCATTGGTGCGCGCCGGTGTTGGTTCCATCATGAACTTTGCACCCACAGTTTTGAATGTGCCCGAAGGTGTCAATGTGCGCAAGGTTGACTTGGCTCTTGAACTGCAGATTCTCAGTTACTACGAACAGTGCCGCAACACCTCCAACGTGACTCCTGCAGACACCGCAACAGGCGCAGTGAGCGCATAGGCCGTTATGCCCATCGTTGTCATCGGCGTCAACCATCGCACTGGTCCTGTGTCATTTCTTGAAAAAGTCATGATCTCTGATTCAACAATGCCGCACGCATTGCAGAGCCTCTCTGCACGTGACGATATTCGCGAGGCAGTTGTGCTCTCCACGTGTAACCGCACGGAGATCTATGCAGTGGTGGAACGCTTCCACGGTGCTTACGACGAGATTCAAAAGTTTTTGTCTGACATAAGCGGCATTGAAGTTGCTGACATCGAACCGCATCTCTACAGCCAGTGGGATGAAGAAGCCATCAAGCATCTGTTCGAAGTGTCTTCCGGTCTTGACTCTGCTGTGCTCGGAGAGAGCGAAATCATTGGTCAAGTTCGCAATGCTTGGGAAGTCGCAATGGCAGAAGGTGCTTCGCGAAACACCTTGAACTTGTTGTTCCGTTACGCATTGGAAGTGGGAAAGCGCGCTCGCACCGAAACGGCAATCAGTCGATCCACCGCATCGGTGTCGCATGCAGCAGTGGAAATGGCCGAAGACATCATTGGCTCCCTTGCTGGAAAGCGCGTGCTTGTTGTCGGAGCCGGAGAGATGGGCGAAGGTGTCGCCACTGCTCTTGCTCGTGAAGGCGCAGAACATGTCACTGTTCTGAATCGCACTGAGTCACGTGGCGAAGCTCTTGCCAAAAAAGTTGGTGCAAAGGTTTCTTCGTTCGAGCAACTGGAAAACGAACTTTCCTCTACTGATGTTCTTGTTGCATGCACAGGTGCTGGAAACGTAATTATTGATCACGCAATGCTTCTTCGCGCACGAGAAAATGTGTCGACACCATTGTTGATTGTTGACATTGCGCTTCCTCGCGACGTGGATGACAAAGTGGCTGAACTTCCAGGTGTGACCTTGCGAGACCTCGATCATCTCAGCGCATGGGCGCAGCGTGGACTTGAACTGCGCGCTGCAGAAGTGAATCAAGTGCGCGCCATCATTGGTGATGAGGTGCAGCGTTTCTCACAAGACCAAGCACAGCGTCAGGCAGCTCCTCTTGTTGCGCAACTTCGTGAAGTAGTGGAAAGCGTTCGTCATGCCGAGATGGAGCGTTACGGCACCCGCCTTGGTGAAATGACAGATGAGCAACGGGAAGCCGTTGATTCGATTGTGCGCGGCATCGTTGCCAAGCTGTTGCACTCACCGTCCGTTCGCCTTCGAGAGGCTGCCGGAACACCGCAGGGAGAGCGTTTGTCCGCTGCGGTCCGAGATTTGTTTAATCTCGAATAACTCACCTCTATGACTGTTCTTCGCATCGCAACTCGTTCCAGCCTGCAGGCACGAACTCAAGCTGAGTACGTAGGCGGTTTGATAGAGAAGACCTCCACCGGCACAACGGTGGAGTATGTATATGTCGATACGCAAGGTGACTTGAACGCCACCACGCCTTTGCATCAAATGGGTGG
This sequence comes from Actinomycetota bacterium, assembly GCA_009703055.1. Classification (GTDB taxonomy): domain Bacteria; phylum Actinomycetota; class Acidimicrobiia; order Acidimicrobiales; family Ilumatobacteraceae; genus UBA2093. The sequence goes on from WLGW01000067.1 coordinate 5,397, forward strand.
TCAAGGAATCTTTGTAAAGGAAGTGCAACGTGCCGTTCTTGATGGACGTGCCGACATTGCTGTGCACTCTGCAAAAGATCTCCCATCACAGCAAACTGAAGGATTACTGATCGCTGCAATCGGTGAGCGCCGCACTGCGAATGATGCACTTGTGGGAAGCTCACTCGAGAATCTCGCGCATGGTGCAACAGTTGCGACTGGTTCGGTGCGCCGCCGTGCTCAACTCACTCGTCTTCGTCCGGATCTTCAGTTCATTGACTTGCGCGGCAACATCCAAACGCGATTGTCAAAGATTCCTGATGGAGGAGCGATTGTGATGGCAATCGCTGCAATGGAGATTCTCGGAATCACGGACCAGATTGCTGAAGTGCTGCCACTCGATATTGCAGTTCCCATGGTGGGACAAGGTTCTGTTGCGGTGGAATGTCGAAGCGATGATGCAGAGACTGCGACGATTCTCGCCGGCATTGACCATGCAGCCAGCCGTCGTGCAGTGGAAGCAGAGCGTGCGTTCCTTGCAGAACTTGGTGCAGGTTGTTCGCTACCTGTTGCAGCACATCTTTCAGCAGATGGAGTTTTCCGTGCGTTTATGGCAGCTGATGACCTCAGTGACACTGTGCAACTTGAAGGCGAGATTGGTGATTCTGATGATCACATCGTTGTCGGAGTTGCAATGGCAATTGAATGTCGAAGTCGATTGCAGGGCAAGGCCTAGTCATGTCCTCGTCGCTTGATGGCCGGTCCGTCGTTATCACTCGGTCCATCACGCAGAACGAATCACTTCGTCGCTTACTTGAAGCACGCGGTGCTGATGTGGTGGAAGTGCCGTTGATTGCAATCGCGGAACCAGATGACGAAGGTCGTGAGCGCGACGAAGTGCTGCAGCGTTTCCACGAGTTCGATTGGATCGTTGTGACATCACCAAATGGTGCTGAGCGAGTCGCGCCATTCATTTCTGCCGCCGGGGCTGCTGGTGACTCACCTCGTTTCCCTCTTTTTGCAGCGGTGGGTGATGCAACAGCGCGAACCCTTGGCACGGCGGTGACGTTGATTGCACAACCGGCACGGGCAGAAGTACTGGCAGAGCAGTTTCCTGAAGGGTCGGGCACAGTGTTGTTGGTGCAGGGAAATCTGGCCGATGATTCTCTTGCAAAAGCAATCAGCGAAAAAGGCTGGTCGTTGACGCAGGTTGTTGCATATCGCACTGTTCAACTTCGCCCGACACCCGAGATGATGGGTCCTGCGTTGCAAGCCGACGTTTTGCTTCTTGCATCGGGAAGTGCCGTGAGTGCGTGGTTTGAATCATTCGGGACGAGTACCCCTTCGGTAGTGGTTGCTCTTGGGCCATCCACTGCCAAAGTGGCTGCAGCTCTTGGGGTCGACCTCTCTGCCGTGGCTGACGAGCAGTCGCTTGAGTCGCTGGTGGAGACCACAGAGCGACTTCTCGACGCTGAATAGGGCCACTTCGCCGGCTCTGCAGGTCGGGCTGGGCTTGGATGCCAATAGCATCAGAGCGTGACCTTCCCCGTTTCACGCCCCCGCCGTCTTCGCACTTC
>WLGW01000068.1 GCA_009703055.1 Actinomycetota bacterium
AATGTCATTGCTGACATCCACTACTGGTGGCGGGGACAGGATTTGAACCTGTGACCTTCGGGTTATGAGCCCGACGAGCTACCGGGCTGCTCCACCCCGCGTCGTAGTTAGACCCTTACCGTACAAGGGCAATCGCACGCTTCCAACCTGCTCGGCCGGTGCCCACGGCGTACTGTTGTAGCGATGTTCGCAAACGCCAAGAAGACTCGCCAGGCCGTGGAAGCCCTCCAGGCTGAAGTCTCTTCGTTGCGCGAGCAAGTTGCCGAACAGTCCGCACAGGCTGCTGCGGAGCGTGAAGCAGCACGAACTATTGCAGAACGTATCGCTGGTCTCGAAGCACGTGTCTCCGGAATGGGGTCAGAGCTCTCTCGCCAGTTACATGAACTCGGTAGCGAAATCGAAGAACTGAGTAAGCGCGCTGAAGAAGCAGGCGTCGCTGAAGTTGTCGAAGCATTAAAGAATGCACAGACTCGACTTGCTACCGAGCAAGCGCGTTATCAAATCACTTTCCGCCAAGACCTTGCAGCTTTGGCAAATCAGTTATTGCAACGCGCTCGCTAAGAGCAATTATTTAATGGCCGTCAGTGCCTTCTGCACCAATGCACGCGCCTGCAACGTCTTCGTTTGATACGTGGCGAAGTCTGGTGGATTCTTTGCAAGTGCAGCATCTGCTTCAGCAAACAAACGATCTGCTTGCTGCAACATCTGTCGCGCCGTTAAACCTGAACCTGCAGGCACTGTTGTCGTTGGCGAACCAGGAATAGTTGTTGTTGTTGGACCACCTGTTGAGCCACCCACGCGGTCACCAAGATTCATGCTGAATCCGGGGAACAATTGCGCAATGACATCGGTGAGGCTGTTGCCAATGACCGACTTGCCGTTATAGCTAGCCAGCATCTTGCGAACGAAAATCTGCTTTGAGTCTTCGCTGTCAGGAAGAACAAACATTGGACGCAAGTAGATGAGTCCCTTGCCAACAGGAACTAACTGAAGATCTCCGTACATCACTCGGGAACCACGTTGGTCAAGTGGCGTAATTGTCTGCGAAATGACTGGCTCACTTTCAAACTCGGCGGCGACAGTTGCGGGTCCTGGAGGCAGTGGTGACTGCACATCAAAGACTTTCAACTTGCCATACGTCTTCGGATCACTCGACACCACCATCAGCGATCGCAATTCCTTACGACTGTCGTCTGATGAGAAGGGAACAAATGGACGAATCATGGAAAACTCGCCTACATCAGTTTGTGAACCCGGTGCATGGAAGATTGAGTAATACGGGCTGAATCGAGTGCCAACCGAGTCGGTGGCATTAATCGAATCCACCGCACCGACGCCTGGGGTAGCTGTTGCGCCAGCGGTTGATGTGCCGGCTGTGCTGCCTTCAGGCTCTGATGGTGGAGCCTGTGCAACGCTCCACGCCGCATCTCTGTTGAAGAACAACGTTGCGTCATCAAATTGGTATCGACCAAAGAGGTTGGTCTGCACTCGGAACAAATCCTCTGGATAACGGAAGTGAGCGGACAATGCTTCAGGCACTTCCTTCTGGCTCGTAAAGAGTTTGGGGAATGCGGCCTTCCACATACGAGCGATGGGGTCCTTCGTGTCAACGAGATACAAAGTCACTTCGCCCGTGTATGCATTCACAACAGCTTTCACACTGTTGCGGACATAGTTGAAAGAGTGATTCAAACCACTGCTGGCGCTCAACTGGGAATTGTTTGCGGTTTCCGCATACGGATACCGATTCGTCGTGGTGAATGCATCAATCACCCACTGCACTTTTCCTTCTGTGACAACGGGATAAGGATCCGAGTCAAAGTGAAGGAATGGCGCGATCTTTTCTACGCGCGAACGAACATCGCGCTGAAGAAGAATCTGTGAATCGTTTGTGATCAAGCTTGAGCCAAACAAGTTGAACTCACCAAAGTTGATTGCGAGCGCAAGCTTGCGAATCAGGCCACTGAAACGAATACCACCGTCGCCTGCATAAGCACCGGCTTTGGTGTCAGGGCACGCTTGTTCCTTCTGAGAAGTATTCACAATTGAATAGCCATCTAAGCCATCACCGAAATAGATCTGCGGTTGCGTGACCTTCAGGTCGACATAGGAAGGACGGCCATCATCAGTTGCGATGCTGGCTGGTGCTGCGATGACTCCACAACCGTGTGTGTACAACAGATGTCGCGACACCCACGTGCGGTTTGGAATTCCTTCTGCTTTCAGTTCACGTGTTGCGACAAGAACTTGCTGCACTCGACCATCAATCGAATAACGATCAACGTCGAGGTCTGTCACTCCGTAGAACGAGGCAAGACCTTGGTCAAGTGCAAAACGATCTTTCATTTGGACTGGATCAAGCTGGCGAACATCTCGCAGAGCAGCATCGTTTGCAGTTACATCATCAGCTGAAATGTCACCGAAGCTCTGTGAAACACGCTCCACATCGTCAATTCCCATTGCTGCTTTTGTGGCTTCAATATTGCGCTGGATATACGGAATCTCACGAGTGCTCACGTTTGGCTGAACGATAAAACGCTGCACGATGGCTGGGTATACCGTGCCGGCGACAAGCGCCACCACAACCCATAAGCCCACTGCCATCACTGGAAGGCGCCATCCACGTTGACGCACGTTCCACAACAACAGAACTGCAACTGCTAACGAAACCAGGATCATCAAGTTGAGAGCAGGAAGCTGAGCCTTGACGTCGGTGTACAACGCACCACGAACAACGCCGCGCTCGGATGATGTGAGGTCGTACTTTGACAACCAGTAATTAGCTGCACGAAGCAACGCTGCGCCGGCGAGAAGAACGGACAGATGCACCTTCGCTTGTGGAGAAACACGCTGCACGCGATCTTGAGGACGAATGCTGCCATTCACGAAATGGAAGGCGGTGACGATGATGATTGCGAGCACCAACATGCCGAATGTCCACGCCACAACAAACTGTGCAAATGGCAAACGGAACACATAGAAACCAACATTGGCTTTGAACTGCGGATCACCAACCGAGAATGCTTGGCGATTGCGAAACATCAACCAGTTCTGCCATTCAGCAGATGCGGGGAGTCCCAACATCAGGGCAACAACTGCTGCGAGTGCAACGCGCAGTTTCCCTCTGTTCTTTGCAGTTGCTTCACGAATCCGGATCACCGTTTGATCTTCGGGGGTGTTCGGCAGTGTCAGTGGTGCAACTTTGTCTGCAATCATCAAATTGACGAGAAGAAAGACGAATGCGCCAACGGCGAATATGGCAGCAAGTTCGATCTTGCTTGTGAGAATTCCCCAGTACACCTCGCTATGGCCAACGCTGTCGAACCACAAGAGATTCACATAGAACGAAGAGAGGCTTCTTGCGGAAAAGGCCAGCAGCAAGACAGCGCCAATGACCACCGAGACAATGATTCGGCCTCGAGATGGCTTTCCAAAATTAGGAACTCGAAAGGCAGGCCCTCCCGGGCCGCGGGGGGGAAGATCAGAACTGTTACGCACGCATCAGGACGCTAGTCCTGAACGGGGCAAACAAGGCATCGGCATCCAGGATGAGCCGGCGGCATTGCGTGCCCTGTGGGGAACTCTTCACCCTTGGTGACTGCACCAGCTAGTGAATTGTCCTCGCACTCGCTGCAGCATTCTGCTTCAGGGTCGACCATCCAACTCACACGCGATTGAGGGTCAAGAGCCAGGAATCCACCCTTGCTGTACGACGTGCATGCAAGATCATCAACGTGCTGGTCGATGAGATCGGTCTTCCACTTGCGGTAGACATCGCGCATCAGGCTTGCCAAGATCTCACGGTCGCCCTCGGCCTCACCGATAGCGATACGAGTGTCCTCGCGGAACCCTGCAACCAACCCAGCTGTGACGGAGTCCTTCACGTGGCTAGCAACTGCCTTCTGAGTCACACGACGGCTGGAGCCACCGGCTGACTTCACGGACTTCGCACCAGACCCGGCAGCTGCCATGGTGTCTTCGGCGATGGACTGGGCGTAGCGAACCGCTTGCTCGTCGACTGTTCCCAAAATTGCATCCATCTCAAGGGAAGAACGCTTTCCACGGAGATGTTCAAGCACATTGTTCTGTTCATCTGCCAACACTCGCTTCAGCTTGCGAGCCATGGTGACGACAAGACCAGACAAGGCTTCATCGCGTTCAGCAAATCGAGCCGGATCCGCAGCAATGATCGCTTGCTTTGACTTTGATCTCTTCTTCGGAGCTGCCTCTTTAGCGATGACCTCTTTTGCGAAGGCCTCTGTAAACACTGGCTCCGCCCGAACGACAGGCTCTGGTGTGTCCACTTTTGTTGCGACATCGGCAGTTGTACCTGCACGCAACTTTGCGAAAATATCGTCAACACCTGAAGTATTTTTTGGTGCCTTTTCTTTAACGACTTCGACAGGTGCGATGACCTCAGGTACCTCTACAACCTCAGGAACATCAGTTCCGCGACGACCACGTCCGAACAATGAAACAACATTTGTCTGATTCGTGTCCGCTGGTGTTTCTTCAACAATTGGCAACTCATCGGTAGTTTCTTCGAAACGAGACATGCCATGCACTGGGTGCTCAGCAGAAATCACTGCCGTCTCAATAATCTCGTCAACTGCTTCCGCAATGACGTCTGCAACTTCCATTACTTCTTCAACAAAAACTTCTGGTTCAGAAATGTCTACTTCAGAGATTTCCGGTGCAGGCATTTCGACAATGACATCAGCAGCCATTTCTGTCTCTACAACTTCTGCTGTTTCATGATCAAAAATAATCGTTGTTGTTGTGGTGACTTCAACGGCTTCAACGACATCAGCAGTTTCATGATCAAACACCTTCGCTGATGTATGTTCAGGATTAACAATAGGAATTGGACCTGTTGTTGGTGTCAAATCCACAATGAATTCAGGCTCATCGTGAGCTTCAGTCAGACCATTAATGACATCTTCGCTCGCAAGTCGTGCACGTTCGAAAGCATTCAACAGACGATCGCGGCCATGAAGCAGTTGCTCAATCTGGCCACGTGCTGCATCACGACGACGTGACAATTCAGAGAGAACTTTTTCACGATACGCACGAGCCTCATTGACCATGTCGCGACCCTGTTGCTTCGCCATCTCGATTTCAGCTTCTGCATCGTGAGCAGCGTCTTCGTTAATGCGCGCTGCTTCGATCATGGCTGATTCACGAATACGTGCTGCATCTTCAGCTGCATCTTTTACAAGACGAGTTGCCGACTCTTCGGCACGATCACGAATCTGTGTACTTGCATCACGTGCAGTGGAAAGAACTCGAGCTGCTTCTTCGCCTAGAAGTGTGGTCACCGTTTCTTCATCGAGACGACCTGGCGCCGACATGCCACGTGTCTGCATGGTGCGCAGTTCATTTTCAAGGAATCGTTCGCGCTCTTGAAGACGTGCAAGTTCGGCGGCGACCATACGAAGGAAATCGCGCACTTCACCCTGGTCAAAGCCGCGACGGTTGGTCGGAAACGCAGCGGAGCCCACCGCAGCAGGTGACGACGGGTCGGGACGGGAGAAGGAAATAGCCATGACATCTCCACAGTACGGTGCCGTAGGGGGTCAATAGTGGCATTATCCACAGGCCCAGGTCTGTGGCAAGCCTTGTATTGAAAGGGAGAACTACTTTTTCAAGGTCTTGGGGAGGCTTGATCCGCCGTTGTCTCGCAGTGCCTTCAGCGCAGCATCCAAGGTGGCCACCTGCACAATTCGGACCCCCGAGCCCGCAGCTGCTCGGGCTGCTTTCATCTCATCCGGACTTTGGCCAGCTGGCACAAGGAACAAAGTGACGCCCGAATCCCTCACCGCGACAGCCTTTTGCTCCAAAGCCCCAATTGCGCCGACGTTCTGGTTCTCATCCATGGTTCCCGTAGCCGCAACTTTCCCCTTCCCCATGAGGTCGCCCTCTGAAAGTTCATCGAGCAAGGCCAAAGTAAAGGCCAACCCTGCAGATGGCCCCCCAATGTCGGCGGTGCTGATGTTGACATCGAATGGCAACGAGGTCACGCGCGTATCTGCCGGGATAAACCCGACGATTGCTCGCTCGTCGTCGGGACTAGCCATCAATGTGACCGTCACCTTCTTTGCTTTTCCTTTTGATTCCTCATTAGGAGCGACATATGGCAACACAGTGAGAACAACCGACTCCCCGACTTTGCGATTCTTCATCTCAACGGCAAGGAGCGACAACGTTGGTGTTGCTACTCCATCGATATGAGTGATCTGCTCCCCTACTTGGAGATTCACACATGCAGAGTTTTCTGCGGGAGCACCCTGGCAGATCAATTGCTCAATCAAAATTGGCCCTTCCTTCAACGTTGCTTCAAGGCCTACCTTGCTCATCGCAACGTATTCAGCGATTTGTTTTGCGCCAGTCATCGCCTGAAAACCAAGTCGACGTGACGATGTAGGGGTCTGTTCGCCAAAGTGTTCTCTGTAGGTATCAACTCGTACATACGGGTCAATCCATCCGAGGATGGAATCCAAGATTGATAACTGTCCACCAAACGCAGTGACGAATCGAATGCCTTCGTCAGCCACATACCGTTGTGGAACAGCATCCCCTTCCTTCGCCGGCATAAACCCAATGCGGGAAGAAACAGTCATTGCCTCGCCTGGTGCAATTTCCCAGCGCTGGATTCGCACACTCGCCATGACGACGACCGTGAGAAGAATCAACCACGAAACAGTGATGAGCGGCAGAGCAACCCGAAGAGGGCGAATATCTGCAGGGAACGATGGTGGTGGGAGGGGTACGCTTTCCTCGTTCATGAGTTCTTCATTCATTTCTCAGTCACTCCT
>WLGW01000069.1 GCA_009703055.1 Actinomycetota bacterium
CCTTTGGTGGCATGCCGTTCTTCAACGACATGATGCGAGCAATGGCCCAGCAGGGCCCATTGAATTGGGACTTAGCTCAGCAGTTTGCACAACTTGGAGCAGTGGGCGAAACAAGTGACCCTGAACCTGATGCATCCACTCGCATCGCCTACAACGCACTCGCTGACATCGCCGACATGCACGTGCGCGAGATCACCACACTGTCCACCGGACCGCGAGATCGTCATGTTGAAATTCTCACAACAACTCGTGCCAAATGGGCTCAACGAACCTTGACCGATCTGAGGCCACTGTTCACCGACCTTGCAACTGCCCTCAACCGGCGGGATGAATCACAGGACACTCCTGATGACCCCATGGCTGCAATGCTCGCAAACCTTTCATCCATGATGGCCCCCGCCATGATGGGGATGTCCATTGGCTCCATGATTGGCGCTCTTGCATCTCATGCACTGGGTCAGTATGAATTGCCACTCTCGCGCCCTCACGCATCTGAAATTCTCGTGGTGTCATCCTCGGTCGACTCCTTCGCCAACGAATGGAGCATTGCAACTGATGACATGCGGATGTGGGTTCTCATTCATGAACTCGCATCACATGCTGTTCTGGCCTCCACAGCAATCGACCAAGGTCTCACAGCACTTGTTCAGCAACATGTCTCAGCATTCCGACCTGACCCACAAGCTCTGATGGACAGCATCGGCGAGCTCGACCCATCCGACCCCGATGCAATGGCACGAATCCAAGGGGTGTTCTCTGACCCCATGGTTCTTATGGGCGCAATGCGGTCACCAGAACAAGAAGCCATGGCTCCCCTGCTCGATGCTCACATTGCTGCAGTATCTGGCTACATCGACTTCGTCGTTGACTCAGTGAGCGCGCGTCTACTCGGCGCGTCCTCGCCCATTGCGGAAGCAGTTCGACGACGCCGTGTTGAATACGGAACTGATGGGCAATTGATTGAACGGTTGCTCGGTGTTTCTCTCTCTCGCGCTCAACAGCAACGAGGTCGCTCTTTCATTGAAGGTGTTGTCGAGAGAGGTGGTGCTCCCGCACTCATTCCGATGCTGGAAAAAGCCGAGAATCTTCCTACTCCGAACGAAGTGGAAGCTCCGGGTCTCTGGTTGGCGAGACTCGAGATCTCGTAGAAAGACCACCGGCTCGGTAGTACATCGCAGCGCCTGCCAGACCAACAATTGCCACGATGATGAACCCAATCTGACCACTGGGGTTAAAGATCACCGGGATGATGCCACCCACGACCCATGCCAACTGATTCTTGGTTTCAAACTGGGCGAATGCGCGACCACGGTTTGCATCGGGAGCATCACTTTGCACCGTTGAATCAAAGGACAGTTTTCCAATTGTTCCTGCCGCATTCACGATGGCCGCAAGAAGAATTCCGCCCACCACTCTGTCGTACCAGGCAGCAATGATGCCGCACACTCCCACGGCCAACAATGCACTCAACATCATCATCGATTCACGCATGTGTTTCTTCATGAACGGTCCGAAGGTATTGGCACCGAGTACGGCAACACCGATCATGCCCAGTGCAAAGCCAAACCATGCCGTGCCTGCAACTTCGCCTCGAAGCCAGAAAGCCAGATGAAAGAACATGAATCCAACGCATCCGCGAAGAATGCGCATGGCATTCCCTGTGGAGACGATTGAGGTGGAGTGCAATTCTTCAATTTCAATTTGCTCTGCTGGACGCGGTGCAATTGCAGCCTTTGGCAACCGATATGCATTCAATGCAGCGAAGAAAAACGCCAACATGCCAAAGCCCAATGCAAGTGTTGAACTCATCCACTGCAGAGCAGCAATTGGGGCAGCTACAACAAAGCCGGTGATTCCTGCGATCTGTCCCAATTTGCTATTGGCCTTCACCAAGTCTTCTTCGTCTTCTTCAACAGTTGGCACAATTGCCGACTTTGCAATTGCGTAGGTCTTGCCCAAAATCATCGAACTGAAGACCAAGAGATACAAGCCGATGGAAGGAACAATCTCTTTCGAACTCAAGACCTGAGAGATCCCTAAGAGCACAAGTGCTCGGAGAATGCCCACCAGAATCACCACCATGCGGTGGCCACCCTTCATTCGATCAATACGCGGGCCAATGAGAGGACTGACCACTGCAAACGGAGCCATACTGACGGCAAGGAACAAGATGATCTTGAATCGCGCAGCATCCGGACTGACCGACAGGAAAAGTGAGTCCGCCAAAGCGATAGCCATGGCGGTTTCACCCACAGTCATCAGTGAATGTGTTCGCTTCAGTCTTTCGAAGGCAGGAATCGGAGGAAGTCCATAGTCAACTGATGGCTTCGATTTCCCGCGGCGCTTCACATCTTGATGTTAAGCGTTTCGCGGCTTGTCGTATTTGTATCCCAACCCACGGATGGTGATGATTCGCGTTGGAAGGGCAGGATCATCCTCAATTTTTGAACGAAGACGCTTGATATGGACATCAAGAGTCTTGGTATCACCCACGTAATCGATACCCCACACGCGATCAATGAGAGTTTCACGAGGCAACACGCGTCCTGCATTAGCGAGAAGTAGATGCAGCAACTCAAACTCCTTGAGTGGCAACTTGTGCGACTCTCCACGAATCATCACATCATGTTCATCTGGATCAATCGCCACGTCGCCAACCTCAATTGAAGATCCGGAGATTTCACCACCACGGGTCACAGCTGGAACTCGACGCATGACAGCACGCATACGAGCCGTTAGTTCACGCAAGCGATAGGGCTTTGTCACATAGTCATCAGCACCAACTTCGAGGCCCACCACCGTGTCAATCTCGGCACCCTTCGCAGTCACCATGATGATGGGTGTGGTCGACTTCTTGCGCAATTGTCGGCACACATCAATGCCCGACATCTTGGGCAACATGACATCAAGGAGAACCACATCTGGCTTCACGATGTCAAACATGTCAAGTGCTTGAATGCCGTCTCTGGCCACTTCCACACGGAAGCCTTCACGCTTGAGGCCTACCTTGAGCGCCTCAATAAAGGACTCTTCATCTTCAACGACAAGAACTGTCGGAATGCCTTGGGCAGCTGGTGCGTTCATATCTAGTTCTTATCGTGCCTTATTTGGACCCGTGAATACTCGGAAATCGAAGAATAAAGGTCGAACCTTCACCTTCTCGTGACCGTACGTTCACCTCACCGCCATGGTTGGTCACAACGTGACGAACAATTGAGAGACCCAATCCAGTCCCGCCTGTACCTCGACTACGTGCTCGATCAACTCGATAGAAACGCTCAAAGATGCGATCCAAACTGGCCATCGGGATGCCAATACCTTGATCGGTCACTTGCACCTCAACGGACCCATCAATCGTCATCAAGGACACAGTCACGAGATCGCCTTTATCGCTGTACTTCACAGCATTGTCAACAAGGTTGCTCACAGCAGAAACCAATTGGAAGTGATCGCCGTTGATTGATGAATCAGTGATTGATTTCTCAAAGGCAATCGATACACCTTGGCGATTTGCGAGTGGCTGTGCACGATCAATTGCTTCGGAGACCACATCGTTGAGGTCAACAGGGGCAGTGAGCATTTCCCCACCCATCTCAATGCGCGACAGTTCGAGAAGTTCATTGATTGTTCGCGACATTCTCTCTGACTCGATAATCATGCGTCGAACCAAACGCAACACAAGTTCATCTTCGGTTTCGCCTTCAATTGTTTCCGCCAACACTGAAATCGCACCGACTGGCGTTTTCAATTCATGGCTCACATTTGCAACGAAATCAGTACGCACTTGATCCAATCTCCATCGTTCGGTGATGTCATCAATCGTTGCGATGAATCCACCTTCAGGAAGTGGGGTGACGCGCACATCGAGCACTCGTTGCGGTGGGCCGGCAAGTTCAATCTGCTCAGAAGCCAACTGCCCAATGGAGGCAAGTCGGACAAGTCTTTCGATCACTTCTTCGACCAATAAGTCAACGTGGCGCATCCCCGTGACTTCAGCAGCAGCTCGGTTTCGGAAAACTTCCTCCCCATTAACGCCAACTACCACAACACCCAAAGGCAATGCGTCCAACACGTTCAGTGTTTCATCGCTCTCAGCAGGCTCTTCAACTGCCTGTACAACTTCACCCTCGGGAGTTGGCACTACCTCTTGATTTCTTCGCTGCCAGAAGACAATTGCCCAGCCGACAACTGCAAGAACAGCAAAGACGTACACCATCAGAGAAGTTGTTTCTTAATCACCAGTGATGATGGGAATTCCATCCGTGTCGTCATTAGGACGCGGGATGCCATTTTTGTACCGTGCGGCACCTTTGTGTTCAGGCAACCAACCGGTGACAACATATTGCACTCGTTCGCCAATGTTCACTGCGTGGTCACCGATGCGCTCATAGAAGCGAGCAACCATTGCCATCTGGATTGCCACTTGCAAATCCATCTGGTCGTTCGTATTGCTCTCCATGATTGTTCGCACTAATTCACGCTGGAGACCATCGAGATAGGAGTCCATGTCATCGATAGCTGCTGCTTTTGCTGCATCATTCTCTTCAAAAGACTCAAGTGCAGCTTCAAACAATTGCTGAGCCTGTTCGCTCATTCGCGTGATCAAACCGCGCAGACGCGGATCAAGTTCATGTCCATAGATGCGTCGGGCTGCTTTACAGATGTTGACAGTCAGGTCCGCAGAACGTTCAATGTCGCCCACCATCTTCACAATGGCCACGAGTTGACGTAAGTCGCCCGCAACAGGAGCTTGCAAAGCAATCAGTTGATAGCAGTGCTCTTCCAGTTCAACCGACAAAGCATCGATGCGATCATCATCAGCAATCAATGCATTTGCACCATCTAGGTCACCGTTCAACAAGATGTTCGTGGCACGAGGAATGGCCTCGATGACTGCGGCAGCTAACCGGGCTAGATCGGTCCGAGCACCATTGAGTTGGTGGTGGAAACCTTTTCTCAGTTCATCCATCTGAGCACCCTCGCTTACCTATCTTTTTGGCAACAACCACAGGCTTCGCCAAGAACCAATAAGGACAGGCTAGTTCCAGGTATGCACCATTCAGGGCCTGAAATTGCCATGTTGGTAATCAGAAGGTGAATTTAAGGGGTACCCACGGTGACATTTCGCCATGACCCCGCCTTGCTCAGGTCGCAATGGAAACTGTTGCACCCAAAAACTCCTGCAACATACCCACGCGCTCCTGGGCGGCAAAAACATTGAGCGCTGCTGACTCAGCAGTTCCCCCTGTGTGACGAGGGACGAACGTAATCACATCATTACGGAATGTCATTGAGAGGTCTTCCACGCTTTGATCGTGAGATCGATCAAGTCCTGTCGCAATACGAATAATCCCTGCCATCAGTTCAATATCGTGCTGACGTTCCTCAGTCATGCGAGAGAAATCAGCATGGCTTGGCTTCGGGGCACTCTTTCGGTGGTATCGAGCAGTTAAGGCAATCACTTCAATCTCTTCATCGGTGAATCCCATGAGATCAGCATTTCGAATGATGTAGTACGAGTGATGATGATGCTTCGAGTACGCCACAGCATTCCCCACATTGGCAAGAAGTGCTGCTGCTTCCACGAGACGACTAAGAGAAGAATCAACATCGAACTTTCGAGATACAAGCGTCAGAATCTTGCGCGACAACATCGCAACGTGCCCGCTATGAGCCATGTCGACAGAACAGCGTTCGGCCAGTCTCAACACACTGCCGAGGCCCGCATCGACGGCATCAGCATCAAGAAGGCCTTTGTGCTGAGCGGCGTCAATGAGCACGCCTTCACGAAGCGCATATTCGCTGAATTCAAATGCATCGATACGCAGGGCTTTTGCCACTTCTTCAAGAATGACACCGCCTGCAACGATGATGTCGCTGCGCTTGCTATCCATTCCCGGCAAGTCCTGTCGTGCTTTTGAATCCTCACAATTCAGAACCTTGCGCATAATCGCGGTGAATTCGCTCTTCGAGAATGAGAAACCGTTCATGGAGAGTGGCACTCGACCATCGCGATCATGGGCAATCAAGCGAGCAATGGTTTCGGATGTTCCTGACGAAACAACCACACGAGAGAATCCCATCTCACGAATCTCATACGCCAACGGAGCAATCACCGAAGAAACATGCGCACGCAATCGTCGAACTGCACCTTCTCCTGCATCACCGCCAGGAACAAATGCATCCGTGAGACGCACTGCTCCCACTTTCAAGCTTTGGGCAAGACGAAGTCGACCTTTCACAGAGATACAAAATTCGGTTGACCCCCCACCGATATCAATCGTGAGAACTGGTTCTGCGCCAAATGCCAAAGATTGTTGGACGCCGAGATGAATGAGGCGTGCTTCCTCATTGCCGCTGATGACCTCAACAGAAATTCCCACTTCATCGCGCGCACGATTCAGAAAGTCACTCGCATTGCTTGCTTCACGAACCGCGCTCGTTGCGACGGCCCTAATGTCTGCATTATGGGCATCTGCAATTCGCTTCATGCGCCCCAATGCATCAACTGCACGATTGATTGCCTCAGGGGTCAGATGGTCCATGCCTTTGGCCCCGGAACCGAGCCGCACGACCTCTTTCTCAGAAGACAACACATGAAATCCATGGGCGCCAATTCGAGCGACCACCATGTGAACGCTGTTCGTCCCCACGTCAATCGCTGCAATAACGGGATTTTCCCCTGAATTTTTCGACTTCACCTCAATACGCCCCACTATATGAACCGAAACTGAAGGTTGGGTAAATATCCGC
>WLGW01000007.1 GCA_009703055.1 Actinomycetota bacterium
AAAGTACGTCTTGAATACTGACGGCTCTCTTGGTGCGCGCAATGACGTGAAGTGTGTGAGCATCGAGCACAAGACCGGCATCAAGGCAAGCCCCACGTGTGTGTTGTCGTTCGGTGACGAAGGCGGCGCGGTGGGCTATCTCATCGGTGAAGAGAATCACGGCATGTCCTACATGTTTACGATGATGAACCAAGCACGTCTTGGCGTTGGTCTCGAAGGTATGGCTCTCATCGAGCGCGCGTATCAGCAGTCAGTCGAATATGCAGTACAGCGCAAGCAAGGCCGTGCACCAGGAGCCCCAGCAGGGGAAAGTTCGTCCATCATTCTTCACCCCGATGTGAAGCGCATGTTGGTGACAATGAAGAGCACGATTGAAGCACTTCGTCGCATCATCTATTGGAACGCTGCGTGCCTCGATATCGCAGCACATCACACTGATGCTGCAGAACGTGAAAAAGCTTCTGACATTGCTGCACTCTTGACACCCATCTCGAAGGGGTGGGGAACCGACATGAGCGTTGAACTCACAGGAATGGCTGTGCAGATTCACGGCGGTATGGGATTCATTGAGGAGACCGGTGTTGCGCAGCATTATCGTGATGCTCGAATCACCACTATCTATGAGGGAACCAATGGCATCCAAGCGATGGACCTTGTGGGCCGCAAGTTAGGAATGAAGGGCGGCGCAGTCGTCCTTGGCTTGTTCGACGAGATGGACGTCATGCACGACAAGTTGCTGAAGCATCCTGAACTCCTTGCTTCAGCTGCCGAGCTGAAGTCAGCAGTGACAGTAGTGCGTGGAACAACGAACTGGTTCTTTGAAAATGCCACGAACCAGGTTGCAGTGCTCTCGGGCGCGACTCCATACCTTCGTCAGTTATCAACGCTTGTTGGTGGCTACGTAATGGCAAAGTCTGCACACATTGCTCTTCATTCAGATCTGTCTGAAGAAGAGAAGAGCGCAAAGATCAACACCGCTCGCTTCTTCTGTGAACAACTGCTTCCCGCTGTGCATGGTCTCAGTGGCGCAGTCATGGGTGACGACGCATTACTGATGTCGTTTACTGAAGAAGCACTCGCGTTCTAATTAGAGATCAATGGCATGGGCGCGTAATGCGTCCATGTCGCAAAACTCACTAGCCGCAATATGCGTACTGCGCAGTTTCACCTGTGGTGCTGTGCCTGCTTCGTATGCCTCTTGCCAGCGTGGCGCACACAAACACCACTGGTCCCCAGCCTTCAGGCCAGCGAATCCGAACTGGGGCATCGGGGTAGACAGGTCATTGCCAGCGTTCTTGGAGAACTCGAGAAATGCATCGGTCATAATCGCGCAGACAGCGTGCACGCCTGTGTCGTCGCCACCCACTTCACAACAGCCCGTGCGATAAAAGCCTGTCATCGGAGATGTGCAACATGTCTGTAGAGGCTCACCCAATACGTTGACTTGGTCTGTTTGCGTGAATCCGTCCATGTGGTTCACGCTATCTGTCACGCTTGACCAGCGAGGGCACAAGTAGCCTGAAGGCACATGTCTGACGCC
Organism: Actinomycetota bacterium; assembly: GCA_009703055.1. Classification (GTDB taxonomy): domain Bacteria; phylum Actinomycetota; class Acidimicrobiia; order Acidimicrobiales; family Ilumatobacteraceae; genus UBA2093. The sequence continues at coordinate 1,541 of WLGW01000007.1, forward strand.
CCTCGCTACCGTTTCGCCCCTTCGCCCACTGGCTTCTTCCACGTGGGTGGTGCTCGCACTGCTTTGTATAACTGGGCTCTCACTCTTCGCACCGGTGGCACTTTTGTTCTCCGCATCGAGGACACTGATGAGTCCCGTAATAGCCCTGAGTGGACACAGGGCATCATCGATGCATTGGCGTGGCTGGGGATTGACTCCTCGCATCCGCAGTTCGAAGGTCCGTATTTCCAAAGTCAGAACGCTGCACTTCACGTGGCGGCAGCTCACAAGCTTTTTGAACAAGGCAATGCCTATTGGTGTGACCTCACCGCAGACCAGATTCAGGCGCGTTCAAAAGAGACGGGCAAGCAGGGCTACGACGGCTACTCACGTGATCGCGGACTGACCGGTGGCCCAGGGCAGGTTCTTCGCTTCCGTGTGCCTGCAGGCCAGACAATCGTGCAAGACCTCGTGCGCGGACAAGTGGAATTCTCCAATGACACCATCGAAGACTTTGTGTTGTTGCGGAGCAATGGAAGCCCCATGTTCTTGCTTGCAAATGTTGTCGATGACATCGAAATGAAAGTGTCCAACGTTGTTCGTGCAGAAGAGCATCTTCCGAACACGCCGAAGCAACAGATGATCTGGGATGCGCTGGGACACACTCCACCTATCTGGGCGCATGTACCGGTCTTGGTGAATGAGCAGCGCAAGAAATTGTCAAAGCGTCGTGACAAGGTCGCTCTTGAGCAGTATCGCGAAGAGGGAATCCTGCCTGATGCGATGGTGAACTACCTGATGACACTCGGGTGGGCGCCAGCAGGGGACACAGAGATAGTTCCATGGCAGCACATTGTTGACGAGTTCCGTTTGGAAGACGTCAACCATTCACCGGCGTTCTTTGACATCAAGAAACTGAACAGCTTTAACGGTGACTATGTTCGCGCAATGAGCCTTGATGAATTCATCGCTGGATGTGCTCCACATTTAGAGAATGCGCCATGGCCGGCCGAAAGATTCAACCCAGAGGTATTCTCACAACTTGCCTTGTTGGTGCAAACGCGTGTGGTCACGCTGTCAGAAGTTCCAGCAATGGTGGACTTCGTCTTCTTAGAGAATCCCATCATCGATGAGGACGCATGGGCGAAGACGATGGCTTCCGATCTCGCTGTCAATGTCTTGCGTGATTACGCCGGTGCCATCACATCGTGTGAGTGGAACCATGATGCACTCAAGGCGGCATTGGAAGCTTGGACTGAGGCGAACGGATTGAAGCTGGGCAAAACACAAGCGCCCATCCGTGTTGCAATCACTGGAAGAACCGTGGGTCCTCCATTGTTTGAGAGCATTGAAGTTCTCGGCCGTGAAGAGACTCTTCGACGCCTGCAATCAGCAATCACACGTATTGGCTAGTTCATGACATTCGTCAGATCGTCTTTTCGTGTTGCAAGTGCAGTTGTCGTTGCAATGTGTTTATACGCAGTGATCACCTTTGTCTCAATTTTCTCTGTGGGGAATACAGACAAAGGCGAAACCGCAGATGCTGTTGTGGTGATGGGCGCAGCGCAATATGACGGAACTCCGTCTCCCATGTTGGAATCACGTTTACAGCACGCTCTTGATTTGTATAAGCAAGGCCGTGTGAAAGTCATCGCAGTCACAGGTGGAAAGATTCCGGGCGACCGATTCACAGAAGCTGCTGCATCGCGTCGTTGGCTGACGGATCGGGGAGTGCCTGCATCGGTCATCATTCGTGAAGACATCGGACGTTCGACATGGGAGTCTTTGAGTTCTCTTGCCCCAGTTCTTCGTCAGAACAACATTTCATCGGTACTTGTCTCCACTGATCGTTGGCACATGCAGAGGTGTTTGCTCTCGCTACGCGAGCTCGGCGTCCAAGCACGACCATCTGCGACCGCCACAAGCCCACTGCAGGGCGCGCAGCGTGCGTGGGGCAAATATGCCAAGGAGACCGTTGGGGTGGGCCTCGGGCGGATCATCGGTTTCGACCGACTGTTGTCCATCACTGGTTGACGAATTCATTTGTGGTGAGCCCGAAATCTGCTCGCTAGCATGGTCAACGCACTGGGGAATGGTGTAATTGGCAACACAGCAGTTTCTGGTACTGTTATTCAGGGTTCGAGTCCTTGTTCCCCAACAAAATCAAGCGCAAATGTGTTTGAAGACCTCCGCAGTGCGGGGGTCTTTTTCTTTCTCCGAGTGTCTCAGCGCAGACCGCAGGTAGATTTGATTTCGCTACAGGCTCCCATCGTCTAGTGGCCTAGGACACCACCCTCTCAAGGTGGCGGCACGGGTTCGAATCCCGTTGGGAGTGCCAATTGACTACGCCGCTACGTGGGTGCGGTTGTTTCCCCATTTGACCTAATCATTTATTTCCTTTGTCGGAAAATGCGGATTCTTATTCTTCGTCTAGAGTGCGGAACTGACTGAACCAAGTCAGATGTTTAGGGGGCACCAGTGAAAAGGGAAACAAGGACTTTGCAAGATAGTCGGAACTTGTTGATGAGTTTTTTGGGAATGGTCTGTATCTCAATAATTTTCGCATCCTGTGGAAGTAGTCAGTCGACCGATTCGGATGTACAGGCAACGACAACGACAGTAAAGGAAGGAGCAACGTGGGTCATCGTTAATCCAATTGATGCCTATGCTGCTCCATTTGCTCAGGCTGTCTGCGACACCCTGACTGTGTGGAAGCCGCCAGTAGATAGCACAACTAAAGAGGTCGCTGATTTCACAAAGCGTGTTGCGGCGTTGAAGAGGATGATTGGATCTCCCGATGATGCCACCTTCAGCATGACCTATTGGGGTCTTTATGGAATTGCTAATGCGGCTCTTGAGTATGAGCGAAAGTATCCAAATGCTGAGACTCGTGGATGGTCGTTATCAATGGGCATCAGACATGAATGTGTTCCTCTCAACTTGACAGAAGAGAACTCAAAGTACGCATTGATGCCTGATTAAACCTTTAGAAAAAATGGCAGGCTCGACAGCAGGTTCTGCCAGGTCTTCTTGGTTCTTACATCCGTCAAGGAAAACGGAGTGTGAGGCGAGAATTGGAACGGGTTCGAATCCCGTTGGGAGTGCCAATTAACTAAGCAGTTGCCTGCACTGGCTCGCCCTCGCCAACACGAAGCATTTTTGCTCTATTCAACGAGCCGTGCGCACGAAGTTCCTCAGCCGTGAGTTGAGTACGCAGCGTTCCAAAGAGAAGGTCTGCAAGTGGCAAAAGGAAATTCAGATTCTCTCCTAGTGACACGTGGTGGATGTAGTGGTGGTTGTCTAAGAACCTGAACCATGGTTGTGCCTCGACAATGCGGTGACTTCCTGGTCGATGAATCGTGTCATGAACAACGATGAACAAGTTGGACACCACGATGGACCCAACAATGAGACCACTGAGAAAAACTGGGTCCTTCGTAATTATCCAGCCCGGTAGCCACATGAAGAGTGCGCCGAATGCCATGTACCAAGTGAAGTGTGCAATTCGAATTGCGGCGTTACCCCAATAGGTTTCGGTGCTGGTTCGACTATCTGATTGCAGTGTGAGCCGACGAGCAGAGCCACCTGTGACGTAACGCCAGGTGGGGAAGTAGGCGAAGTGATGTGCGGTGTGCACTGAATAGATACGAGAGAGTGCTTGGATCACCGGTTGGTGATACACGAAGCGATGGACAAACCACTCAATGGGTGAAGCGAGAAAAGGAACGATGGCCACGCCAATGGCGAAGGCACCTAACTCTTTTGGGAAGGACTCTCCCTTCATTGTTGAGACCCACGCCATTGCAGCAACAGAAATGAGAACAATGACAACGGTCCAGAACACGAGGCGAACTCGGTGCACTTGCGTCACTCGTAGCGGCTGGGCCCTTCCATTGTGGTGCTGTCTTTCATGCTCATGTAGTACTTCTTGAATATGTGCATCGCTCATAACTGCAAGATATGCAATGCCGGTAGGGCGTCACGATGGATGAACATACTGTTCCGCGAGATAGTGAAAGACTAAGGACGTATGTTCGCTAGCTTGCTGTCAATTCCTCAAGCAATCCTTCTGGGAATTGTTGAAGGCATCACTGAGTTCTTGCCAGTGTCCTCAACAGGACATTTGCTCGTTGTTGGTCACCTCATTGATTTTGGTACCGGCGATTCAAAAACTGCAGGGGATACCTATGCAGTAGCGATTCAGTTTGGCGCAATTCTTGCGGTTGCATTTTTGTATCGAGCTCGACTGTTCTCTATGTTGCGTGGTCTTGCGGGGTCAGATGCACATGGGCGGTCATCTCTGATTGCGCTCGTCACTGCTTTTATTCCAGCAGCAGTTTTTGGTGTTCTCGCAGGTGACGCAATCAAGGATGCATTGTTCGGGCCGATCCCAGTCATGATTGCCTGGGCAGTCGGTGGCGTGGTGTTGCTTCGTTGGGTACCGAGAGGTGGTACGAGTGAACTACATGAACTCACAGTTCGCATGGCGTTCTTGATCGGCATTGCACAGGGGATTGCTCTGTGGCCGGGATTTAGCCGAAGTCTTGTCACCTTGATTGCGGGACTTGCCCTAGGCCTGACGCTTTCGGCCGCAATTGAGTTCAGTTTTCTTCTTGGTCTCGTCACATTGAGTGCAGCAACTGCGTTTGATCTTGCGAAACACGGCGGTGAATTGATTGACAAATTTGGTGTGATGACTCCAATGATCGGTCTCGTCTGTGCATTCATCACAGCGCTCATTGCAGTGCGCTGGATGGTGGGCTATCTCAACAGCAAGTCACTAGCAATTTTTGGCTGGTACCGACTTGGCGCCGCTGCAGTGTGTGGAGTGCTGTTGCTTACAAACGTTCTGTAGTTACAGGTGAGGGATGATCTCTGAGCCGATGAGTTCAATCTGCTCGAGGTCGCTGAGGTCGAGGAACTGCAGATACAAACGAGAGACTCCGAGGCTTCCCCAATCAGCAATCTTCTGCAGAGCTTCGTCGGGAGTGCCGCATAGGCCGTTCTGCTTCAGTTCATCGACCTCACGGCCAATGGCTGCGGCACGACGTGTAATTTCTGCATCTGTGCGACCGATGCAGACAACTTGCGCTGTTGAGTACACGAGGCTCTCGGGGTCGCGTCCAATTGTTGTGCAGGCTGCACGGACTCTGTCGCGTTGTTCGATGAAGCGATCAGGGCTTTGGAAGGGCAGGTTGAACTCTGCGGCGAATCGTGCTGCCAGCATGGGCGTGCGTTTGGGGCCGCCGCCGCCCACGATGATGGGAGGAGGAGACTGAATGGGCTTGGGAAGCGCAGGGGAATTAGTCACTGAGTAGTGCTTGCCTGCAAACGAGAAGGATTCACCAAGAGGTGTATTCCACAGTCCTGTGATGACTTCAAGCTGCTCGGTGAGGATGTCGAAGCGTTCACCAATCGCAGGGAAGGGAATTCCGTATGACGTATGTTCGACGCCGTACCAACCTGCGCCGAGGCCAAGCTCGATGCGACCATTCGACATGTCGTCAACATTGGCCACGCTGATCGCGAGAACACCGGGATTGCGAAATGTTGCTGAGTTCACCAATGTGCCGAGACGAATGGTGCTCGTCTCGCGAGCGATGCCAGCAAGTGTGATCCACGCGTCACTTGGGCCAGGTAGTCCATTGAAGTGAGTTCCCATGACTTGGTAGTGATCACTACGGAAGAATGCATTGAATCCGGCACGTTCAGCACACTGTGCCACTGCCAGGAGTTGGCCATAGCTGGCACCTTGTTGGGGTTCTGTAAAAACGCGTAGGTCCACGCGCACAACCTAACTCGGAACAGTGGTCGTAAGGACTGTCGTAGTCGTCGTGCTGGTTGTGGTGGTCGGCTTGATGAAACCCATCTTGAGGTCAAGTGCCTTCTTGATCTGGCGTGCAAGCTGAAGCCCGCCGAATTTGTTCATGTGGACACGGTCGCCGCTGAACCAGTGCTTGTTCTTGCGGGCGATCAGTTCCCAGTCAAGAAGAGTGATCCGAAGTCGCTTCGCTTCTTCAAGCAAGACCTTGTTGAATGCGCGATTCTTAACCTTGACATTGCCATTTTCTCGATACGTGAGCCACATGAGTGATGCACCTTGAGATTTCACTTCAGCATTGATTCTGCGGATGGCACGACGAACGTACTCAGCGCCGGTGTCGTTGTAGCCGGTGGCAATCACCACGATGTCAATGTCGCTTGATCTGTGTTTGACAATCTGATCAAGCGCACTCTTACGAGCCGAATCAATACACCCCGGATCAAGCAGTTTTTGGCAACCCCACACTTCCAATGTGGTGTTATAGGTGCTGCCCCACAAAGGCTTCATGCTTTCAGGTGCCCAGCGCAGAACAGAAGCAACGGAATCGCCGACAATCAAGACATTGATACGTTCAGCACTTGCGCGAGGAACCGCTAGCGATGTGGCGGCACAGCACATCGCAGTAACGATGATGGCGAGTCGACGGCCACGAAAGGACATGACCTGAGGTTATGCGTTGCTGAAGGCTGAGGGTTCACTTTCAGAAATAGGTGAAGTGCCCATGTGGACCCAGTCATGATGGGCGATGCGTAAGGGATGAGGAAGCCGTGAGAGGTGTCGTGCCGGTAACTGAGGCAAAACACTGCGAACTGCGATGGTGCGATGCGGCTGAACTGCTATTTGTTGGGCTGCGCCGAACATGGTGCATCGGCTCAGTGCCCGCGCAAAGGGGTTGTGCCGCCCAGGTGCGTAGTTGACGCCGATGCCGCGGGCGAGATCGGTCATGTCGACGGTGTAGCCCTCTGGCTGTTGCTGAAGTCCACCAGCGAGGCGTCGTACGAGCCATGTGGCAGTGGGTCCGAGAATGGGTAGCCAAAACATCTCGATGTATGGGTCATCAATTGCATATCCGTGTTCTTCGACGAGTGGATCTTTCCAGGGAACGATGTGGATGATTGCGTCCTCGGTGGTGTGGCTGGGGTGCATGGTTTCCTCCTGATGTTGATGTGCGAAGGATGTGTACGGCTGCGTAAGAATGGGGGCGATGTACAGCGAAGAAGTACCCGAAGAAATTGTTGATGAAGTTGGTGGTTGGCTTCGCGAAGCACGCCGCATTGTGGTGTTCACCGGCGCAGGTATTTCTACTGATTCGGGGATTCCCGACTTTCGAGGGCCACAAGGGCTCTGGACACAGAATCCATTAGCGGAGAAGACATCGACACTGAGTTATTACCTCAATGATCCTGAAGTCAGAAAAGTGGCATGGGCGGGTCGTGTTCGAACATTCAATGGCACTGCACAACCCAATGATGGTCATCGAGCAATATGTGCAATTCAAAATGCGGGGAAGCTTGTAGCAGTCGTGACGCAGAATGTCGACGGCCTGCATCAAGCATCAGGCATCGTTGAACACAACGTTGTTGAAGTACACGGCACGATTCGTTTCGGTCGGTGCTGGGGATGCAACGATCGCCGTCCGATGGGGGAGTTCATTGAGCGAGTCATCGCTGGCGATCCTGATCCTCATTGCGAACTATGTGGCGGTGTTGTGAAGAGCGACGCAATTCTGTTTGAACAGTCGCTCGTGCCTGAAGTAATCGATCGTGCATTTACAGAAGCTGAGAAATGTGATGTCTTGATTGCTGTCGGTAGTTCTTTGTCTGTTTCTCCAGCAAACGGTGTGGTGCCGCGTGCTCGAAATAGTGGTGCCAAGGTGGTCATCATCAATGGTGAGCCCACCCAGATGGACCACTGGGCGGACCGCATTTTGCTGGGCTCGATTACGCCATTACTCACCGCCGTTGTCGGGCGTGCTGAATTCCCGACTTAGTCGGTAGGGTTTTGGCATGGCATCGTTCCGTGACCTTCTCTCCCAAGCAAAGTCCGAAATCATCGAGATTGATACAGCCGACGCTCAACAGCGCATTCAGGCTGGCGGTGTGCTCATTCTCGACGTTCGTGAACCCGATGAATTTGAGCAAGGGGCGCTTCCTGGCGTGTTGCACATTCCTCGTGGCCACTTAGAAGCACAGATTGAAGGTCGTGCCACTGACCGTGACCAAGAAATTGTTGTCTATTGCGCAGGTGGTGTTCGTAGCGCCTTTGCAGCAAAGACACTGAAAGAACTGGGCTACACCAATGTGTTGTCGATGGCCGGCGGATTTGGCAAGTGGAAGGACGAGGGCCGCGAGTGGCGTCTTCCTGTCACGTTGACTCCAGATCAGCGCAATCGCTACCAGCGTCACCTTCTGCTTCCTGAAGTCGGTGTTGAAGGACAAGCCAAATTGCTGGGCGCAAAGGTTTTGATGTTGGGTGCAGGCGGACTCGGTTCTCCGGCAGCTTTGTATCTCGCAGCTGCTGGTGTCGGAACGATCGGCATTGTTGACATGGATGATGTTGATGCATCAAACCTGCAGCGCCAGATTCTTCACAACATGGATCGCATTGGAGAGCGCAAAGTTGAATCTGCGCGCATGACAATTGAGAAGTTGAATCCTGATGTCAAAGTCAAGATGTACGACACTCGTCTTGATGCGAGCAACATCATGGAAATCATGTCGGGCTATGACGTCGTTGTTGATGGCGCTGACAACTTCCCAAGCCGTTACTTGCTGAACGATGCAAGCGTGAAGCTCGGCATTCCCGTCGTGCACGGCAGCATCTTCCGTTTTGAAGGAATGGTGTCCGTGTTTCATCCGAAGCAAGGTCCGACATATCGCGACATGGTGCCTGAGCCACCACCGGCAGAACTTGCTCCATCATGTGCAGAAGCGGGAGTCCTTGGTGTTTTGCCAGGAATCATCGGTTCGATTCAGGCCCTTGAGACCATCAAGATCATTCTTGAACTTGGGGACCCACTGATCGGTCGCATCCTCAGCGTGGACACTACTGAGATGTCATTCCGTGTTTTCAAGCTTCGTGCTGACCCGAACAACGTCGTGACCTATGAAAATCGCGACCGTATTGAAGTGCGTGACCTCGATGGTCTCTGCGCTCCTTGGCTCACGCACTAGCGTTTCTTAGGTGCCAGCACCAATCGTCATTGTCGGAGCCGGGTTCTCAGGTGCAGTTGTTGCACGTGAACTCGCTGAAGCCGGAATCGCATCGTGGGTCGTTGACGGCCGCTCGCATGTAGCCGGTAATGCTCACACCGAGCGTCGTTCCAACGGTGTGATGGTTCATGTCTACGGACCACATATTTTTCACACAGCATTTGAGAACGTGTGGAAGTACATCAACAAGTTTGGTGACATGGTTCCGTATAACCATCGCGTGAAGGCAACCTCGGCTGGTGCTGTGTATTCGCTCCCTGTGAATCTTCATACGATTAACCAGTTCTTCGGCAAGACGTTGTCGCCAGCAGAAGCACAGCAGTTCATTGCCGACCATGCGGATAACAGCATTGACACTCCCGTCAGTTTTGAAGACCAAGCCCTCAAGTTTGTTGGTCCTGAACTGTATGAAGCTTTCTTCAAGGGGTATACACAAAAGCAGTGGGGCGTGTCTCCCACAGATCTGCCTGCTTCAATTCTTGCGCGCCTTCCGGTGCGTTTTTCATATGAAGACAGCTACTTCAATCATCCGTATCAGGCAATCCCGCGCGATGGATACACACCGATTGTTGAAGCAATGCTTGATCATCCACTGATTGAAGTGACGTTGAACAAAACAGTGACGCCAGAAGAGATTGCGGATGCTGAGCATGTGTTCTGGTCAGGTCCGATTGATGAGTACTTCAAAGGCAAGTTTGGCAACCTGGGGTATCGCACACTTGATTTCGTAGAGAGTGAACAGACAGGGGACTTCCAAGGGTGTCCGGTGATGAACTACTGCGACGTTGATGTTCCATACACACGCATCACTGAGCACAAACATTTCGCACCATGGGAATCTCATGAGGGGACAACCCTGTACACGGAGTACAGCCGATTGGCTGAACCAGGCGACATTGCGTACTACCCGATCCGTCAAGTCAAGGAGAAGGAGCAGTTGCTCCAGTACGTCAAGGCAGCTCAAGAAGCATCTGGGGTCACGTTTATGGGTCGTTTAGGCACTTATCGCTACCTCGACATGGATGTCACCATCAAAGAGGCCCTTGAAGTGGCCGAGATGTTCCTGAATTGCCGTCGTGACAATCGTCCAATGCCACCGTTGGTGGTCGACGCCCTGTGAAACTAGGGGGGTGAGCGTGTTCCCCCTAGCCCGAATTCAGATTCCGGCTCCTCGGTTCTCCGAACCCACGCTGTACGTCCGTTCCTCCGGAGCTATCGATTCCGCGGGTCTTCACCTCTCAAAAGATGGCCGGGCCACGTTTGATACTGCCTTCGGGGTTTTCGCAGCAGGTCGTTGGAGCCGTCTGACCTCTATTGCCGATCTTGTCGTTTCCATGGACATCTCCGGGCGGGCCCTGGTTGAGCTCATTGCGTATGCCGGCGGAGTCGACACAGTGATTGCTTCCTCTGATGAAGGTGGGGCGGTCTCTTGCGCCGATATTCGCGCCATCAGTGCGGAGTCGTTCTATGTCTCGGTAACTGCACTGGAAGACACTGTGATTATTCGCGGTGGTGAATGGGGAACCAGAACTCCACCTACTCGCAATGTGCAATTGGGCGTAGCGATCACCACGTTTAATCGCCAGGACTATGTGTTGGCCACGATTGACAAACTAGTTGCACTTGAAGCAGACGTGCCCTCGGTGCATGGTCACTTGCAAGTAATTGTGGTTGACAATGCACGGAACCTGCAGCCAAACATTCCTGCTTCTGCTCCGGTGCGTGTCTTGCCGAATCCCAACTTGGGTGGAGCAGGTGGTTTTGCCCGCGGACTCATTGAGTTCCGTGAAGCGGGATGGAGCACTCATGTTGTCTTCATGGACGATGATATCTCCCTAGAGCCCGAATCAATTGTTCGAACTATCTCGCTTCTCTCGTACGCCGATTCTCCTAACCTGTGTATTCACGGGGCGATGATCAGTGAAGAGCAGCCGTGGATGCAGTTCGAGGCTGGATCGGCATATGAATTCCGTTCTGTGTATCCGTTGCGTGCACATGGCCGAGGAATCGATCTTCGTCAGCGCTCTGAAGTAGTCCATGACCATCTTGAGGTTGATCTTGATTACTCCGCTTGGTGGTTCACGGTGTTCCCCATGCACATCGGTGTTGATAACCCGTTACCAGTCTTTGTGCGTGGTGACGACGTTGCATTCGGGTTGATGCACACCGGTCAGCACACAGTCACGTTGAATGGCATCTCGGTATGGCACGCAGACTTCGCACTGAAGAACAACCCTTCGTCGTTGTATTACGAGGTACGTAACTTTGCCTTGATTGACACATTGGTTTTCGATGATCACAAACGCTGGCACCTTGCATGGCGTTACTTGGGTTTCGGATTCCGTAACGCCTACTCGCATCGGTATGCGAGTGCTGAGTACATGATTTGGGGAATGAAAGATTTCCTTGCTGGCCCCGATGAATGGATGAAGATTGACCATTCGGCAAAGCATGATGAGATCCGCCACGTATCAGAAGAAAAAGCAGGGCCATTGTCAGAAGAGTTGAAGAGTCTCGGATTCACTCCTCCCAAGTCGAAGCCAGCTCGTCTCGGTGGTTTCCTTCTGTCTCCACTTCTGGGCGGAGGCCGATGGATTCCTAAAGCAATACGGTCTCAAAACATTGGTGTAGCCCAAATTGATGTGCGCGCCGTGGGTCTGGCAATTCGTCACGACAAGATCTTGTATCGACATCCTCGTTTTGAAGAGGGCTTTGTATGCGAACGTGACTCGAAGCGTTTCCGCGCCGTGCAACACGATGTGTTTGCAACGACATGGCAGTTGCTGCGTACCTACAAGAAGTTGAAAAAGGCATATCGCGCCAAGTATCCAGAATTGGTCAGTACCGAATCCTGGAAGACCCGCTGCGGTATCACTAACTAACAGTTACTTCAACGATGCTGCAGCAAGCATCAAAGAAGCCCAGGTTTGTGGACCCACTCGACCGCTCTGCTTAAAGCCAGCACGCTTTTGATACAGCTTGACGTCTTGCACGAGCGATGAACTAAACAATCCGGTCGTCGGAATCTTCTTTCGCAAAACCTTGGCGAGTGCGCGTTGAACTGAGCTGACAGCAGGATGTCGGCTGCCCACTCTGAGAACTGCAAGATCGGATCGTGTCGCGAGACCCATTGCATCCCACGTCGTTCTGTCAACGGTGCCGGTCTGCGGGAGGCTGACCGATGCCTGAAAAGCCTTCACTGCTTTCACCGTGCCCTTACCAAAGTCGCCATCAGTGGCGAGGCGCTTAGAGCCCTTGAGATTCATCACTGCATTGAGTTTCTTTTGTACGGAAACAACCATTGCGCCACGGTGCTTTTCAGCAAGTGGAAGTCCAGGAATGAGCGCTGCTGTTGGAGCGGTAGTGGGAAGCAGGCCTTGTGCACGCAGTGCGTCGAGTTGAGTGCGCAAAAACTGAGTGAATTCGACTTGTCCGCTATTGGAGAGATGAACCCAGCAGCACAGTGATGAGTTATCAAACCAACGCCATTGAGGTTGTGCAGAACTTGCTGCGTTCCAATCGAGAACAGTCACCGTGGGGTTCGTAGCAGCAACATTGGCAAGGATTTGGTTGGAACGGGCATAGTTGCGCGATGTTGCGCGAGTGGACATATTGACAAAGATGATGCGCTGCACCGCTTTGGATGACAATGCTGACAACATCTGATGTACTTCAGCTTCGAAAGTATTTGGGTCGTCGTTGTAGCCAAGAGCAACGATGGCGATTGCAGGAGCCGGCAGGGCGTTTGCAATGCCCACCCCGTCGAGGTCGATCTGAGGTGCTGCAACTGTGAACAAGCAATCTGCACCAGCCATGCCACGACCGGCGCATGCCTGATATGTCATGGAAGGAAACGCTGGTGTCACCATGTTGTTGAACTCGGTGGCGATGCTCTCGCTGACTGAATCTCCGATGAACAGAATGGATCCAACAGGTGCTGCCGCTGGGTCTGCTGGTGCAACAGGGGTGGCTGCATACCAGGGTGCAAAGAGATCAAAGTCTCCGCGAAAGTTCCAGCCAGTACGTGTGACGGAGCCAGCGGTACCTGTGATGGTGACGGAAGTTGTGTAACCGTTGAAGTCGCCGCCTAGTCCGTCGTGAGCGGTGGTCAGATTCAAAAAGACACCGATCGATGGGTACATCTTCTGTAGCTCGGCGGCGCTGATGAAGCGAGTCCAGTTCTGAAGTGCCGCATCGGCGGTGATGTCGCCGTTATCAATTTTTGCTGGGAAAGTTCCACCTGCAGTGCGTCCGCCATTTGAGGAGGTGAACTCTGTGCGAGAAATGGTGTTTCGCGAATCCTTGACGACATAGCCGGCTGTTTCAGCAATAGCACGGTCTGTGCGCGAGTCTTCAAGAACGGAAGATGAGGAAGAACCCACCGTACGAAGTGCAGCGCCTCCGTAGACCTGACAGTTCTGTGTATCGCATGTCTTGGCATAGGAATAGCGAGCCTCTGACAATGAGTAACTACGTGCCGCTACCGCTTGTGCTCGCAGTGCATGCATACCAAGGCCTCCGGCGGCGTCTCCCCATCCGGCAGGCGATTCGCGCGGAACAACCCCGCGTAGATAGGACTCAATGGTAACGAGGTTGACAACTCGATGGTTATTGACGCCATCGACTGTGGCTCTGATACCACCGCGGTAGTAACGAATGCGTGCTTTGGTTGCAGAAGTTGCAGGCTCGCACACACCAACAAGATCAGTCGGTGCGGCTGCTGCTGGATTGGATCCATTAGTCGTTACAAAATCAACAGGGCCACGAACGTTGTCACCAATCAACGTGAATCCACTTGGCGTTCCAGAGCTTCCACCACATGTGTTGTTTGCGGAGGCATACACGTCGTACGTGTTGGCAGATACTGGTCGTGCGATCATCGCGCCATACGTGCCACTTTTCCCTGTCCACGCAAGATTTTTGGTATCTGAAACAACGGCTACTTGTTTTCCATCGTGCAATTCCAGGCGAACACTCATGACACCACCGGGGGTTGCGCCTGCATCTGCTGCGGTCAGGGTGGTGAGAGTGCGGCCGCCACCTCCGTAATAGAACTCGATGATGTTCTGCCAAGTGGAACCTAAACGAGTGGCCCATGCAAAGGCGCCGAACTGGCTTAAGCCGCGACCATGTCCATTTCCGTGTCCGCGGATAATGACTCCGAGAGGGGGCAAGTTGTTAGCAGAGGCTTTCGGTGGGTCGGTCTGCGTCAGAGGAACGAGGACTGCCGAGACAACCAAGAGCACAAGAGCAATGCGACGGCGCTGTGGTTTTCCCATAAGGGAACACGCTAGGTGGTTTGAGCCACCGGATGGTGGCGTCTGTGTGAACGAACTAGTCGAAAAGGTCTGGATCAGTGCGGCAAATCTCTTGCCAGAGTGGCTGGAAGTGCATCCAGCCAGTCATTGCATTTCCAGCATTTTCACGGGTGTACACCGCAGATTCATGTGGAATGTGCTTTGGCGTGCCAGCTGCCATTGCTGCAAGTTGTGCTTGAGCACAGCGCTCGAAACACACGAACCAGAACACTGCTTCATCAACTGTTGCACCAACAGTGAAGTGGCCATGGTTCTGGTGAATCGCTGCGCGATTCTGACCAAATGCTTCAGCAAAATCACGACCAGCTGCTTCTTCGAATACAACAGCACCGCCATGATCAGCAATCACAACATTGTTCTCGTAGAACGCACATGAATCCTGTGTGAGCGGATCAAGTGGAATACCGAGAGAACTGAATGCTTTGCCGTACACAGAGTGTGCGTGTGCGGCTGCAATGACATCAGGACGAGCAGTGTGAACAGCTGCGTGCAACACATACGCAGCGCGATTCACGCTGTGCTTGCCATAGACAACTTCGCCGTGGTGATTTACCAAGATGAGATCACTCACGCTGATGTGTCGAAATGAGAGACCAAGTGGGTTCACCCAGAAGTAATCGGGGAACTCAGGGTCACGCACTGTGATGTGACCGGCAACGCCTTCGCCAAAACCGAAACGACCAAAGATGCGCAATGCACCTGCGAGGCGCTGCTTGCGATGGAGACGCTCTTCTTCAATCGTGGCCTTTGGTACCAAGTCTTCGAAACCGATTGTGGTGACTTCTTTTGGTGTCAACGGGATACCGTCGATCATGCGAACGTCGGTTTGTGGTGCATCTGGCGTGATGGTCATGTCCTCACCTTAGGGCAGAATGGGATTCATGGGAATCAGTGAAGTTCGCCCCGAGCACATGGCGCCACCAGCAGCCAAATATGCACATGCAGTGAAGGTGGACAAGGCCGACACCTTCCTTTTCACCTCTGGCGTGGTGCCGACCATGTCGGACGGCACGGTTCCGCCGTCCATTGAGGGCCAAGCCCGTGTGGTCTGGGCAAATCTTCTTGAACTCCTAAAGGCTTCAGAGATGGGGGTCTCGCACATCGCCAGTATGACGACATATGTGGTTGCGGGCGACCAGTTGCGTGAGCGCCTCGATGCAGTCATGGGTGTGCGAGACGAGGTGATGGGGGACCATCGTGCCGCCAGCACCTTGGTCACCGTTCCAGCACTGGCTCGGGCTGAATGGTTGATGGAAATCAGCCTGATTGCCGCGAAATAGAGGTAGCGAGAGCCAAAGAAGCCACTTCCATTAGGGGGTGCTAGCCGCGCCCTCGTACCATTAAGGGTTATGGCTGAAGACGTAAAGCGCACTGACTCGGGGATTGAAATCGCCCCCCTCTATTCAGAGGCCGACCTTGCCGGCTGGAGTGCCGAGGAAAAGCTGGGAGTGCCAGGCGGCGCGCCCTACACCCGTGGTGTGTATCCCACGATGTACCGCGGCAAGTTGTGGACGATGCGTCAATACGCGGGCTTTGGCTCTGCGGAAACAACGAACCAGCGATTCAAGTTTCTCCTTGATGCAGGACAGACCGGCTTGTCATGTGCGTTCGACCTTCCTACTCAGATGGGCTACGACTCTGACCATGCCCGCAGCGAAGGCGAGATCGGCAAGGTTGGCGTAGCTATCGACTCTCTCGAGGACATGCGTTTGTTGTTGAAGGATTTGCCTCTCGACAAGGTGTCAACATCGATGACCATCAACTCCACCGGAGCAATCCTGTTGTTGATGTACGAATTGGTCGCAGAAGAACAGGGTGTTCCTGCAAGCGCAATCAGCGGAACCATCCAAAACGACCTGTTGAAGGAATACATCGCACGCGGGACTTACATCTACCCACCGCGTCCGTCGATGCGTCTCATCACCGACATCTTTGCGTACTGCTCACAGAATGTGCCGAAGTGGAACACCATCTCTATCTCCGGATACCACATTCGTGAAGCGGGCAGTACTGCGGTGCAGGAAATCGCATTTACGTTGGCGAATGCAATTGCATATGTTCAAGCTGCAGTTGATGCAGGCCTTGACGTTGACGACTTTGCTCCTCGTTTGTCATTCTTCTGGAATGGTCACAACAACTTCTTCGAAGAAGTAGCAAAGTTCCGCGCCAGCCGTCGCATGTGGCACAAAATCATGACCGAGCGTTTTGGTGCGAAGAAAGAGAGCAGCAAGTTGTTACGTTTCCACACGCAAACTGGCGGCAGCACCTTGACAGCGCAGCAGCCATTGAACAACGTGGTGCGTGTTGCAGTGCAGTCTCTCGCAGCAGTCATGGGTGGAACGCAGAGTCTTCACACCAATGGTTACGACGAAGCACTTGGTTTGCCCACGGAAGAAGCAGCACGCATCGCGTTGCGTACCCAGCAGATCATCGGATACGAAAGCGGTGTAGTCGATACGCCAGACCCACTTGCTGGCTCATACTTTGTGGAATCACTCACCGATGAGGTCGAACGCCTTGCGTGGGAATACATCGAGCGCATTGATGAAATGGGTGGCGCAGTGGATGCCATTGAAGCCGGCTTCCAGATGGATGAAATCGAACAGAGCGCTTACGAGTACACAAAGTCCATCGATGACGATGAGCGTGTCATTGTCGGAGTGAACAAGTTCGCCGTCGATACCGAAGCAGAACCAAACGTGTTCCCGATTGATCCAAGTCTTGCGGTGGGCCAGTTGGCTCGCTTAAAGGCATTTAAGGAAAACCGTGACCAGGCAAAGGTTGCAGAACTTCTTGAGTTAATTCGCGAAACTGCACGTGGTACGGGCAACCTGTTGCTTCCGATGAAGGAAGCCCTTCGTGCCCATGCAACATTGGGCGAAGTCAGTGACGCATTGCGCGATGTCTTCGGCGTGTACCAACCAGGTCGTTGATTTCTCATTGACATAAGGGTCTTCGCACTTTCCCTTTTCAGTAGTGCACCCATGTGGTTGAATGCGATGGTCTCTTAGGGGGTCATCACATGAAATCATTTTCTAAAGCAACTGTCTTGAAGTTAAGTCTCGTCGTTGCACTGGTCGGTGGAGTCAACTCGACTACCTCTGTTGTTCAAGCAACGTCGTGCGATCCTGAATCTTCAGTGATTGCTCCTTCAGCGTCGCAGCCCGTTTCGCTGTCGATCACTGGGATGCATATCAAGCGCGAATCAATGGATGCTTTGTGGGAGATCACTACGAGTGAAGGCCCGAGCAAGTTTGTTCTGCTGGGGCGTGCAATTGGTGCGGCGCATGATTGGTTCGGCAACTGCACCTACCCTGGTATGGGTTTGGGAAATGGATCGGGATACGACTATCTCTCGAAGAATGTCACTTTGTGGCTTTGGCACTCTGGAGTCAATCTCGACTTAGCACGAGAGTCAATTTATGAATTGATTGGTGAGACTGATCGGACAGCACGTTTAGTCGGTCCGGCTCGTGCGTTGACTGGTCGGTCAGTTTCTTTTGATGCCTCTGATTCAATGCCTGCTTTTACTGATGTGTCGTATTCCTGGGATTTTGACAATGACGGAATCTATGAGGTGTCAACTGGAGCAATTTCGTCTGCTGAGACAACCTTTGCTGGCGCGGGTATTCATGTTGTTGGCGTGAAGGTGTCGAGGCCTTCTGGAGCCAACCGGGTAGCGAGAACAAGTGTCACGGTTGTGCCAGCGCCGACATCAACAACTCCAGGTATCTCCATCATGGACGGACAAGCACGTGTGAATCTTCGTGATGTCACCATCAATATGGTGTGGCCTGAATACGCCACCACCGCATTGGTGTCTAATGATGGAGCTTTTCATCCATCGCGGACAAGCGAAATTGATGTCTCAGACACATTTTCTTGGACACTCGAAGATGGGGGCGAGGGTGTTTATTCCACTTCGGTTTTTGTACGTTTTCGTGGATCGGGAATAGACAGTTCGCGTACGTACTGGGACACAATTGTTCTGGACAATATGCCTGTGACGACATCGACGACGTCCACTACTTCAACGACGTCGACGACTCTTCCACCTACAACTTCGACGACTCTTCCCCCCACGACGTCAACGACATCGCCATCAGTAGATGTCACGCCACAATCAACGTCGCCCACTATCGGGGAGACTGCGCAAGCAACAAGAATCTCACGAGGAGTGTCTTCAATGAGTGTGCGTTCATTGTCGGCCCGGGTTGCTCGTTCCAGTCAGCAAGTCTCAACACAAGTTCTGGCTTCATCCCGCACCGTTTGCCGGATCTCGGGTAGTCAGGTGCTGGCGATTCGTAATGGCCAATGCAGAGTGAAAGTCACGGTCCGTACTCCGAACGGACGAGAAGTATCTCGCGTTCTGACTTTTGTGGCTCGTCGTTAGTTCAGATATGTGATGCGCACTGGCGGGCGGGGAGCAGGTGGTGCTTCCTTCTTTGCCGTGCCGACATAGACGATTCCGAGAACATGGTCGGTGTTGTCCATGCTGCAAAAAGATGTGATGACATCGTTTGCGCCTTTAGCTGGCGAACTCCACAATGCGGCGAGGCCCATCGCCTCAGCTGTTAACAACAGATTCTGAATTCCAGCGGCAACGGCGTACTTATTCTCTTCGGTTTCATTTGCTGTCTCGCCAACGGCTGACGCAACAACAAAAATCACTGGAGCACGTAAGTACTTTGTGCGCGTCTTTGTCACTTTTTTTTCGTCATCACCACGAAATGCCATTGCACCCGCGATGACTTCGCCGAGACCGTGACGTGACTCTCCGCGTACAACAGCGACTCGTAAAGGCCATGTTCGCTTATGGTTCGGAGCCCATTGAGCGGCGTTGAGCATCTGCTCAATCTGGATATCAGAAACGACAGACTCTGGGTCGATGAAGATGTTGCTGCGACGAGATGCAATGAGATTTGCGAGTTCGTCGGGGTTCATGGTCTAGTTCTTATGAAGGTCGGCGTTGAGGCCGCCCCATGAACCTGAGCGGGCGAGTACTTCCACAGCACCAGTGAGTGAGTTGCGACGGTAGAGCAATCCTGATTGGCCAGAGAGGAGGCGAGCCTTGGTGGGGGAACCTGACGGGTCGATCACGACTGTGCCAGCAGTGACATAGAGGCCCGCTTCCACGATGCAATCATCTCCGAGGCTGATACCAATGCCGGCGTTCGCACCAAGAAGGCATCGCTCGCCGATGGTGACCATCTCTTTGCCGCCGCCTGACAGTGTTCCCATGATGGACGCACCGCCACCAATGTCGGAACCATCTCCGACGATGACACCTTGCGAGATACGACCCTCGACCATCGATGCACCGAGTGTCCCGGCGTTGAAGTTGCAGAAACCTTCGTGCATCACGGTGGTGCCAGACGCGAGGTGCGCGCCGAGACGAACGCGACTTGCATCGGCAATGCGCACACCTGATGGCACGACGTAATCAGTCATGCGTGGGAACTTGTCAACACCGTGAACGGTGAGTTGTTCGCCCTTGCGTGCGAAATTCCAGATCACTGATTCGATGGCGTCAACAGCGACGGGGCCGCGAGAAGTCCATGCAACATTCTGGAGATGCCCGAAAATGCCATCAAGGTTGAGACTGCGCGGCAATGCAAGACGTTGTGACAGGAGGTTGAGGCGCAAGTATGCGTCCGCAGAGTCCGCGGGTCCCGATGAAGTGTCAACTGTGATTGCAACAGGTCGAAATGCCACTCCGCGGTCGCGGTCGGTATCAACCGACATCTCGGTGCTTGGTGTGTCTTTGGGAAGATCTCCAAGACCTACGCCACGAAAGCGAACATCGAGAGTTGCGCCATTTGCGTCAAGGGTGGCGATTCCTACGCCCCATGCTTGTGTTGTCATTAGAAGACCTCCGGTCGAAGTGTTGGGAACAAGATGACATCGCGAATAGATGCGGCACCGCCAATCAGCATGACAAGGCGATCCATTCCGATACCGAGGCCGCCTGTTGGAGGCATGCCGAATTCAAGTGCGCGAAGGAAGTCTTCGTCGACAGTGCCAGCTTCTGCGTTGCCAGCTTCCTTCTGCTTCTGCTCGTCTTCAAAACGCGCACGTTGAACAACGGGATCATTGAGCTCTGAATACGCATTAGCGAGTTCACGGCCACCAACAAACAACTCAAATCGCTCTGTGAGGTGTGGATCGTTGCGGTCCTCACGAGCGAGTGGGCTGATTTCAACAGGATGTCCCGTTACAAATGTGGGCTCACGAAGTGATGACTCACAAAGATGTTCGAACAGTTCTTCGATGATCTTGCCGGGACCATGGTGCTTCTCAACTTTGACGCCATGCTTCTCTGCAAGCGCAACAAGGTCTTCACGAGGCTGCGAAGGGTGCACCGTGACACCAGTTGCTTCGGTGACGAGATCGACCATGCGCACGCGGCGCCATGGCTTCGCGAGGTCAACCTGTGCGTCGTCGATTGTGACGACCGATGAACCGGTTGCTTCGACTGCGGCATTGACAAACAACAACTCTGTGAGATCCATGATGTCGGTGTAGTCAGCAAATGCTTGGTACAACTCCATCATCGTGAACTCGGGGTTGTGCCGTGTGGAGATTCCTTCATTGCGGAACACTCGACCAATCTCAAAGACTCGCTCCATGCCACCAACGATGAGGCGCTTGAGGTGTAACTCGAGAGCGATACGCAGATACAACTGCATGTCGAGTGCATTGTGATGTGTGAGGAAGGGGCGTGCGTGTGCACCACCGGCTTCCATGTGCAGAACTGGTGTCTCAACTTCAATAAAGCCGCGCTCGTGCAATGTGCGGCGGAAACTTGCAATGACTGCGTGACGAATCGCAAACATGCGACGTGATTCTTCATTGCCGATGAGATCTGCATACCGCTGGCGATAGCGAGTATCGGTATCTGTAAGGCCGTGCCATTTGTCGGGCAACGGACGAACTGCCTTTGAGAGAAGTTGTAGTGACGTGACTTTGATGGAGAGCTCGCCCTTACGAGTGGCCATCACAGTTCCCGAGGCTCCGACCCAGTCACCAAGATCAAGGTCATTAATGGCATCAAATACCTCGTCACCAACAACTGCTTTTGAAACGAAGAGTTGGATGCTGTCAGAGCGATCCTGCAGTGTCGCGAAGATGAGCTTTCCTTGATCACGCTTCAACATGATGCGTCCAGCAACGTCGACGTTGACTTCGGTCTCAGTGCCTGGCTCGATTGCGCCGTGGGCAGAGCGAATTTCTCCCAAGGTATGGCTACGATCAAAGCGGTAGGGGTAGGGGTTTGTCCCAGAGGCGCGAAGAGCATCAATAGCGCCCAGGCGACGAGCTTTCTCCTGCTCTAATCCACCGGTATTTTGATCAAGATTCTCGTCAGTCACAGGACTACCACGGTAGTTGCTGAAGGCGTCTAGGGAGGAAGCCATTCGTCCGCTACGGTCGGATAGTGCGCTGGAACAAACTGATTGTGGCAACAGCGATGCTGTTCTCTTGGTTTGTATACGCATCCCCGCAAGTTGAAGCGTCAACAGAGATGCCCGAGACCTATCTGCAGCCAGTGATGTCGGTATCCCGTGCTCGTTCTTTGACTGCAACGGAAGCTCGCAGGATGGTTTCGGCCGTTGCCGAATCGGGTGCAGTGGGCCACATCGTGAAGTTCCCCACTGTGGGCTTGACTGGGCATATTCGCGATGGGGTAGACATCACGCGTTTAGGCAATGGCTGGCGAATCCCTATGGCCACCATGATTGCTCCTGCTGCGTATCTCCGCGACGTCGCTGGCGATGCTGTGGCAACACTCGCTCTGCCCGGCACTGTGTTGATGGGTGAACGGTCGGCCTCGATTCGAAAAGCCAAGGCCGGAGATGTGGTGACACTGCGTGACCATAAGTTTCGCAAGCGAGATTTTGTGATTGCTGCCATCGTGCCGAATGACTTCGTGGATTATGGAGATTTGTTCATCACCACAGAATCTGCTGTTGTGCTCGGTGACATGAGAATTGCTCGAGTAACGATCACAAACATTCCGAGTGTCAAGGGGGTTCTCAGTGCATTGGCTGCTCGTGGCTTTGTGATCAATGACTCATTGCGCTTGCGTACGTCGTGGGATCGTGCGAATCCTGATGGAACTTTGGGTTCGTCATCAATCAAGAAGTTGTTGGGCGAATTTGCTTTTCGACCGACTGGCGGATCTGGTATCCAGATTGAGACAGCCTGGCTGTACCGAAACATCTCGTTCTCTCATCGCTTCACTTCTATTGGCTTGCGCAACAACTGTCACAAAGCGGTGATCGGTGCTATTCAGTCCGCTTTGAACGAGGTCAAAGCTGCCGGACTGGCACAGAAAATCAATCTGCAAAACAGCAATAGTTACGGCGGGTGTTATGTCGCTCGATACAACCGTCTATCAAGCAAGTTTGGTACGCCATCGCGTCATGCGTATGGAATGGCTCTTGACATCAACACCACAACAAATGCGCAAGGTGCAGTTCCTCAATTGGATTGTCGAGTTGTCCGCATCTTCCGTAAATGGGGGTTTGCATGGGGTGGCAATTTCTGGCCGACGGATGGCATGCATTTTGAATATGTCGGTGAGCCTCGTGACCAGATTGGCTATCCATCGCGTTATTGCCCGAACAAGGTTGTAGTTCCCCCCACCACCGTTCCCATCTTTGGGACAACAACGACGACGACATCCACCACCAGCTCCACGTCTTCAACAACAACGTCTAGTACCACCACATCCGTACCAGTAACCTCTACAACGTGAACACGAAGAAGAAATTGGTCATCATCGGTGGTGGTCCTGCTGGTCACGCAGCGGCCAGTTCTGCAGCTCGCAAGGGTGTGGAAGTCGTCCTCGTTGAGCGCGAAATCATCGGCGGTGCCGCACACTTGCTTGACTGCGTGCCTTCAAAGACCATGATCGCCACAGGCGGCGCCATGAGTTTCACCGAAAGATTGAGCGGTATGGGTCTCGAGAATCGAGATGCTGAGATTGATGTCGCCGCCCTTACTGTGCGTGTGGAAGACATCAAGAATCAGTTGTCGAGTGATGTCAGTCGCTTGCTGAAGAGCCAGGGCGTGGCCATCATCAATGGTTCGGCCCGCATGCTTGATGAGAAAACTGTTCACGTTGATTGCGCTGATGGAACAACACAGGTCATCGTCGCTGACGACATTTTGATTTCAACAGGTACGCGTCCACGTGTTCCAAATTTTGTGACTCCCGATGGCGAACGAGTGCTCACAACCCGCGACTGTTATCCACCGCGTGTTTTCCCCGAGAGCATCACGGTGATTGGTTCAGGCGTGACGGGCGTGGAGTTCGCTCACATGTTTGCTTCATTCGGTGCAAAAGTGACTCTTGTCGTCAGTCGACAGCAAGTCCTTCCCGGCAAAGATCCCGAGGTGGCTGCAGTCTTGGAAGATACTTTCCTTGCGCGTGGTGTTCGTTTGTTCAAGGGAGCACGTGCAGTAGGCCTGGAGCGCACCGAGACTGGTGTTCGAGTTATTTGTGATGATGGTCGCGTGTCGGAAACAACACATGCTGTGTTTGCGATCGGATCAATTCCGAACACTGAAGGTCTTGGCTTGGAAGATATTGGCGTGGAGATGGATGGTGGATACATCAACATCAATCGTCATTGCCAGAGCAACATTGAGCACATCTATGCAGCCGGCGACGTCAGCGGCAAGTTGCCGTTGTCGTCTGTGGCCTCAATGCAAGGGCGCAAAGTGGCTGAGCAAATTGTGGGTGGCCCACGTGGTCCGCATCGTCATCTGGATTACGACAAGGCTGCATCCGCGATTTTTACAGAACCAGAGATCGCCGACGTTGGACTTGCGGAAGCAGAGGCATTCGCTTCAGGTCGTAAGATTCGCGTCACGAAGGTTCCATTCTCATCAACTGCGAAAGCGCTGATCAACAACGACTCTCGCGGTTTTGTGAAGATCATCAGCGACCCTGCAACCGGTGAAGTTCTTGGCGGCTCGATTGTCGGCCGACACGCAGCTGAGCTCATCAGCGTGATTGCACTCGCGGTCACTGCGAATCTGAGGGTGACTGACATTGAAGAAAGTCTGATGGTGCATCCGGCTCTTGCTGAAGCCCTTGCCGAGGCAGCTGAATAGATCAGAGTAAACAAAAAAGCCGGCGAGTTTCCTCGCCGGCTTTTTACGTTCTTGGAACGAGTAGTTACTCGATAATGACAACCACGTCGCCAGCACCAACGGTGTCTCCTGGCTTGACGTTGACAGCCTTAATGGTGCCGCTCTTGTCTGCTTCGATTTGGTTCTCCATCTTCATCGCTTCGAGAACGACAACGCTCTGTCCCGCTTCGACGGCCTGACCAACTTCGACAAGGACCTTCACGATTGTTCCCTGCATCGGCACTGCGATCTGTCCGCTGCCGCCACCGGCACCGCCACCAGATCCGGATGCTGAACGTGCAGCCTTCTTCTTTGCAGGACCAGCTGCTGCGACGCCAGCTGATTCAGGCACCCACAACTTCACATCGAAACGACGTCCGTTTACTTCCACTGTGGTCTGACGCTGCACGAGTGGTGCATCTCCATCTGCAGCGGGTGCAACTGGTGTTGCATCGATACCGGAGAGATCAAGCACTTCTTCCACCCACTTTGTGGAGTGTGTGACTGCGGCGAAATCAGGATGTTCGAGGATTGCGATGTCAGCCGGGATCGTTGTGGCGATGCCTTCAACAACCATTTCTTTCAACGCACGGATGGTGCGAGCAATCGCTGTTGGGCGATCCTTGCCCCACACGATGACCTTGCCGACCAAGTTGTCGTAGTACTGGCTGATCTCATCGCCTGACTCATAGCCACCGTCGAAACGAACACCAAAACCATCAGGTGCAACAAGCTTCGTAATCGGACCAGGGGAGGGAAGGAACTTTCCTCCAGCAGGATTTTCTGCATTGATGCGAATTTCAATTGCAGCGCCGCGTTGTGCAGCACGAACTTCTTCCTGGGTCATTGGCAAAGATTCACCTGATGCAACGCGAATCTGCCATTCAACGAGGTCGATGCCTGTGATGACTTCAGAGACGGGGTGTTCTACCTGAAGACGTGTGTTCATCTCGAGGAAGAAGAAGTCGCCATCTTGGTAGATGAATTCAACGGTGCCGGCGTTGTAGTACCCAACTGCTTTTGCAGCCTTGACTGCAGCAGCACCCATTGCTTCTTCGACACCGTCAGGCAGACCTGGTGCTGGTGCTTCTTCAACAAGCTTCTGGTGACGACGCTGAGCGGAGCAGTCGCGGGTCGAAATCCACACAACATTGCCCTGCTTGTCGCCGACCAACTGCACTTCAATGTGGCGTGGCCATGTGAGGTAGCGCTCAACATAAATCTCATCGCGACCAAAGAAGTTCTTTGCTTCACGCTGGGCGGAGTCCATTGCTTCTTGAACTTCTGCTTCCGCCTGAACGACTTTCATGCCGCGTCCGCCACCACCAAAGGCAGCCTTGATGGCAACTGGCCAGCCGAACTCTCGACCAAAGTCGATGATCTCTTGTGCTGATGTGCAGAACTCAGTGGTGCCAGGAACGATAGGTGCGCCGCCACGAAGGGCTGCTTTACGGCTCGAGACCTTGTCGCCCATCTCGTCAATTGCTTCAGGTGGTGGTCCGATGAAGGCAACACCCATTGCGGTGATTGCGCGAGCGAAGTCGGGGTTCTCGCTGAAGAAGCCGTAGCCAGGGTGCACGCCGTCGGCGCCACTGTCCTTGATGGCCTTCAAGATCGCTTCGGTATTGAGATAACTCTCGGCTGCGGTCTGGCCGCCGAGTGCGTATGCCTCATCAGCCAAACGCACGTGGAGAGCGTTGCGATCGAGCTCTGAATAGACCGCCACGGTGGCGATGCCCATCTCTCGAGCGGCACGGATAACACGGACAGCGATTTCGCCGCGATTGGCGATAAGGATTTTCTTCAGCACAGGGGACTAGTTTGCCCTGATGGACCACCTCAATGCGAACCAATCCGGACATTGGCATGTCACATCCGTTACAGAGACGGGCAGTACGAATGCCGACCTGCTCGCTCAGGGGGCTGCGGGAGCCCCGGACAGGACAGTTCTGCGGGCCGATTACCAGTCTGCAGGCCGTGGACGGCTGGATCGGACCTGGGAAGCCCCCAGAGGGGTCAATCTGCTTGTCTCGCTGCTGTTTCGAGAGGTTCCCTCCCGATTGCACGTTCTCACCCAGGTCGTGGCTCTCGCGGCGACTCAGGTGGCCCGGGATTGCGGGGTACCAGCGGTACTGAAGTGGCCGAACGACATCTTGGTCGGGACTCAGAAGTTGGCGGGCATTTTGGCTCAGGCCGCACCCGTAGGGCCGGACGGAAAGATTCCATTTGTGGTGGTGGGTATCGGATGCAACCTCGGATGGGCTCCGCCCGATGCTGCGTCACTTGCTTCCAGTGGATGGTCGCGTGAGATCACTCCCGATGAGTTCTTGAAAGCGATGCTGCCTGAGATTGATCGCCTGTTGGCACTGACCGACGAAGAAATGAATGCGGAATATGTCTCACAACTTGCGACGATTGGTTCTCGTGTTCGGGTGGAGATGCCCACTGGTGAAGACATTGTTGGTCGAGCAATGAGCGTTGAACTTGATGGACGACTTGTTGTTCTCGATGATTGTGCGGTGACGCATCGCATCGACACCGCAGATGTGGTGCATCTTCGCCCTGCATCGGACTGAGTACCGTAGAGATGTGCCTGTAGACCAAGGAATTTCTCGCGTCACGGGTGCGCCCCGTTGGATGCTTGTTGTTTCCATTGCGTTAGTCACCAGCCTTGCGGGCGCTTTAGGAATCGTTCGGGCAACAAATTCACAGATGGATCAAGTCGGTCGAGTTTCTGTGGTCACTCCTGTGCTGTCTCCGGCTTCTGACGGTTTTGAAAACTATTTGCTTGTTGGGTCTGACTCGCGTGCAAGCGCCACAGAGGGCGACGAAGACTTTGCCGTTGTAGGGAGCGAAGCGACAAGCCCCGGTCAACGCTCTGACACATTGATCGTTGTTCATGTGAATACGAAAGATTCCACCGTCACCACGATGTCTATTCCTCGCGACCTGTGGGCACGCATGGGTGATTCCAACACCTTCAAGAAAATCAATTCGGCATATCAACGAGGCCCCGATGTTTTGGTGCGGACCGTGCAGCGGGCCTTAAACATTCCGATTCATCACTATGTCGAGGTGAACTTTTCTGGGTTTAAGGAAATAGTTGATGCCATTGGCGGTGTCCGCATTTGTGTGCCGAGAGCGTCGCGAGACAAGCACACTGGTTTCTTCATTGGTCGCAAGGCGTGCAAACTGCAGTCCGGTGCCGATGCATTGCGCTATGCGCGTTCAAGACATCTGGAAGAAAAGATTGATGGTCAGTGGAAGCTTGAGCCAACAGGCGACGTTGGTCGCGGAAATCGTCAGCGTGCATTCATGTCAATGCTGGCCAAAGACACGGCTTTGTTTCTCGCGCGCAATCCAATGGAGACAAGCAAAGTATTGACCGCGTTTGCTTCCGCCGTTTCAGTGGATGAGGGTCTCGATCTGATTGATCTCGGTCGTAAATTGCGACCGATGGGTGATGGCACATCTCAGTCGTACACACTGCCAGTTGATAGTGATATGTCGACAGGGTCATTCACATTCACTTTGAATAACGATGCTCAACCGCTACTCGCGTTCTTCGCAGGACTCGCTACTGCTCCTGCTGTTGACTAACTCGACGGCGAAGTCTTTCAGAAAAATCAGCGGAACTAATGGGCTCGCCAATGCGGTTGCCCTGCAGAAGATCGCAGCCCAAGACTTTGAGACGCTGCACATGATCTTCGGTGGTAACCCATTCGGCACACACCAACAAGTTGAGAGAGTGCGCTAACTGAATGAGTGAACGCACCATGGGATCATCGCCACCGTCGGTGCGGCCAACATCACGCACCAAGGTGCCGTCGAGTTTGAGAAGGTCTGCAGGGAACGTACGTAGCGATGCAAGCGATGAGTATCCCGAACCAAAGTCATCGACGGCAATGCGTACACCTTGGCGCTTGAGTGCTGTGACAGTGCGAAGAACGGAAGGATTGTTCTCCACCAGGTTTGCTTCCGATGTCTCAAAGACAAGTTGAGAACCTTCAAGACCGTTGTTGCGCAGAATTGTCAGTGCACGATCAACAAATGTGATGTCAGAGAGTTGGCGACGTGAGGCATTGACATGAATCGACATTGATCGGTCGACAATGCCGTCGTTAATCCACTGCGCAACGGTGTGTGCACCTTGCTCCAACACCCAGTCACCAATCGGTGCGATGAGTCCTGATTCATCCGCAAGGTCAAGGAAAGCGGCAGGCGCAAGGAGACCGCGTGTGGGGTGATTCCATCGCAAGAGCGCTTCGGCAGCAACAACTCTTCCGGTGTGCGCTGATTCGATGGGCTGGAACAGAACGCTGAACTGATTTGCAGCAAGTGCTTGTTCTAACTCAGACGACAACTGCAAGCGCTCTCGTGCTGCAGTGCGCATCTCTTCGCTGTAGAGCTCTGAGCGACCGCGGCCACGTTGTTTTGCGCGATACATCGCAGTGTCGGCGGATCGAAGAAGAGTCACAGCGGCATCGGCAGCGGATTCCGTTGCAAGGAGTTCTGGTGTTGACATTGCAACACCGACGCTTGCGCCCGCTTCAATCTCAACACCTTGTAGAACCAATGGCCCTGTGATGGAGGTACGAATTCGCTCGGCGACATCAAGTGCCACTTGCTCATCGAGCAATCCCTCACACAACACGACGAATTCATCACCACTGATTCGCGCCACAAGGTCACTCGGGCGAGTGGCTGCTGCGAGTCGTCGCGAGACAGACACAATGAGTTGGTCGCCGACGGCATGACCAATCGTGTCGTTGACGTGTTTGAGTTTGTCAAGGTCAATGAAAAGAACGGCAACTGTGGCGTGGGTTGTGCGACTGCGCTCTAAGGCTTCGGTTGTCTTGCGAACAAAAAGAACCCTGTTCGGCAAACCAGTGAGTGCATCATGAGTTGCTTGGCGAGCAAGTTCTGATTGGGTCTGGCGTTCTTCTGTGATGTCACGAGTAATGGTGGCCCAGTGATGCACACTGCCATCGGCATCACGAACAACTTGAACGACAACTTCGAGGATGCGCGCGATTCCGTCGGGGGAGCGGAAACCGATCTCGCCTTCCCAACGATTCGGCGAACCAGTTGGTGGTGCTGCATCAAGCAATACCCGGGGCAGTTGATCGCGCACTGCTTGCATAAATGCACGAGCAGCAACATCGCCATGGCCTGCACCAGGGTCAGTCACACCAATCAGAGTGCGCGCCGTGTCGTTAGCAAAAGCAAGTTCTCCGACGCGATCAAAAACAATGACTGCATCACCAGAGACATCGAGAAGGCCAACAAGTTGATCAGAGAGTTGGCGTTGCGTGACGAGAGATGTGCAATCAATTGCGGTGCCGACGTATCCAGTCACAATGTTGTCGATGATGACTGGTTGTGTTGAGATTTGAATCCACACTGCTTCGCCTGTTGCGCGACCAATACGGAACTCAACAGCAAATGTTCCGCCGTTCGTACGAAAGTCAACCCAACGACGTTCGCATTCGGTGCGTTCGTGCGGCAATGCATTTGTCCACGGTGCGGTTCCGACAACGAGTGGTGCGCCGTTCAGAACTAGTGATCGGAATGCTTCGTTGCCAGTGAGAAGTCGACAATTGGTGTCGGTCTCAAATACGCCAATCGGCAGGGCAGCAGTCGTTGCATCGATATCTGTATTCTCACAGATTAAACGCCCTCTGCGGTGGACTGACCCCTCAGTGTGGTTGTCAACTACCGAGAGTAGGTGAAGTCGTTCGTGCCGACTTCGAGCACCACCGAGTTCATCTGCTCAATGATGCTGGAGGCTGTCGAGTACTTCTGTGTGTCCACGAGTGAGCTGAGTGCATACAAGGTGATGCTGAATGAGTGGGTGGAACCATCCGGTGGGCATGGCGCTGCATAGCCACGTTTCTTTTCACTGTTCTCGGCCACGTATGCGCCTGTCGGATTCGTGTTCTCCGAGATGGTGGTCACGGTGGGATCGATGTTTGTGATGACCCAGTGGATGTAGTCGGTCTTATCTCTGTCGGTCAGAACGATGCCGAATGCCTTTGTTTCAGAGGGTGCTGATGACCACGCAAGAGGCGGGGAGAGCGCTTCTCCATCACATGTGTAACGCGGATCGATGGCGGTGCCGCTGGCCCACGGGGCGGTCAGGGTCAGCGGATCTGACTGCTCGATAACGGCGTCGCCTTCGGGAGGAAGGGTGCTTCCTGGGCTAACAGCAGCAATTTGGTTGGGGGTTGGTTCCTGCATCGTTCGTCCATCGGTGGAACATGAAACGAGGGCAACGGCAGCGCACACGGCGATAGCGATGGTGGAACGCAGAGAACTCATTGATGTGACTCTATTCAGTGCATCGGTTGTCCGTGGGTTGCCCTCACTATCCTGATGAAGATGCCGACGCAGCCTCTGTCTTCAACTGGAGAACCATTGTGCTTGATGACCATTCATGCACATCCTGATGATGAGGCATCGAAGGGTGCACCAACAGTGGCTCGATACTTTGCCGAAGGTGTGCGCACTGTGCTGGTGTGCTGCACTGGCGGCGAAGAAGGTGATCTGCAGAATCCCGCTTTGCGTGAGCCTGGTCAACCGTTCCATGGTGCGACTCCCGAAGAAGAGCGCGAAATTATTGCGCGCCTGCGTCCTGATGAACTGAGACGGTCCACAGAAGCAATTGGATTTAGTGCGGTGCACATGCTGGGTTACCGCGACTCTGGCATGGCAGGGTCAGAACCCAACAAGCATCCTGATTGCTTTCATATGGCCGACATTGATGAAGCCACCGGCAGGCTCGTTGCGCTGATTCGTGCAGAGAAGCCGCAAGTCGTTTTGACATACAACGACGATCAAGCCGGATACCCACATCCCGATCATTTGCGAGTGCACGACATCAGCCTCTTGGCGTTCGAACGCGCAGGTGATCCCACGTGGTATCCAGAACTCGGCGCACCATGGCAAGTGTCAAAGATGTATTACACGTTGTGGGCCAAGGAACGCATTACTGCAGTGCATGAAGCGTTGTTGCTGAAGTTCGGTGAGTCGCCCTTTGATGAGAAGTGGCTCGCGCGTCCGTCTCAGGATCATCGCATCACCACTCGTCTTGAGATCGGCAAGTACTTGCGTGCTCGCACCGAGTCACTCCTTGCTCATGCGACCCAAATTGACCCAACGTCAAAGTGGTGGTTTGGTCTTGACGATGACGAGTTAGCCAAGGTGTACCCGTGGGAAGACTGGATTCTTGCAAAGAGCATCTATGCGCCACTTCCTGAAGGCATGCAGGAAACTGACTTGTTCTTTGCAGTGCGTGAGCACGTCTCTGTCAACTCGTAGTTGACGGTGCAGTAATCAGCTAGCGCGCATTGCTTCGCGGAGTTCGCGATAGCCGATGAGAATTGCACCACTGTCAGAAATTGCTGTGCGCAGTTCTTGATTCGTTGTCACCAGTGCGAGGTCGTCAATCCAGCCATCGGCAACTCCGCCGAGCGCACGCACTTCGGGAGTGTCAATCGCGGGCTGCACATGAATCTCGGTCACGCCGGGTTGTAAATCAGCGATTGCAGCAAATACGCGTTCACGGCTGCCAGTGCGCCAGTCGTGATCGAAATGATCAGGGAACACAATGCCTTCGTCCGCAGCGAGCCGGCGGAAGGGGAAACCTGCAGCTTCTGCAGTGATTGTTGACGGTAGGCGAATCGGCAACTTGAACTCGTATGCAAGCTCGAGGTACACATCGAAGAACTCGGGGCGCAAGGTGATGGACGTGAGGTGTGGTGCAAGGTGTGTGACATCGATGCCCCATGCAAGTGCACGTTCAATCTGTGCGCGACATTCGCGAAGAACTTCCGAAGAGTCAGCATGTTCCCATAGGTCGTCAACGGAGCGAGGAAAACCACCTTCGCCCGACAAAAGAGTGGGCGCATGTGTGAGTGGACCCCAGCGGTACGAGGGGTGTTCTGCGTTCAGGGTGAGATGCACGCCGATGTCGTCGTTGCGATATTCGTCTGCTGCAAAGCGAGCCCATGGTGCAGGCATCATGATTGATGCACATGTCGCAACACCTTCGCGAATGGCTTGATACACGCCAACAGTGGCGCCGTGGCATGAGCCGAGATCGTCGCACGAGATGATGACTAATCGTGCATCATCTGAATGGCCTAATCGCGAGGCAAGTGTGCGGGTATCGGACATAAGAAAACCCTACCTCTGGCAATGTGCCCATAACCCACGTTGATTCGTGGAAGCAATGTGCTCGGCGCGTGCAAAGTCAGTGGAGAGCGATGTGTTGGGCTCATAGGGATAGGCGCGTCCCCACCCTTGTTCGACGAGCTCCATGTTGAGGAACAGATTGTCGGATGCTCGATATACGTAGGCGAGGAAACGTCCGTATCGATCGCGGGCCTCAACATCTCGAACGAGAGACACGCGAGTTCCTGGTGGAAATGTTGTTTTTGTATGCGTGGACGCTTCGGGACCCCAGCATTGCACTGGCTTCGTGGGGTGCACCGTTTCAGGCGTATCGACTCCGATGAGTCGGATTGTCTCTTCGATTCCCGCAATCGAGATGGACAGCGTGTCGCCGTCGTGGACTGCTGTGACAGTGCCGAGAATGCGACCACCCGCATCTGGTGAGATGCGGGTGGCTGTGCACGATACGAGAGTGAGACAAATGCTCACGATGATCGGAATAGTTCTGCGCGACGTTTCGCGCTCCTTTACTTAGATGCGCTCGATGAGAGTGCCGGTACCGAGACCACCACCGCAGCACATTGAAATGATTGCGTAGCGACCACCGGTGCGCTCAAGCTCATTCAATGCCTTAGTGATGAGGAAGGCGCCTGTTGCACCGAGAGGGTGACCCAAAGCGATTGCTCCACCGTTTGGATTCGTGCGCTCGAGATCAGCACCAACAGCCTTGGCCCATGCGAGAACCACGGATGCGAATGCTTCGTTAATTTCGAAAACGTCGATGTCACCAATCTTGAGATTGTTGCGCTCGAGCAGACGCTCTGTTGCGTCGATCGGGCCTGTGAGCATGAGTACGGGATCAACACCAACGAGGCAGGAGTCAACGATGCGAGCACGGGCCTTGAGGCCCAATGACTGTGCCTTCTCTTCGGTCATCATGAGAACAGCGGCTGCGCCGTCCGAAATCTGCGAAGAGTTACCTGCGGTGTGAACGCCTTCTGGGCGAGCAACGGGCTTCAAAGAAGAGAGCTTCTCGAGGGTGGTCTCACGAAGTCCTTCGTCCTTGCTGACGCGACGTGTTCCGACAACTTCGCCGGCTTCGTTTACTTCTGGTGCATCAACTTCGATGTACTGACCAGAGAAGCGGTCTTCGTTCCATGCACGTGCAGCACGTGCCTGTGACTCAACGCCCCAGTTGTCTGTGTCGGTACGGGTGACGCCCCACTTGTCGGCGATGCGCTCTGCACCTTCGAACTGTGATGTCATTTCGTACTCTTCGAAGTAGCTCTTCGGAATGGGAACGCCCAAGCCGAGGTCCTTCTTGCTGTTGCTGCCGATGGGAACACGGCTCATGACTTCAACGCCACATGCGATTGCAACATCAACAACACCGGAACCAATGAGCGATGCAGCAAGACCTGTTGCCTGCTGTGAGGAACCGCACTGGGTGTCCACTGTGGTGGCAGCCGTGGTGAGTGGGAGACCTGCTGCCAACCATGCGGTGCGAGTCACGTTGAATGACTGCTCGCCGATTTGGCTCACGCAGCCACCGACGACCTGCTCGACGATGGCGGGATCGATGCCATTGCGATCGATGATTGCCTTCTGAGCAAGACCAAGAAGTTCTGCGGGGTGAAGTGTGGACAAACCGCCGTTGCGACGACCGATTGGGGTGCGTACTGCATCGACGATTACGACTGGATTCTGATTACGTGCCATTCGCTCATCCTACGCAGAGCCCTGGCTACTACCGTCAATGGAGATGAACCCGCATGAATCTTCCTTTCGCCCATTGATGACTCCGGCCGAGCATGCTCAAGAGCATCGCTTCATCCATGTCATGGGGAGCAAGGTCTTTATTGATAACCAGCCGGCCGAAGAGAAATGGCATCAGCACTTTCTGGGAATGCACGGAGATGTTGCATGTTGGGGGATTGATGTTCCCGAAGGAGAGGATCCTGCGTACGGCGCCGAGATGGACCTTCGCGCATTGTTTGGTCGAGTCAGCGAGACAGAGTGGGCCGTTGCAGGTCGTGCAGTGCAACTGGTGGAGTGGGGTCGTACGCACCGCTTCTGTGGTCGCTGCGGTGAGCCCACTCGGTTGGCCGATACCGAGCGCGCCTACGTGTGCCCGGCGTGCACATTGATGGCGTTCCCGCGCCTTGCTCCCGCAATCATCACTTTGGTGACTCGCGGTGAAGGTGATGTGCAAGAGGCTCTTCTCGCACGTGGTGCCAACTTCCCCGTACCGATGTATTCAACTCTGGCGGGTTTCGTCGAAGCAGGCGAAAACTTGGAACAGGCTGTTGCGCGCGAAGTGGAAGAAGAAGTGGGCGTGGTCGTATCCAATGTTCGCTATGTGGCCAGTCAGCCATGGCCATTCCCTCATTCTTTGATGCTGGGCTTTACAGCGCAATGGGTGTCAGGCGACATTGTGTGTGATCCCGTCGAGATCATGGATGCGAACTGGTACAAGCGAGATGAATTGCCGATGATTCCGCCTGCAATGTCGATTGCACGCCGACTCATTGATGACTGGGTGTTCCAGCGCTAGTGATCTGAGGCGTCTGAACGCCTAGCGTTTAGTAAATGAGCAACATGAATCTCGGACGCATTGGACTGTGGGCAGCTGATTTTGATCTGCAACCAATGGCGAAGTCGCAAGAAGCCATCGCACAAGTAGAAGAAATGGGCTACGGAGCAGTCTGGGTTCCTGAAGCTGTCATTCGTGAACCGTTTGCGTCAACTGCTCTGTTGTTGTCAGCCACGAAGAAGATTGTGTTAGCCACAGGTATCGCAAGTTTGCATGCACGAACAGCGCAAACAATGCAAGCAGGTTGGAAAACGTTGACCGAAGCGTTCCCTGATCGTTTCCTGTTGGGAATTGGCGTCAGTCATGCTCCGATGGTGCAAGGCGTGCATAAGGGAACATACGACAAGCCGTACAGCACGATGGTGGAGTACCTCGATGCGATGGACAAAGGAATCTTCTTTGGCGCTGCACCCACCACTGCACCGCAACGTGTGTTGGCAGCACTTGGGCCGAAGATGTTGAAGCTGGCAGCAGAACGTGGTGCAGGCGCACATCCGTATTTCACTCCTGTGGAACACACAGCCTTTGCTCGTGAAACCATGGGTGCTGGTGCGTTGTTGGCCCCTGAGCTCGCTGTTGTGTTGGAGACCGACGCAACAAAGGCTCGCGAGATCGCACGCAAGTACATGACGACCTACACACGTCTACCGAACTACGCAAACAACCTAAAGCGCTTCGGATTCACCGACGATGAGATTACGAATCAAGAAGATCGACTCGTCGATGCAATTGTGGCGTGGGGGTCACTCGACACTGTTGTTGCAGCGGTCAAGGGTCATCTTGATGCAGGTGCCGATCATGTGTGCATTCAAGTGTTGACAGACAAGCCGGGCACATTGCCGATGCGTGAGTGGCAAGAACTCGCCGATGCCACTCGCGGTCTGTAATGGATAATCAGACATACCTGCATCACATCTCAACGGCAGGGCATGCCATCGCCGACGCTGCACGTCATTCTTTAGATGCGCCCGTGTTGGCGTGCTCACCGTGGTGTGTAGCAGACCTTTTGTGGCACGTTGGCGAAGTGCATCTCTTTTGGGAGAGCATCGCAGCGAGTGGGTCCACTGACCCGACTTCAGTGATGCGAGCGAATCGCCCCATCGATACAGACATGATTCGGTGGTACGAAGCAGGTGTTGATGCGCTTGTCGACACGTTGTCGCGCTTAGACCCTGACCAACCTGTGTGGACATGGAGTGGTCCTCAGACAGTGTCGTGGATCATTCGGCGCATGGCTCATGAAACGTCCATTCATGCATGGGATGCGCAGTGGGCCGTTGGCTTGCGCCCACACATTGACCCTGTACTTGCTAGTGACGGCATTGATGAGTTTGTGTATGTGATGACTCCACATTTCCGAGAAGGTCAACCCATTGTCGGTGGCTCGGTGCACCTTCACTGCACCGATGTGGAAGGTGAATGGCTGTTGACGCCAGGCGATGGCTTAGAACTCATTGCAACGCGTGAGCATGCGAAGGGCTCTGTGGCATTGCGTGGGTCGGCTGAAGATCTACTTCTGGTTTTGTGGCGACGATCTCCGATTGACGTCGTAGAAGTTTTTGGAAACGAAGCTGTCGCTGAGCGTTTCTTGATGCGCAGCGATCTGGACTGAACGCCGGATCATCACTTACGAGTGACTTTGATCCACTTTGATTTGTTACCCGCCTTGTCAACAACACGAATATGCATTGTTCGTTGACCTTTCGGAAACGAAACGGAGTATGTGCCGCGTCGTGCTGCCTCAACTCGGGTTGAAGTGATTCGTGTCTTTACCTTTGTTTCGATTCGCACGACCCCAGACATCTTGTCCCGTGCAGAAACAACCACTGTTGGTGTAGCCCGCGCTGTCGAAGTTCCTTGTGCAGAAATCTTTGATGGATTGACCCGCATTGCAGTTACGGTGGGAGCTTCATCGTCGGGAGAAGTGATATCGGTCATGAGATAAATGTCGTCCTGATAGACGCTTGATGTGCCATTGCGGAAGTAGTACTGCACGTAGACAGTGCGCTCAGCTATCTCTTCATCAGAAGCGATCAATTCCCATGTCATCTGCTCGACTAGTGGAAGTACTTTTGATCCGCGGAATGACCTGTTGTTGGAAACGCGCATGGCGACAGCGCCGCCAGGAGGTGTGAAATTCAGTGTGACGGTGCTGAGTTCGCTGGAGTTGTCATCGTTATTGATAACGACGCCAAGAGGAGCGGGGGTTCTGAAAGACACTCGAGTGGATGTCGCCGTGCCAGCTTCGTTTTCTGCCACCAAAGTCACAAAGTATGTAACAGCAGGCCGAAGTTCGAACAAGTTGTAGGTAATCGTTTCTACTCCGCGGGTATCGGTTTGGCGAATGAAATGTTCAAATGGATCATCAGCATCTTCAGCAGCAGAGAAAATCAGTTTCACCGAGGTGTCAAGACCATTTGCATCAAATTGAAGTTGGAGAGAAGCCCCACGAGCTGTGGGTTCCACTGTGGGTGCAGACACTGTGGGTGCACCACCAAGAGTGGTTGTCGATGTGGTTTCTGACGTGGCCGTTCCAATTTGATTCGTATTGATGATGCGAACGAAGTACAACGTGCGCGGGCTGAGGCCTGCAATTGTGAACTGATGGCTAGTGGGTCCACCACTGGTATACGGAGAAGCCTGTGACTGAAGTGCTTGAGCAAATGATGAAGTGGTGGAGACTTCAGCTCGCACTGAGCCAGAAGTGTTGCCAGTAGAGATAACTGCTGACACTGAGATACTGCGCACATCTGCAGTTGCGACGTAGGAAGTGACTGCAGGTGAGGAGCCAATGGTAAGAAACGAGTGTACAACGCTTGTCGTGGTTCCGAGTCTGTTTGTGGCAACTGCGCGCATGAAGTAGCGGGTGCGCGGAGTAAGGCTCGTGAGTGACACCGAACGCGTGACGTCCGCGGTTCCTTCAGCCGATGCAAGTGGGAATGACTGAAGGTTGTTCTGGAAAACATTGTCAGTAGAAATCTCAGCACTGATGGAGGTTGCAAGATGGCTGGGGTTGACAGTGAATGAAGCAAGTGCTTCATTGCCGCTGATGTCAGTTGTTGAGATGTCGGAAACAACGGGTTCTGATCCGAGCGTTGTAAAAGTAGATACAGCACTTGTAGTTGCACCGAGAGAGTTTGTTCCTACTGCTCGTACATAGTGGGTGGTCCGCGGTGGAAGCGACGACAAGTGAATGGAGTAATTGGTGGCGACGTACGAGCCGGTGGGCGCATTCACAGCAACTGTGCGACGAAGGGGATTGGCGAACTGTGCATTCTCTGCTACTTCAATCACAAGTGACGTGGAATAGCCGTTGGGGTTCACGGCGCCAGAAAGTGTTGCCGATTCAGCGGCTACTCCGGAAGAGGAAGGCGTAGCAACTGTAGGTGTACCGATTGGGACAATCTGTCGTGGAAACAAATTGGTCTTATCAATTTCGTTGTAGACAGGTCCTCCGTTGATCAGTCCCATGCACCAAATTCTTGAAGTGCTGTCAAGGAAGCAAGTGCTTGGTCCCAATGTTGAGTACTCAGAAATCTCAACGCCTGAGGGAAGTAGGGGTGAGCGATATGTCTTTCCACTGAGGGTTGTTCCCGTGCCGAATTGCCCATTCGAGCTGTCGCCAATGCAGAAGAACTTCTCAGATTGCGTTGTCAGGCATGTGTGGGACGACCCCGAGGTCATTGAAGTGATTGCCTCGTTATTCGGAACAGTCATTTGAACAAACGTCATACTGTCGTCGTAGGTGGCGTTTCCGAATGATCCGCCATAGTTGTCACCTGCGCAATAACCCGCTCCGTCTGTTGTCACCGCACAGATTCGTCCAGCTCCAACAGCGACAGGAAGTTGTGACCAGGTTTTGCCCTGTGGAGCAGGAAGGCTGACGGGAAGCCATGAGAAGGAATACGGAAATTGCTGTGAGTAACCGAGGCCAAACTGTCCGTGAGTGTTGCCGCCCCAGCAATAGAGCTTGTTGCTTTTTGTGCTGACGCACACATTTTCATTGTTCATTGTGAGTGTTGAAATTTTGCTGCCGTCTGGCATGGGCACGCGAATAGGTAGTCGCACGGGCTCGATATCGCCATTGCCGATGTAGTGGGCGTCTCCCCAACACCAGAGGTCATCGGCAAAGTCGATAGCACACGAAGTTGAATATCCTGCCTGTACATCTCTCACGCGGATGTCATTAGGAAACTCCACTTGCACGGGCACTCGTGACACGGTCGTGAAATAGCTGCCCAATCTTCCTTCGCCCCAGCAAAATGCACGCCCAGAGACTGCGAGACCACATCGGGTATTTGAAGTTCCTGCGTGAATTGTTGCCCACTGCTCACCGTTTGGAAGGTTGATGCGTGTGAATTGAGTGACAGTTCTCTCGTTGGTATCGGGGACCAAGTAGCCGTTGTAGTTATCCCCTTTGCACAACAAATCATGGGAAGTGCTGAGGACACAGATTGATCCGTTTCCCAGTGATACCTGTGAGAACGAAAAAGGGTCAGCAGAAACCGGAGTTGCCGCGACAGCAACAGTGGTGACAGGCGTGCCAATGAGAAGAAGTGCAAGGACGAACCGTGGGATGCGCATGTGCGCAAGGTACTCGGTTCATGTGTCGTGGTTTGGTTGCGCCAAGCCACTGTCATGGTATGAATGCCTTATTCGGCGAGGCCTACTGGTTTATCGTCGATGATCTGGTCGAGATACTCGGACATTCCGAAACCGGTGGTTCCTTCATGTTCGCCCGAAGTGATCTGCCATTTGGTCATGCCTTCGCTAATGCGAGTCATCAACCAGTTGCCATCGGGGTCTTGACGGCGGTTACGCAGTGGAATCAAGTTCTGCACTTCGCCCTTGAAGTTCCATTCTTTTCCAGACTTAGAGGAACGGATCACGCCTGTGACGACGTCGTGGTAATTCTCTTCACCTGTCGTGACGGTTGAAATCTGTACGTCATCACATAAATGAATCTGTCCGTTGTCCCACACAAACCCACCACGAGTGCCGGGGCCATCTTTCTTTGCAACGCGACTTGCCATGAATCCGAGATTCTCGCCAAAGTTGGCGGTGAGCCATCGGTAGTACCACGGTGCTTGCCAATAGCGCGGTCCCCATGAGTGGTCGCGTAAGCCGAATCCATTGATGAGCCATTCCTCATCACCGACGCGAAGAGAGCCGTGTGCGGATACGAGTTGTTCGTAGTGGCCTTTTGCAAACTCTTCGCCCGGTGATTCGTGCGGTGTATCTGGTTCGCCACCAAACATGCTGGGGCGTCCTTTGCCGGTGAACGTGATGTGTGCTTCGCATTCACTGAACGGATTGTTGGCAAATGCAGACTTGGGATCTGCCATCTCGTGCGGGTTGTCGAGAACAACTACTTTGCCCACGAAATCAATACGCAACTCTTCAAACGGCTTCACGATTGTCCATGTGAGACCACCGGCATCAAGTGCGTCATTGTTTTCAATTGATGGACGCTTGAACATGAATCCGACTCGACCATTGGGCAAGTACAAGCAGACAGTCATCTCTGCGTATCCCTCGTTGGCGCGGTTGCCCATGCGGAACCATCCACCAACTTGAGTGACTGGATCAAAACAGTTGATGTACATGCTCTCGTTGAAATTGGTCTCTGGCCCAAGTTCGTGCATGTACTCATCTTGTGGATCGAGACGTACTCCCATGTTGTTCCCCCCCGGAATTATGTGTAAGTGGCTTGATCAGCCGTTGAAGATACGGCTCTGCAGTTTGCGCATGCCAGCAAGCCAACGATCACGGTCGGCAACTTTGCGCTGTTCGTAGGTATGCACCTCTGCATGAGGCATCACAAGGAACTTTTCTTCAACGATCGTGTTGTAGACAACGTCTGCCACATCACTTGGCTCGAGAACTGCGCCGGATGCCTTAACAACATCACCGCCGCGCTTGTCTATACCGTCATCAGCACCAGGGGGGTTCAACATGTTGGTATTGACTCCCTGTGGGCACAAA
Organism: Actinomycetota bacterium; assembly: GCA_009703055.1. GTDB lineage: Bacteria > Actinomycetota > Acidimicrobiia > Acidimicrobiales > Ilumatobacteraceae > UBA2093. The sequence continues at coordinate 42,767 of WLGW01000007.1, forward strand.
CAAGTGACACGCACACCACGATCGCCGTACGTGATGGACATCCACTCTGCGAACGCAACGGCGGCATGCTTGCTCACGCTGTATGTGGCGCTTCCGATCTGGGACAGAAGTCCTGCTGCAGAGGCAGTGCTGCAGAAGTATCCCTCGCCGGCAGCAAGCCAATCTCCGATGAGATGTTTTGCAGCCCAACGATGTGAATGGGTGTTGATATTCATCACCATGTTCCAGGTGTCTTCATCTGTGTTTTCGAGGAATTGACCCTGGGCAACACCGGCATTGGCGAAGAAGAGGTGAATGAACCCAAACTTGTTACGGGCGGCATCGATAAGTGCGACGTTGCCGGCTTCAGTGCCAATATCTGCAACGACTGCGAATGCGGAATCAGGACGAAGCGCATTCAGCGATGCAGCAACGGATTCAAGTCGTGCTGCATCTCGGTCGGCGACGACAACTCGTGCCCCCGCTGCGTGGAAGCGTCGAGCGAGTGCTTCTCCGATGCCTCCCGCTGCACCGGTGACGACTGTGGTTTTCCCCTCAAAATTCATATTGGGAACCTTATGGCAAGGGTCACGGGGCTCATTCATCCGAGAAAGTGGAGTGTCCACCTATCGGCACGCCTCATCTGTACGATGTCGTTAGCGGGCGGAACCGGTACCTCTGGTCTTCCGTGCCCGCAACCGAGAGGAGCTCACCATGATGGAAACACGCGAACCGGTCATTACCG
>WLGW01000070.1 GCA_009703055.1 Actinomycetota bacterium
GCCGGCGCAGCTGATGGTTCAATGACAACAGCAGTGGGCTTCACCGCAATCAGCTCATTTTCGATTTCAGGTGCAGGGCTAGTTGGATTCAACGGCGAGACGATTGCGCCAATTCCGACTGCCGCCAAGTACGAAACAACAAAGTAACGACTGTTGCCGCACAAGAGAGCAACGACATCACCTTTACTGACTCCTAATCGAGTGAGTTCACCACGCATCGATGCGACTTGCGCACGCAGTGTTGCATACGTGGTTTCGCGACCGCGACTAATCAGTGCGACAGAGTCGTCAGCATGACCCTCGATGATGTGCGAAAGGTTCATGAGCATGGCGATGGTTACTTCAGCATCAAGAGGTTGACAATGCCAGCAGCAAAGATGGTGGCGATCAGTAACGCAATAGTGAGGGTGGTAGCGGGGCGCACGAGACGAACCTTACTTCCCTAAACGAAGGGTCACGGCAGAGGTTGTTGTTCCCCCATCGCCTGCAAAGACAAGGACCGCATCCCCAGATTCAATCCGCAGGGTTTCGGCCGCAGAACCACGATCCACGCTCAATGCCACCATGCCGTATGAGTCAATAACCGCACCGATTGCGCCTCCATCAATGTCGGCATAGTGCGTCACCACGCGCGCGCTACGGACATCCTCGCCAATGACCAATTTCAGAACAGGCCCATACGGTGCAACATCATCAGGGCCCACGTTCAGTTGGCAATTCCCAAACGCATCAACCCATGTGACTTCACAGCGCATTCCGCTTCCGTGTGCTGGGTGGGTCTCATCGCTTGGCACCGGAACAAGGCCTGGCATCACGCTCGCCGTATCAATCTCTCGGCCAACTTCTTCAAGCGCTCCACCGTTAGCGAGGAACGCTGCCACAGGAGCAAAGATGTCGCGCCCCGCGAACGTTGTTCCTGGTGCTTCTAGGTGACGATCAGTATTCGAGAGTTCGAATGCACGATCAGCGCCACCAGCCATCGCAACACCCGAACCCAACAGCCCATTGTCGGGGCCCAAGAAAATTCCACGGCCGCCAGCAACTTCAACAGCAATTGCACGACGTGATGACCCAACACCGGGATCGACAACAGCAATGACAATGCCAGGCGGAACGTATTGCACCGCACGCGCGAGAGCGAGTGAACCTGCACGCACATCAAAAGCTGGAACACCGTGTGTGAGATCTGTGATTCGAACATGTGGTGCCATGTCGATGAGAACACTTTTCATGACGCCGACGAACTCATCATTCAGTCCGTAATCAGTGAGGAGCGACACGTGGTTGTGCATTGCGTCAGAGTAAACGAAAAGGGCTGGTGCCAACCCCCCGACGGCACCAGCCCTTTCGGCGCTGCCCTTGTGGGGCGCGACTCCCAGTGTTGGTTTCCCAATACTGGTGACCTGTGTCACAGACGCTACACCCTCGATACGAAGAAATGGAATTCCTCGACAAATTTTTTTATTTGTTTGCTGCGCCCATTTCGGCACTGCGAGCTGCGGCCGCACGGACCACTTTGTTCACGGTTTCACGAAGTCCCGCAGCCTCAAATTCGGCAAGTCCAGCGGCCGTTGTTCCATTCGGCGAAGTCACGCGTTCACGCAATGTTGCAGGGCTTTCTGCCGACTCTGCGAGCAAAACCCCCGCTCCTCGAAACAGTTGTCGAACAAGAACATTGGCGACATCGTCAGGCAAACCTTCGGCCCGCGCTGAATCGAGCATTGCTTCTGCCATCAGGAAGAGATAGCCAGGGCCTGAACCAGCAACCGCTGTTACTGCATCCATCTGAGACTCAGGAACGCGCACAACAACACCGACAGCTGACAACACAGATTCGGCCCACACGTAGTCCTCTTCAGAGCAGTTCGTACTGCCGCAGATAGCCGTGACACCTTCACGAACGAGCGCAGGAGTGTTGGGCATTGCTCGTACGACGGCCGCAGATGATCCTGCAGCAGATTGCAATGTGCTGAGAGAGATACCGGCAGCGATCGACAACACACGAGACACACCAAGCGAGGAGACCTCACCACACACGCTGGCAACATCGCCTGGCTTCACTGCAATAAGTGCTCCATCAGCAGACACGATGACGTCACTGGTCCGCACACCGAATTGTGATTCCAGTGCTGAGCGCTTTTCCGCGTCGACTTCCACCACAACGATGGACGCGGCGTCCCAGCCACTCGCGACAAGCCCGCCCACCAGGGCCGTACCCATGTTTCCGCCACCAATGATGACGAGACGCGCAACTGCTGAAGACATGTCTTGAGACTAATGGCGTACGACTGCTTGATGAGAGTGGGTTTTGGCAAAGGAAGCCACAGGCCTTGGGTTGCCGGGGCGGAGGTGGCTTCCCCGACCATCTCAACCCCGGCGCATGCATGTGCACGCGAAAAGGCGAGATGAGGCAGTGTTACTCGGCGAAACGAGAAGCGAAACCGATGCGAATGATCACTGGGAAGACCCGCTCGACTGTGGCGTACAAAGTGCCAATGACTCGGTCAAGCTCTTCCTCATCCACCATTCGCAAGGGCATCTCACCGCGCAAGAACATTGCATCTTCGATACCGATAGAGAAATGTGCACCGACCAGTGATTCGTTGCGACGAAGGAGGTGTTCGTACAACTGCTCGGCATTCTCTTCCGGTGCAGGCATCACATAGGTCTCATACTTCAGTGTTCGTTGGCCCAAAGTGATCCACACAGTTGTGAACTCTTTTTCCTCGCCACGCATACGGACATACCAACGGCGTTCACCAATTTCGCCACGATCAACTGCTGCAATGGTTTCGTTACGAGTTTTCATATCAAGTAACCAGCCCGTGATCTGGCCTTCAAGAGAATCGAGGTCGTGGATGCCGAAAAGTTCACTCATGGTTACTGACACTCCACGCGATCACGAGATGTGAGATCTGCATAGGCGCGACGCAAACGTGCTGCAGCAAAGCTCCACGTGTATCCACGCGCACGTTCTGCAGCAGCACTCGACATTCGCGCAGCTAATGCAGGGTCATCAAGAATTTGTGCGATGTGTCGCGCAAAAACATCTGGTTGGCGATCTGCCACCAAGAACCCTGTGCGACCATGTTCCACGATTGTGAGAAGTCCACCCACGGCATTTGCCACCACAGGTGTGCCACATGCGGCTGCTTCCAATGCAACAAGACCAAAACTTTCACTGCGGCTAGGCACCAACACAACGTCAGCGGCGCGGTAGTACGTAGAGAGAATGTGGTGTTGCTGTGGTTCAACAAATCGCACTTGATTCTCTAACCCATGTTGCTGAATGACGGAATGAACATTGGCCAATTCAGCATCGCCTTCTGCACCGCTCGCGCCACCGACGATGAGCAACTTCGCATCCGGACGGTTCAGTGCAGCAAGAGACTTCACGGCAACATCAGCGCCCTTCAATGGCTGAATGCGTCCAACGAACAACAACACGGGGCCATCACCAAGCTCTAAAGCTTTTCGTGCGCCACGTTGATCACCTGGTGCAAAGAATGCGTGTTCAACACCTGGTGCCACAATCTCGATTGTTCCTGGTGGATTGCCATACAAGTCGATGAACTGACGTTCCTCTTCTGTGCAACTCACACAGATTGCATCAGAGCAACCAATGACTTCTGCTTCTGATTTCTCACGCAATTCAGATTCAGGGTCTCCACCCAATGCCTTCACCCGCGCAAACGTGTGGAACGTACTCACGAGTGGCACGTTCAACTCATGCTTCAGAACATGGCCACTGAGTCCACTCAGCCAGTAGTTGGCATGAATGACATCTGTGCCGCCGTTTTCTTTGATGTGTTGCAGAACACCAGCGGTGAATTCAGGGACAATGTCGAACATGTTGTCTTTTGGCATGTCCACTGCACCGGCAGTGATGTGCACAACCTTGTGATTTGGCTCAACAACAATCTCGCGAGGGGCATCAGCGCTTTGAGCTCGCGTATAGGTGGTGCAATCGATACCGGCATGCGCCAAAGCGGAAACAAGTTCACGCACATACACATTCATTCCGCCACCGTCGCCGACACCTGGCTGAGCCAGTGGCGAGGTGTGAAGCGAGAGAATGGCAACACGGAGCATGCTCAATGCAACCTATCTAGAGGCGTCTGGATTCCCCTCGTTGGAGGCATCGCTTTGGGAGGTGGGCTGAGAGTCCTGGCTACCGACAAACGACCGATACACCGACATCAAACTGAGTTTTTGTTCTGGCGTTAATTTGCCATCTGCGCTAATCGCTTCGGCAACAGAACTGATCTCAGGCACGGTGCCGTCGAGAATGCCGGCACGGACATACAGAGTTTCCGAAGAGATCTCCAGAGCTCGTGCAATCTGCTGCAAGATCTCTGCTGAAGGTCTACGGATTCCTCGTTCAATCTGTGACAAGTACGGATTCGATACGCCGGCTGAACGTGCAAGATCTCGAATGCTCTTCTGAGCGCTTTCACGCTGCAGTCGAATGAACTCACCTACATCGTGCAGAGCATTACTCGGCTTGATCGCCATTAGTCAGCTTTCTTTCACGATGGAGCCTGCTCCACCTTCACGCACACGACGAACAAGTTCGGCTGTCAGTGCGTCAATCTTTTCAAATAAATCGTGTCGCTGACCAGAGCAAGACTTTTCAAACATGCCAAGTGCCCCAGCAAGTTCATCGAGTGACTTGTCGTCAATGTTTTCCATTGATTCGAACTGATAGTGCTCACACAGCTGATCAAGCTCAAGAACTAATGGATGATCCGCCGGCACATTTGTTTCACGCGGCGGACGTGCGCTGCCGCCACCATGCTGTTGACCAAAAACATCTGCAAGACGATCAGTTAATGAACCCACTGGTTGTTGCGCACCACTGGCGCGACGACGCTGCTCGTCTTGCACTAAATCAAGGCGACCCTGAGCGAGACGACGTACGAACGAGATTGCATCTTCTTCGCCTTGCAAGGCATTTCTCTGCGCACGAATATCAGCAAGGGTGAGTTGTTCGTCTGCCATCACATGCCTCCTGAGACTGGCGGAAGTACCGCTACTTCATCTTTATCGCTGATCGCAGAGGAGAGTGGTACCTCTTCACCATTGACCCATACTTTGCTCATCTTGACGACTGCAGCGAATGTGTCCCCGTACTCCGCAATTGCAGCGCGAATCACGTCGTCAACGGTCGAACCATCAAAAGATGCCGACCCCGTGCCAGCTGCCTCACGAGCTTGAGCAAAGAGACGAAGAATGGCCACGCGGTGATGGTATCGGCGCGTGCCTGTGGGGCGTCAGCGGCCATGTCGACATAGTGCGCATCACTGCAGGGAAACGCCGGGCCCGCCTAATTCAACAACTCCGATGTCGGTCCAGAGACCAGAATCGACCAATTCAGCCGCAATCGACTCGCTCACAGCAGCAAGTAAGCCACCAGATGTTTGAGGGTCCATACATAAGGCCACATGTGCTTCTGATGCCGAACTTGTGAGGTGTTCACCCACATATGCCCGATTACGTGGATCGCCACCGGTGCGATGCCCCGAGAGTGCGACATCGAGTGCACCTGGATACAACGGCAACGATTCGGTTGCGATACGCAAAGTCACCCCTGAACGTTCAGCAATCTCCCAGCCGTGACCTGCAAGTCCGTACCCCGTTACATCTGTGACGGCATGCACGAATTGATGATGTGCCTGCAGTGACTCGGCGGCTGCTCTATTCAATGTGCGCATTCCAGCAATCGCAGCCTTCTTGTCTGCATCTGAACCAGCAGCAGTCACCAGACCAGTGCCCAATGGCTTTGACAACACAACAACATCGCCAGGTTGTGCGCCGCCCTTTCGGAAAATGCGGGACGGGTCGACAACCCCTTGCACCGCTAATCCAAAAATCGGTTCCGGATTACGGATGGTGTGACCACCTGCGATTGTTCCACCTGCAGCTGCAACTGTTTCTGATGCCGCAGCAAAGATTGCCGCAATCACTTCAGGTGGAAGTTCTTCTGGAAATGCTGCGATGTTGACGGCCAACACCACTCGCCCACCCATTGCAAAAACATCACTGCATGCATTGGCCGCAGCAATCGCTCCGAAGTCCGAAGGATCATCAACGAGAGGTGGAAAGAAGTCTGTGGTACTCACCAACGCGAGGCCGGGAGTCAGTTGATACACCGCCGCATCGTCGAAGGGAGCAAGGCCGACCAATAAAGAAGTGTCAAAACCCATTGGCATGTCTTTGACCATGCCCGCCAACAATGAGGCTCCCCACTTTGCGGCGCAACCACCGCACGATGTCCACTCGGTCAGTTTGATGGATGCGTTGTTAGGCATGGTTCGCAAACTACTAGGTTGACCACGTGACGAC
>WLGW01000071.1 GCA_009703055.1 Actinomycetota bacterium
CGAGGTCCTCTCGGCTCGACTTGAGAATGGAGCCCGTCACAATGAGCCCGGAGAACATGACTGCAGAGTCAATGCGTCCAAAGGCATCGAGGGCAGCCTGGACAAGCTTTTGGGGGTTTTCTGGTTGTGTGAGGTCACGGACCTGTGAAACGGTCACAACTGACGCTCCCAAGGACTCGAGTTCCGAAACAAGACCCTCTGCTGGATCGCCAACAACAAGGTCAAACCCGGAACTCGCCAAAGCGCGGGCCAGGGGCGGGCCAACGTAGAAACTGCCATCGTTGATGATGGCGACGGGGCGTGGGGACTGGCTCATGAAATTCTCCCTTGGGTGTTGGTTGAGAACCTAGTGGACGGTCCTAGGAGGTCATTGAGTGATCTTTATTCAGGGGTCCGATTAATTGCTTAATACAAATGTCAAGGGACACAAATTCTTCGATACCGCTTGAAGTGCACCCTATTCCTTGGTCTAAGGTGACTTCAGACACACAAGCGTGTGTGCACCATTCATGGGGGTATTTGAATGAAATCACAAGAGAAGGTCGTTCGTTCGCGAATGACAAAGCGCCTGGGGGCAGCACTGAGTGTTGCTCTCATTGGCTCAACGCTTGCGGCCACAGGTTCGCAAGCTGCGCCAAAGCCTGAAGCGGGTGCACCAAAAATGGGCGGAACCGTCACGATGTTGATTGACGGTTCGATTGCTGGACATTGCTTCCAGAACGCTCTGCCTGGTGGACCATTGGGTGCATCTCGTTCCATTTACGAGAGCCTCTTTGAGCGCACACGCACCGGAAAGTATGTGGGCTATCTCGCAGAGTCCGGTACTTCTACCGATAACAAGACATGGACCATCAAGTTGCGTCCAGGAATCAAGTACTCAAACGGCGAAGCTTTTGATGCGACATCCGTGAAGCAGAACCTTGATATCGGTCGTGGTGCAATCACTACGTACCCTTCAACGGGTATCGGAATCAACTCCAACATTCTGACTGTTGATGTTGTTGACCCTCTCACAGTACGTGTTGTGCTTGAGCGTGCGGACAACGACTTCCTTGGTCTGATGTATCGCGCAGGTCGCTATGTCATGCGTGCACCAGCACAGATCGCAAACCGTACGACATGTTCAACAAACCCAATTGGTACTGGACCATTCATGCTTCAGTCGTTTACACCAGACGAGCAAGTTGTTGTGAAGAACCCGAACTACTGGCGCAAGGACGGCAAGGGTCGTCAATTGCCATACCTCGACAAGATTGAGTTCATTGTCGTGAAGGAAGCATCACAGCGCGCAGCATCCGTTCGCCGTGGTACTGCTGACGCAGGCTTCTTTGTTCAGGGTGACGCCACCTTCACCAATGACTTGGCAAAGCGCAAGTCACAAGTGACCGGATACAAGTCAACCCAGACCGCATGGGGTCAGTGGGTTCCCAACCAGAACAAGGCTGGTTCGCCATTCAAGTTCCAGAACTGCCGCTTGGCCGCAGCTCACTCAATGGACTGGAAGGGCTACAACCGAGTTCGTCTGAAGGGCAATGGTGACTACTCAGGCTCCATCGTTGGTAAGTCAAACCCAATGTTCACAACAAAGGGTGCTCCGAAGTACAACTTGAAGCTCGCTCGTGAGTACCTCGCAAAGTGCAACACAGATCTTGGATCAGCTGGTCCAATGAAGATCACGTTGTATGCAGACACCAGCACACAGTCTCAGAACAACACAAAGTTCATTCAGAAGTCGATGGAGAAGGCTGGCATTTTGTTCAACGCTCCATTCATCGGTGAATCAGCTTTGTTGGTCTCAAAGATCTACAAGGGTGGCGGAAACGACTTTGACTTCGCAGAAGGAACACCTGCTGAAGGTGCAACACCTGCATACGTCATTCCGTTCTTCGTGTCGAAGGCTTTCCCAACCGGAACAACGAACCCAATTGCTGCTACACCTCTCGGTCGTGGTTACAACACGGTTATCGCTCTCGGTAACCACAGTGACACCAAGGTTGACGATCTGATTTACGCCGCTCAGGCTGAATTGGATCCGAAGCTGGCCAAGAAGAAGTGGCAGGCTGCGACGGAGTACATCCAGGCAACTGGTATGGCCATTCCAGCAGTACACGGTGGCTTCCAAGTGTTCGTCAACAACAAGTCAAAGCTTCGCGGCATCGGAACTCTTCGTATGCCAAGCGGTGATCGTTCAGACATCGTCGAAACCAAGGGCTTCGAATGGACAGGAATCTGGAAGGGCTAAGCCCGTCTAGAACTACTTCTACGGAAGGGACGGTGACCTTCGGGTCACCGTCCCTTTTGCTTTCCGAGCAAAGCCATCTCGGTAGGAACGCCTACGGTAGGGGTATGAAGGTAGCTCTGACCATCGTTGACCATCTCCGTCGTGCCGAGCAGGTATATGGCGATCGAATCGCCATCATTGATGAACCTGATCAGCCAGGTGAGTCGTGGGGGTCAATCACATATGCAGAAATGGCCAGACGAGCACGGGCGCAAGCAGCCGGGCTTGATGCCTTGGGAGTGCCTCAGGGCGCTCGAGTTGCTGTGGTCTCACAGAACTCAGCTCGTCTGCTGACTGCTTTCTTTGGTGTGAGTGGCTTTGGGCGCGTGCTCGTACCGATCAATTTCCGACTTGTGGCTGAAGAGGTGAAGTACATCATCGAGCATTGCGGTGCAGAGGTTCTGATCATTGACCCAGAGTTAGAAGACGCATTATCCGAAGTACAGGTAAAACATAAATTCATTATTGGTGCTGCCTCTGACGAAATCTTGTACAAGTTTGATGTTCAACCGAATGCGTGGGTGCCTGATGAAGATGCAACTGCAACTATCAATTACACCAGTGGCACCACAGCTCGTCCGAAGGGTGTGCAGCTCACTCATCGCAGTCTGTGGGTGAACTCCGCCGTCTTTGGGTGGCAGATGAATGTGAATGAGAGCGATGTGTATCTGCACACGCTTCCTCAGTTCCATGTCAACGGATGGGGAATGGTGTACGCCGTGACCTCCATGGGCGGCACGCATGTGATTCTGCGCAAGGTGGACGGAGCTGAGATTCTGTCTCGTATCAATCGGCATGGAGTCACAATGTTGTGTGGTGCACCTGCAGTCGCGAACATGATTTTGGAAGCTGCAAGTGAATCAAATACATCTACTCGTCGCGGTGAAGTACGAATGGTTGTCGCGGGTGCTCCTCCACCTACCAAAACGATTGAACGTATTGAAACTGAATTGGGTTGGGAGTTTGTGCAGATTTATGGCCTGACAGAAACTTCGCCTTTGCTGACCATGAATCGTGGACGCAAAGAGTGGGGCTCGCTGACTTCAGCAGATCGCGCCGCAAAATTGGCGGCTGCTGGCTCGCCTGCTCTTGGTGTTGAAGTGGAAATCGATGCCCATGGTGAAGTCCTTGCTCGGGGAAACACAGTGATGAGTGGGTATTGGAACCAACCTGAGGAAACAGGGAAGGCCATCGTTGATGGTTGGTTCCACACCGGTGATGGTGGGTATCTCGGCGAGAATCATTACCTTACGATCGCGGACCGCAAGAAGGACGTGATCGTGTCGGGCGGCGAGAATGTTTCTTCTATCGAGGTGGAAGATGCAGTGTTCTCTCACCCAGATGTCGCAGAGGTCGCTGTCATTGGTATCCCTGATGAGAAGTGGGGAGAGAAAGTTCTGGCCTTGGTGGTGAAGTCGCCGGGCTCATCGCTTTCAGAAGCAGACTTGATTGCCTATGTGCGCACCAAGTTGGCTGCGTACAAGTGCCCGAAAGTTGTGGAGTTCCGAGAAGAACTTGCTCGAACAGCCACCGGGAAGTTGCAAAAGTTCATTCTCCGCGCGCCATATTGGGAAGGCTTCGAGCGCCAGGTCAACTGACAGGCATCGATGAATCTGAGAGAAGTCTCCTGAACGTGAGGTTGATGCGTGGATCAGCAATCATGGGCATCTTGGGAATTCGGTGCTCCCAGCACTTCTGACTGAGTCCCGACATCACGAGGAGTGATCCGTGACTGAGAGGAGTTGACACCACCTCGCCAGTTTCTCGGTGCCGCATGTCGAACCGGCGTTCTGCACCAAGCGAGATAGAAGCGATGAGAGGTTCCGAGCCGTTGATGAGTTCATCATCAGAGTGCCAACCAAGGTGGTCCTGGCCATCTCTGTAGAAGTTCACAAGAACTCCGTTGAAAGTATGGTCCGTGTGGTTCTCACATTGTTCACGGATGTTCCGTAACAGGGGAGTCCACGGCTGGGGGTGACGAGCCTTCCCGGAGTATGTATACGACTGTCCGTCAGAGTGCCATGTTGATAAACGCGGCTCATCCACCATCTTGCCGTACATGAGAAGGTTCTGTTGCTCCCACGCATTCGTTCTGATCAACTCAGATAATGCAGCATCGGCCTGTTCCTCCGAGAGAAATTCTGGGACGAGCAATGCAGAGCCATCCCCTGGGAGGAGTTCCCCCCCAAATGGAAATGACTGCTGAACAGCCACCGAAGCGTTATTCGCTGACGGGATGATGGCAGGCCACAAAGTGACCCACTGAGACTTCACGCAATTGTGGCTCTTCTTGAGCGCACAAGTCGGAAGCCTGAGGGCAGCGCGTACGGAAACGGCAACCCGATGGAGGATTCAGAGGGGATGGTGGCTCACCCTGAATCAGATTGCCCGAGATAGGGCGATCTGGGTCAGGAATGGGCACGGAACCAACAAGAGCCTTGGTGTAGTGGTGCTTGGTGTTCTGGTACAACTCCTCAGGCGGAGCAACTTCACATACCTTGCCGAGATACATCACCATCACACGTGTACTGACTGCCTTCACAACTGCAAGGTCGTGAGAGATGAAAATCAGCGTGAGGCCGTAACGGTCCTTCATGTCTTGCAGCAGGTTCAGAATCTGAGCCTGCACACTGACGTCAAGAGCTGACACTGGTTCGTCACAAATGATCATCGTTGGGTCGAGTGCGAGCGATCGAGCGATGCTGATGCGCTGGCACTGTCCACCCGAGAACTCATATGATCGACGATCACGCACAACTGCTGGGTCGAGGTTTGCTGCAAGGAGGAGTTCATCAATCTTTGCGTTGATTTCAACTTCGTTTCCGCGCTTCCACACGCGAAGTGGTTCTGCAATGACCTCACTAACAGGAAGACGTGGGTCAAGCGAACTCACGGGGTCCTGGAAGATCATCTGCATTGCCGGACGCATGTCGCGCAACTCCTTCTTGCCCATGGTGGTGAGTTCCTTGGAAAGGAAGTTCACTGAGCCACCGGTGGGCTTCGGAAGTTGGAGAATTGCTTTGCCAAGGGTGGACTTGCCGCAACCTGACTCACCCACAACAGCGAGTGTTTCGCCACGGATGAGGTCAAAACTGACCCCAGAGACAGCCTTCACGATTTGGTTCTTGCCGAGTTTGAACTCAACGACAAGGTCATTGACCTCGAGAACTACATCGCCGTCTGGCCGCATATGGGCCTTTCCGCTACCAGCCATTACTTGCCTCCTCCGAGTGGGAACCAACAACGATAGAAGTGGTTGTCGCCATCATCTTTCAATGGTGGCTTTTCTGCGCGGCACTTGTCCTGCACATATTCGCAACGGTTGGCGAATGCGCAACCAGGCTCGTCCTTTGTGGGGTCGGGGAGACGACCCTCAACAACGGGCAAGCGAGTTCCGGTGGGTGTCTCAAGACGAGGAATCGACTTGAGAAGTGCTTCGGTGTACGGCATCTTCATATTGGAGAAGAGTGATCGAGTGGGCGCATACTCCACCATGTCGCCCGCATACATCACAGCGATCTGATCTGTGTGCCCTGCCACGACGCCAAGGTCGTGAGTCACCAAAATCATCGACATGTCGAATTCCTTGCGCAGTTCTGTCAGCAACTCAAGAACCTGTGCCTGCACCGTCACGTCGAGTGCCGTGGTCGGTTCGTCTGCAAACAGCATTTCAGGGTTACATGAAACAGCGATAGCAATCATGATTCGCTGACGCATACCGCCAGAGAGCTGATACGGGAACTTCTTCAGCATTCCTTCTGGATCGGGGATGCGGACTCGCTTGAGGAGTGCAATTGCACGCTCTGTTGCTGCACGCTTGTCCATACCGATGCGCTCGGTGAGGCTCTCCGTGAGCTGGTCGCCAATGCGACGAACAGGGTTCAATGCAGTCATTGGATCTTGGAAGATCATGGCCATACCGGTTCCCCAGAGCTCACGAACTTCGACAGAAGACAATTCAGAGATCAACTCACCGCGGTACTTGATATCTCCGGTACGCGTTGCGGTGGATGGCAGAAGCCCCATGGTTGCACG
>WLGW01000072.1 GCA_009703055.1 Actinomycetota bacterium
AGTTCGGGTGCCCCACATTTCGGAGGCATATATGGCCGGTTCATACATCGTCGCAGGAGCACGTACACCCATCGGCAAGATGAGTGGTGCACTTTCCTCATTTAGTGCTGCAGACCTCGGTGGTTTTGCGATTAAGGCAGCCCTTGAGCGTGCCGGCGTCAAGCCCGAAGAAGTCGAACACGTCATCATGGGCCAAGTGCTCATGGCTGGCCAGGGTCAAGTACCCGCACGTCAGGCAGCGTTCAAGGGTGGCATCCCCATGAACATTCCTTCCATCAACGTCAACAAGGTGTGCTTGTCTGGCTTGAACTCCATCTATCTCGCTGACCAGATGATCGCTTCCGGCGAAGCCGACATCGTGATTGCAGGTGGCATGGAGTCCATGACGAATGCTCCGTACCTCGCACAAGGTGCACGTGGCGGTTTCCGTTACGGCAACACCGAACTCAAGGACGCAATCGTTCATGACGGTCTCTGGTGTTCATTCGACAATGTCCTCATGGGACTCGGCACCGACAACTATGTCGCTGGCAGCATCACACGCGATCAACAAGACGAAGCAGCGATGAAGTCAAACGTTCGTGCAGCAGCAGCTATCGAAGCTGGTCGCTTCAATGACGAAATCATTCCTGTTGCTGTTCCTCAGCGCAAGGGTGATCCAAAGATGGTCACTGTGGACGAAGGCGTTCGCGCTGACACAACAATGGAATCACTCGGCGGTTTGAAGCCAGCATTCGACAAGAACGGCAGCATCACTGCAGCAAACGCATCACAGATTTCTGACGGTGGTTCAGCAGTCGTCATGATGTCGAAGAAGGCAGCAGAAGCTCGCGGCGTGAAGCCATTGGGCGAAGTGCTTTCGTACGGCATGGTTGCTGGTCCAGACAATGCTTCGTTGTTGCACCAGCCAAGCCGTTCCATCTTGCGCGCACTTGACCGTGCCGGCATGAAGACATCAGACGTTGACTTGTTCGAATTGAATGAGGCATTCGCTGCAGTCGGCATTGCATCAATGAAGGAACTCGGCATTACTGACGAGATCGTGAACGTCAACGGTGGCGCAATTGCTTTGGGTCACCCCATCGGTATGAGCGGCAACCGACTTGCACTCACCATCCTTCACGAACTTCGTCGTCGTGGTGGCGGTGTTGGTGCTGCTGCACTGTGCGGTGGTGGCGGACAAGGTGACGCCATCATCTTGCGCGCGCTCTAAATCATTAGATGTTCAAAGAGCCACTCAGTCGAGCGATGCATGTCGCCCGCTGGGTGGCTCTTGCATTTCTCATCGGAGTGTTGTCCGGGCTTCTTTCGGCTGCATTCATTGAGGCTTTGAACTGGGCAACGGACACGCGAGACGCCAATGACTGGTTGGTACTGACGCTGCCACTGGCAGGTCTCATCGTTGGTTATTCGTACCACTACCTCGGTCGTGGACTCGAACGTGGCAGCAATCTCATCATCGATCAAATCCATTCCCACTCTGAATGGATTCCTCTCCGACTCACGCCTCTCATCTTTGGCGCAAGCGTGGTCTCTCATGTGGCGGGTGGTTCGACTGGCCGTGAAGGTGCCGCACTGCAATTAGCTGCGGGCGTAACTGACCCCATTAGTAAAAAGTTGGGGCTCAACCCGGCAGACCGTTCACTCATGTTGATCGCTGCAATCGCTGGTGGATTCGGATCTGTCTTTGGCATTCCCGTTGCTGGTGCCGTCTTTGCTTTAGAAGTGCAACGCGTCGGTCGAGTTCGTTACGAGGCACTGGTGCCAGCATTCGTTGCAAGTTTTGTGGGCGATGCAGTGGTGCGTGGGCTCGGTGTATCGCACACGCACTATCCCGCCATGCCAAAGATTGCATGGTCAGTTTCCATGGCATGGAAAGTCATTTTGTTCGGAGTCGTTGGTGGCCTCATCGCAATGCTCTTTGTGCATCTCACACGTTTCATCAAGGACGCTCTCAAGAAATATGTCGCGTGGTACCCGGCACGTCCTGTTATTGGTGGTGTCGTTCTTGCCATCCTCATTCTTTCTTTCGGATGGCGCGACTACTCCGGACTTTCAATTCCACTGGCTCTTGAAGCAATGAATGGTTCAGTCGCAGGACAATGGGGCAGCAAGTTGCTCTTGACCTCCATCACGATTGGATCTGGATTTGTCGGCGGCGAATTTATTCCGTTGTTTGTCATTGGTGCATTGGCTGGCGCGAGTTATGCACACATCATTGGAGCCAACGTTGTGGTCTTCGCAATCATTGGTTCCATCACGGTGCTAGCCGGAGCAACGAATACACCTCTTGCGTGCACGATTATCGGTGTGGAACTCTTCGGTGGACAAGGGCTCACGTTCTTTGCACTCGCGTGCGCTACTGCGTATGCAATTAGTGGTCATACGGGTATTTATCATGCGCAACCTGTGAGTGCTCACAAGTCAGGCGTAGCGAATTAGTACTACGGGTCAAGCCGGCGACGATTGCCGAACGCACGACCAAGTGTGACTTCATCGGCGAATTCAATGTCTCCACCTACTGGCAAACCACTTGCCAATCGGCTCACGGTGACGCCAAGCGGATCAAGCAAACGCACGAGGTACATCGCGGTGACATCACCTTCAGTGTTGTTGCTGGTGCATACAACAACTTCTGTGATGCCTTCAGGCTTGATGCGCGCAATGAGTTCTCGCACTTTGAGATTCTCGGGGCTCACACCCTGCAGAGGATCAATGAGGCCAAGAAGAACGTGATATCGACCGCGGAATTCACCCGTGCGCTCTAACGCTGCAATGTCGCGTGAGTCTTCAACAACACACACGATGGATGTTTCACGCTTCGAGTCATTACAGATACTGCACAACTCAGAATCTGCCAAGTTGAAACAACGATCACAGAATCGCACACGTTGCTTCGCTTCAATAATTGCTCGAGCAAGTCGAGCAACATCTTCGTCCTCTGATTTGATGAGGTGAAGTGCCAGACGCTGTGCGCTACGTGGCCCAATGCCGGGCAATCGACCTAACTCATCAATGAGCATCTGCACTGGTGGCGTGTACGGAGAAGCCATGGTTCTTACTGCGCTGAAGTGTCGTCGATGACAACACCATCGGGGAAAGAGTCTTGCAATGCTGCGAGTACAGGATCAATCGCGTCATGGACAGCGGTTGTTTCCTTCATGTCAACTTCTGCATACGGGTCATCTTCAACAATCTTGTCGATTGTCTTTGGTTTCTTTTCTTCCACCGGAGCAGATGGTCGTTCGATGCCAGATGTGGGATCAGCTTGCGTGAACACCACGGTGCATGTCACTCCACACACCTTCTTCACTGCATCAACAACTGCAACTGATTGATCTTGCGCACGCTTCACCGGAGTGTTTGCGGGCAACTTGATGGTGAGTTTCTTGCCATCAAAAGACTCAACGATTGCTGGCTTAAAGATTGCTTTCGGGAGGCCCTTCATTGCATCAGTCACTTGCGGCCACATCTGCGCCGGATCTCCTGTTGCTGCAGCGACCGCAGGTACTTCCACGGCGCCACTGTCGTCGCGCGCCTCATCCACATCTTTTGTAACTTCAGCTGGCGCTGCTGTTGGTGCGGTGGGGTCTTTGGGTGCGGCGTGGGTCGGTTCACTTGCCGAAACTTGCGAGCTTGCGAGGGTTTCGGCGGGTGAAGCCGACGCTACAGCCGCACTCTCGACCGCAGATGAACCGACAGCGGCGCGGCCACCGATTTTTGCACGACCCGTTGCAGGGTTCAGCGGTGCTGGTGGCAACGCAGCTGCAATACCTTGTTCCTTCAGTTGCTTCACAGCTTCTTCAAGTTGAGAGATGCGTGCAAGCAAGTTTTCTGTGCTGTCATCAAATGACGGTGCTGCAAGTTGTACGACTGCAACCTCAAGCAACAAACGAGAGTCAGGCGCATGACGCATCTCCACCATCGTGCTGCCGAGTACTTCCATGATGCGAACAATGCGTTGCACTCCAAGCTCGCGTGCATAGCCGTTGAGTTCTGCAATGCGAGCCTGCGGTAGCTGCACCAGCTCTGGCGACATGATGGACAAGAAACAGTTACGCATGAGACGCACAATGTCTTCGGCATACGTGTGTGCATCGCGGCCTTGCTGCATTGCACGAGCAACTGCTGCCAATGCTTCACCGTGATTGCGATCAACAATTGCTTTCACAATCTCTTCGGTGTGCTGAGCATCCTCTGGCTCGCCACCACCAGCAGCAACAAGTTCAAGTGCCGACAATGTGTCGCGAGCACTTCCGCCGCCTTGGCGAAGAACATGGGCAATGCCTTCATCATCAACATCAAGTTCAGCTTTTTCAATAACGAACCGGACGTACTTCTCAAGCTGGTCAATAGGCAGCAAGTGGAACTGCAGATGCTGTACGCGACTACGAATCGTTTCTGACACTTTTTGCGGATCAGTTGTGGCCAACACAAACACAACCTGTGCTGGCGGCTCTTCAAGTGTCTTCAACAATGCAGCTTCAGCTGCACGGGTGAGCATGTGGACTTCGTCAAGAATGAAAACGCGATGGCGCCCTGGGCTGGTCAGCGCGGCTGCCTCAATGATGTCGCGAATCTCCTGAACACCGTTATTGCTCGCAGCGTCCAGTTCGAGAACGTCGTAGCTGGTGCCCAACTCCACTGCTTTGCAGGAGTCGCATTCACAGCAAGGCTCACCTTCGAGAGGGTTCTCACAGTTCAGAACCTTGGCCAAAATACGAGCGGTGGTGGTTTTGCCAGTGCCTCGAGGGCCTGAGAACAAATAAGCCTGGCCTTCGCGCCCATTGATGACCGCATTGCGCAAAGCCCGCACAATGTGCTCCTGGCCATACAGTTCGGAGAACTTCCGCGGACGGAAGCGACGGTAAAGGGACTGTGTTGCCATTGGTTTGACCCTACCAATGAGGTGCATCGGGGGGCTGTGTGTGCCATCGTTGAACACTTCAACGGCCTGCCAACTGGCTACCGTTTTCTCAACCCATGCGTCGCTTCCTCCCCTTCCTCCTCGCTTTCTTTGGTGCCCTTGTCCTCGGCACCGGAACCGCTCATGCCGCTGGGGACAATTCCATCGATACCTCTACCCCTGGAAACGGCGAGACGATCACGCTCGCGCCCACCCAAATTCAATTGCGATTCACTGCCCCCGTTGGCGGAGCCGAGGCCGTGGCCCAGATGGGTCTGGTTCTCACATGTGATAGCCGCATCATCAACCTCAGCGCACCACAACTTGCTGCCGATGGTCTGACCGTCTCTGCGGCACTCACTCAGCGACTCACCAACGGCACCTGCACAGTGACGTGGACCCTGCCCGACACCAGTGCCGGCAGTTACAGCTTCACGTCAGCGGTTGATGTCACCACCACCGTGCCTGCTGTCAATCCCGGAAACACCACACCGATAATCCCTGGCCTTCCCGGTGAAGAAGCAGCCGTGTCAGAGCCGCGTCTCGGTGGTCCCATCGGTCTTGTTCGATGGATTTCTTTCTTCTTCACATCAGCACTCTTTGGCGGATTGATTTTCATCAAGATCGCATGGCCTGAAGGCGTTGAATACCCCGTCTGCGAAAAGTATTTCCGACAAATCAGCATTCTCGCAATTGCATCACTCGTTCTCTTGATGATGCTCATGTCAGCACGTCAAGCTGGCACCGGAATCGGTTCGGCTATCTCGCCCACATCATGGGGTCCGCTCTTTGAAACAAATGAAGGACGTGCATTAGTCCTTCGCTTTATTGCTGTGTGTGGCCTTGCGTATTTCGCATGGATCACAGAACGCATCAACTTTGAAAACTTGGTGATGCCGAGCACCATCGCATTGCTGTTCTTTGCATTGTCGTTTGGTTTTGATCGCACAGGCGGTCGTTACGCGGCACTCGGCGTTTTACTCTCTGTTTCGCACATGGCATTGGTTGCTACATGGGTCGGCGCAATTGCAATCATTTGGCGCGTTGTTCTCTACGGACCGGGCAGTAGTGACCTTGTTCAAGCATTGCGTGGTTGGAGTCGCATCGCGAATCTTGTCATGGTCGGCATCATCGTCACCGGTGCAATTCAGGTGTACCGCATTGACAATTTCAGTCTGATCAACAGCGGACACGGTCGTGTCATCATCTTGAAGTCATTGATTGTTGCTGCACTCATTTTTGTTGACAACACCGTGCGTCAATTTGTGTTGCGTGGTTTACAGCGTGCAAAGTCACTCAACGAAAAAGTGGTGTACCGACTCAAGCGTCCTGTTGGCTTTC
>WLGW01000073.1 GCA_009703055.1 Actinomycetota bacterium
GACCTTCGAAGATCTCTTCGGACTTATCGGTTGGTGTCCAATCGATGTTGATGTCCAAGATGTTCACGAAGAAGTCGTTGGTCAAAACGCCAGGCTTCGATGTCAAGACACCGTGATCTGACTGCTTGAAGTTTGCATTGAGTGCACGCAAGCCACCGACAAGGACTGTCATCTCTGGGGCGGTCAATGTGAGCAATGCAGCCTTCTCCAACAGAAGCTGTTCTGTTGGAAGTGCATGACCTGCACGCAAGTAGTTGCGGAAGCCATCGAATGTTGGCTCGAGTACTGCGAAGGAATCCACGTCTGTCTGTGCAGCGGTTGCATCGCCACGGCCAGCTGTGAATGGCACTTCAACAGAAACGCCTGCATCCTTTGCTGCCTTCTCGATTGCGGCGTTACCGCCGAGCACGATGAGGTCTGCAATGGAGATGCCGGTGTCTGCACTGAGCTTTTCGTACACAGCAAGAACCTTTGCAAGCTCTGCTGGGTTGTTTGCTTCCCAATCCTTCTGTGGTGCCAAACGAATGCGTGCGCCATTTGCACCGCCACGCTTGTCAGTACCGCGGAAGGTAGATGCTGATGCCCATGCTGTGCGGACCAACTCTGCAGCGGAGATTCCGCTTGCAAGAATTGCTGCCTTCGCCTTGGCGATTTCCTTGTCCTTTGGAGCCTTGCCTGCTGCTGGAATTGGATCCTGCCAGATGAGGTCTTCCTTTGGAACCAATGCACCGAGGTAACGAGCCTTTGGACCCATGTCGCGGTGTGTCAACTTGAACCATGCGCGTGCGAATGCATCTGCAAGCTTGTCTGGGTTCGCGTAGAAGTCCTTCGAGATCTTGAGGTACTCAGGATCAAACTTCAACGCAAGGTCAGCGGTTGTCATGATTGGTGCGTGTGAGCGTGATGCGTCATGTGCGTCGGGCACGGTGCCTGCGAGAGCGCCACCCTTTGGAATCCACTGCTGTGCACCTGCTGGTGACTTGGTGAGTTCCCAATCATTTTCAAGAAGGATCTTGAAGTAGTCGTTGTCCCACTGGATGGGGTTCGTTGTCCATGCGCCTTCAATACCGCTGGTGATGGTGTCAACGCCGCGGCCTGTGCCCATGGAGTTCAACCAACCAAATCCCATTGCCTGCAATGGTGCGCCTTCTGGTTCGCGTCCCACGTACTTGCCTGGGTCGCCGGCACCATGTGCCTTACCAAAGGTGTGTCCACCTGCAACGAGTGCCACTGTTTCTTCGTCGTTCATTGCCATGCGTGCGAATGTTTCGCGAACGTCACGTGCGGACAAGAGTGGATCTGCAACACCGTTCGGGCCTTCTGGGTTCACATAGATAAGACCCATCTGCACTGCACCAAGTGGATTGTCGAGTTGACGGTCACCCTTGTAGCGCTCGTCGCCCAACCATGTTGTTTCTGGACCCCAGTACGACTCGTCTGGTTCGTACACGTCTGCACGTCCACCAGCAAAGCCGAATGTCTTAAAGCCCATTGTGTCCATTGCAACGGTGCCAGCGAGAACCATGAGGTCTGCCCATGACAACTTGTTGCCGTACTTCTGCTTGATTGGCCACAGCAAACGACGAGCCTTGTCGAGGTTGCCGTTGTCGGGCCACGAGTTCTGTGGTGCAAAGCGATGCATGCCTGTGCCTGCGCCGCCGCGACCGTCTGCAATGCGGTATGTACCGGCTGCGTGCCATGTCATACGAACAAAGAATGGTCCGTAATGTCCGTAGTCAGCTGGCCACCACTCTTGTGAGTCGGTCATTAATGCAGTGAGGTCTTTGACAACTGCGTCGAGGTCAAGCTTCTTGAACTCTTTTGCATAGTCAAAATCTGGGTCCTGTGGGACACCGGTCTGTGGGTTGTTGTGAAGGATCTTGATGTTCAGGTTGTTTGGCCACCAATTAAAATTGGCTGTGCCCATATCGGCGGCAGTAAAGGAGCCGCTGGTAAACGGGCACTGACTGGATTCTTGTGTACTCATGACTTCCATTCTCGTGGAATTTGGGACATAAGACAAATAGTTGTTTCTTGGGGTTACCATAAGAAGTACTTATGTCGTGGCCAACTTTCCAGCAACTGCGGTATCTCGTGGCGATTGCCGATGCCGGCACATTCGGGGCCGCCGCCGATGAGGAGTTTGTCTCCCAGCCAGCCCTGAGCGCCCAGATCAAAGAGTTGGAACGAAAGCTCGGTGTCACCTTGTTTGAGCGCTCTTCCCGTGGGGCCCTTCTCACCACCCAAGGGTCTGAGGTGGTGGAGCGTGCGCGGATCATCTTGCGTGAGATGAACGACCTCGTCGGTACCACTCATTATGAAGGGGAGCGCTTACGGGGTCGCATTGGTCTGGGCGTCATCCCGACACTTGCACCATATGTTCTGCCTGATGTCGTGCGGTCTGTGATGACAACGCACCCCGATGCAGAACTGCACATTCACGAATTGCAAACTGTGCATCTTCTTGAATCACTGCGACGTGGTGTCATCGACTTCGGTTTGCTTGCGTTGCCGATTGGTTCAGAAGAATTCGCCACTGAAGTAATCGGTCTCGACAACTTTGTGTTGGCAATGTCGGAGTCGCATCCACTGGCGAAGGCGAAGTCGCCAGTGAAATTGGATGTCCTGCGCGATGAGCGAGTGATCCTTTTGGAAGAAGGTCATTGTTTGCGTGACCAAGTGACACACGTGTGTCAGTTGGCGTTTAGTGAACCCAGTGAGGTGCAAGCAACAAGCATGGCCACGTTGGCGCAAATGGTTGCCGCTGGTCTCGGTGTAACGCTGTTGCCAGAGTGTGCGGAGAAAATCGAAGCAGGCCCGGGTCGTGGCATCGTGACACGCAAGTTTGTGGGAGTGCCCCCGAATAGGACCGTGGGCCTTGTGTGGCGCAAATCTTCCCCCTATTCACAGGCGTTCACAGAGCTTGCAGAGCTCTTGGCACCTGCGAAATAGAACTCATTCCTGCAGGCGTCGCAGGGCGTGGGGAAAGAGTGCAAGGCTGTGCCTATGAGTGCAGAGAAGCCACAGAAAATCACGGGAAATATGCGCAATGTTCGCTATGGCGAAGTGTTGGGAGTATTCGTTCGCGGGTCTGATCTGTATGCAGAAGTGTGGGGCACGCAGATGCTGCATGATTGCCCATTGGAGTGGTGGAACTCGTTGGACCCTGAAGCGCTGAAGACGGAACTTGGTGCGTTGGGAATCAAGATGAATGGCCCACGCAACTGGGTGCTTGATGGTTTCGGTAACAAGACCGCACACATCGAACCGGTGATTCGTGATTTCAATGGTTTGCCGATGCGTCGTATTGCAACTGTTGAGTTTGAGCCAGGTGCAAAGCCCGGGACCGCGCCATACGAAATACGTCGTGTGAACCGTGGAGCAGTGTTCTTCTGGGACAAGGGCACTGAGGTGTACGAACTGGTGCGCCCCGATGGTGAGGCGTATGTGATGCAGGCTTTGTGCACCGCCGTTGACCCAACACTTTCTCTTGAGAATCTCTCTGAGCTGGGAAGCAAGTTGGCCTTGCCCGAGGGTTGGTCGTATCGCACGCGCATTCTGGAAGAAGACCTTGTGGTGGATACCTCGGATCACCTTGCCACCGTTGTGCAGGACGAATTAGAGAATACGTACACCCTTCCGTACTGAGATGTCCGCTAGACATAAAGGGTGATTGAGCCTCGCCAGATCTCCTTCGATAAGGAAGCGATTGCTGCGCTATCGCAGATTGTCGGAATCATGACGGACCAAGTGCAGTTGGCAGAACGCCACACACGTTGGAACGTGGAGCATCTCATTGATCTTGATGAGCGCCTCTTCTCTCACGAAGATGGACAACCCATCACTCTTGGTATTGAGGACGCAGCGTTGTTGCTTGAAGGAATGGCGTTCACCGAAATCATGTCAGTGGAGTTTCCCTGGTTTGAGATGGTGCAGTGGACAACAGATTTTGTGACGACTGAGTTACGTCAACATTGGACACAAGAAGAGTGGGAAGCATTCGCAGGTCGCGACCAGTGACGGCGGATGTGCAACATCATCCGCATCGCAGGCGGTTTCGAGGCCGCGGGTATTTTCAACGAGTAGGTCCTGGACTCATCACGGGTGCAGCAGACGATGATCCATCAGGCATCGGTACGTATTCCCAAGTGGGTGCAGCATTTGGGTTCACTTTGTTGTGGTCCACATTGGTGGCGTTGCCCTTAGCGATTGCAGTGCAAGAAGCAACGGCACGTCTTGGTCTTTCTTCCGGGCAAGGTCTTGCGTCGCTGATTCGTCGTGAGTTTCCGAAGTGGGTCTTGTACATCGCTGTGGTGTTAGTAGTGAGTGCAAACTCTTTCAACATCGGCGCTGACTTAGGGTCGATGGCTGCTGCAACGCGATTGATTATTCCTGTTCCGCACATCGTTCTTGTACTGCTCTTCACGGCAGGGATGGCTTCGCTTGAAGTATTTGTGCCGTATCACAAGTACTCACGTGTGCTGCGGTGGCTATGTGTGTCGCTTCTGTCGTATGTGTTGGTCTTGTTCATTGTGAAAGTACAGTGGGCAGATGTTGTGCGCGGATTACTGGTCCCTGAATTCACTTTCAACAAGATCACGATTGCCGCACTGATTGCACTATTCGGCACAACGATTTCTCCGTATCTCTTCTTTTGGCAAACGAGTGAAGAAGTTGAGGAACTACGAGAGCATGGGACAACGCGCCTGAGCCCCGAGCATTGGGGTGGTCATTTGCGTGCCATGCGTGGCGACGTGATGGCGGGGATGACGAGTGGCGTGTTCGTGATGTTCGCGATCATGGTGACGTCGGCGGCGACGCTAGGACAAGCGGGTATCACTCAGATTGGAACTGCTGAAGAGGCGGCGATGGCGCTGGAGCCCCTGGCGGGAAGTGCTGCGAAGTATCTGTTTGCCATCGGCATTGTGGGAACAGGGTTATTGGCGGTTCCTGTTCTCGCGGGCTCCACGTCGTATGCGCTTGCAGAAACCTTCGGTTGGCGTGAAGGCCTCAGTTTGAAGATGTCGCAGGCGAAAGCCTTCTACATGGTGATTGTCGGCTCGATGTTGTTGGGCCTCGGCATGAACATGGCCGGGCTGGACCCTGTGCGTTCGTTGTATTGGTCAGCAATTTTGAACGGACTCTCAGCACCACCGTTGATTGTGATGATTTTGATTCTCTCGCGGCGCAAACATGTGATGGGCGAGCACACCAGTGGACGTGTGTCGACAACTTTGATTGCAGTTGCTGCTGCGGTGAGCTCTGTTCTTCCGCTCGCGTACTTCTTTGCGAAGTAGACGGGCTATGCCGTCAGAGGTTTTGCGAGGCGAAGCGTTGATAGTTTGTCGGGCTCACTGAGACCTGCCAGTGCAAGTTCGAAATCAGGAATCTCATACACGGCACCATCGTCGGTGATCATGATGAAACGACTGAATCGCGCAAGGAACGTGCGGTCGTGGCTCACGGCAATCACTGTTCCTTCGAAACCTTCGAGTGCCATCTCGAGCGCTTCGGAAGATTCGATATCAAGGTTGTCCGTGGGCTCATCAAGTAACAACACGTTGTGACCAGCGAGTTCCAGCATCAGAATTTCAAGTCGTGCCTTCTGGCCACCCGACAATGTTTGGAACTCTTGTTTGGCATTGGTGCGCAGTCCGTAGCGGGCAAGCGCCCCCATTGACTTTTGTTCGTCAATCAACTTGTCACGCACAATGTCCACGCACTGACGACCTTTGTATTCAGGGCGATCATTGATTTGGTTGAACATGCCGACGGATGTTCGCGGCCCAAAAGTGATGTCGCCGGCCAGTGCCTCGCTCTTGCCATCCAAGGCATTCAAGAGATGCGTCTTGCCGGTTCCGTTCGGACCAATGAGGCCGACGCGCTCACCAAAGTGAATCTCGTCGGAGAACGGCATGAAGAGGTCGCCAACGGCGACACTTTCAAACTTCACCACGCGACGAGCTGAGTCTGCTCCGGTGAAACGAACAAAGATCTGTTGATCAGCAACGGGTGGGGGAGGCGGGCCAGCCTTGACGAATTTCTCCCACCGGGACTCTGCGCCATTTGCCTTGGTCGCATTCTTGAAGTTCTGCGCTGCACGCTGCTTCATGATCTTCATGTGGTGGAACAAGCGACGTTCTTCATCGTTCCAACGCTTGAGGTCGTCACCCATGAGTTCCTGGCGCTTCTGACGTGCTTCAGGGAAGGTGGTGTACGAGCCTCCGTGCACCCAACAGCCAGAAC
>WLGW01000074.1 GCA_009703055.1 Actinomycetota bacterium
AGGCGCACACCCATATCTGTTTCCACGAGCCCCGGCGCCACGATGTTGACGCGGATGTTGTGGGGACGTTCTTCCTTCGCCAACGTGAGCGCGAGTGCTTCCATCGCTGCTTTGCCCATGTTGTAGGGCGCACCGTTTGCTGACATGCCGCTTGTGGCGACCGATGAGATGAACACCACGTGTCCGCCACCGCGCGCACGCATGTGTGGCAAGAACGCACGGCACAACTGGTGTGGTCCGAGTGCATGTGTCGCTACGAGGTTCCACACTTCTTCTGCTTCTGTGTCAACAACACTGCGTCCCTTCGATGCATTGCCGCCATTCACCACAACAATGTCGATGCCGCCATGTGTCTCAATGATTTCTTGCACCATGGAAAAGTTCTCTGCAGGAACATCATTAGAACCCTGGTGAATACTCGCCACGCCGCCGGCATCAAGAATCTCGCGCATGGTTTCTTCAGCAGCGTCCTTGTCGCGCCGATAGTTGATTGCGACTGTTGCACCTTGTTCAGCAAGTGCAAGCGAGATGGCCTTGCCAATGCCGCGACCGCCACCAGTCACAACTGCGATCTTGTTCTCTAGATAACCCATTCCATACCCCCATGGACGACGTTCCGAGGCTGCACGCCCCTATGTGACAACCTAGACGCATGAATGAAGGCAGCCGTAAGGCGATCATCGCGGCGTTCTTCGCCAACCTCGGTATCGCCATCTCAAAGTTTGTTGGCTTCTTGTTGACGGGCTCAGCTGCGCTTGTGGCCGAATCCGTGCACTCGTTCGCTGACACCGGTAACCAAGGATTGCTTTTGTTGGGCGCCAAGCGTGCAGTTCGCGAGGGCGATGAGGAGCACCCATTCGGTCACCAACGCGAGCGCTATTTCTGGGCGTTCATTGTTGCCCTCGTGCTGTTCAGCATGGGTGGACTCTTTGCCATCTATGAAGGCATCAGCAAGATGCGTCACCCGCACGAAACGGAAAGCCTTGGCATCGCAATCGGCATTCTTGTTGTGGCAATCATGTTGGAGACCTATTCATTGCGCACTGCAGTGAAGGAAGTGGGGCACGTCAAGCCCGCTGGGCAGAGCTACTGGCAGTTCATTCGTACTTCAAAGTCTCCTGAACTTCCGACAGTTCTTTTGGAAGACGTTGCAGCAGAGACTGGCCTCTTCCTTGCGCTCTTTGGCGTGCTTCTCGGTCACTTCACCCACAACCCTCGCTGGGATGCCGCAGGCTCTATTGCGATTGGCGTGCTCCTCGTTGTCGTGGCTTTCGTTTTGGGTGTTGAAATGAAGGCACTGCTTCTCGGCGAGACCGCTTCCAAGGCGGACCGCTTGTTGCTGAGCAACGCATTACGGAATCACCCTCAGATATCTGAAGTGATTTACATGCATACCGAACACCTCGGCCCCGACACCTTGCTCGTCGCCACCAAGGCAATATTCGAGCCCTCTCTTTCAGCAGAGGATGTCAGTCGCATCATTGATGAGGCTGAGACAGCGATGCGGGCAGCAGTTCCGAGCGCTCGATTCATCTTCATCGAACCTGACATGCAACGTCTCGCCCGATAGTCTTCACTTCATATAACACCAAGGGGAGCTCGCACGAATCGGCGGGCTGAGAGGGTGGCCGCGGCCACCGACCCAAAAACCTGATCCGGGTAATGCCGGCGGAGGGAAATGGAAATGGCTCCACGCCACGCACTTATCTTTATCGGCGGCAACTCACCTGAATCTTCTGTGCGCGACCACTTGCCTGAGGCTGCACTGGTGATTGCTGCCGACTCTGGGTGGGAACACGCCACTGCACTGGGCTACCAGCCCGACCTCCTCATTGGCGACATGGATTCCATCCGACCAGAACATTTGGTCGAAGCCCATGCCAGCGACGCTGAGATCATTGAACATCCGACGGATAAAGACGTCACCGATACTGAACTCGCACTGCAACTCGCGCGCAAGTTTGACTACCGCCATATTCATCTTGTGTCTGGTGGCGGAGATCGCTTCGATCACCTACTTGCCATGGTGCACTCATTGGTGTCGCACGCAGACGACGCAACCATGTCGGCACATGTTGGCGACAACTACGTGCGCATCGTGACTCCACGCGAAGCAGCGGAACTAGAACTCCCCATCGGCAGCACTGTCTCGTTGATTCCCCTTGGCGGCAACGCCAAAGGTGTGACAACAACCGGACTGCAATGGGAATTGAAGCGCGACACTTTGCATTCATTTGCGTCGCGTGGTGTCAGCAACATTGCAACATCGTCAGAGGTGCGCATCTCATTGCGCACCGGAGCTCTCGCCGTCATCTCCACACTCAACAAAGGAAATAGATAACCATGAAAAAGATCGTCGCCATATTTCTTGTGGTCTCGTTCGTCGCTGGCTCCGCTCTTGCGAGTTGCTCCGTCATCACAGGTTCATTTGAAGAGAGTGCGAAAGAGATCACCCTGATCTCCTATGACGCGTTCACTCCCGCTGAAGGAATCTTTGATGACTTCACTGCAGCGACTGGCGCAACAGTCAGGGTTGTGACTGCGGGCGACACCGGCTCCATGGTGAGCAAGGCAATTCTCACATCTGGCAATCCTGAGGGTGACGTGATGTTCGGCATCGACAACACCTTTCTCTCACGAGCGCAATCAGGAAATGTGTTATTGGATTACACACCAGTGGACGAGAGCGACGTGTGTCTGAACTACGACAAAGCGTGGTTCGAATCACGTGGAATCACACCACCACAGACATTTGAAGATCTTGCGCTTCCCACATACAAAGGTCTTTTGACCGCTCCAGACCCCGTGAACTCCGCACCTGGGTTTGCTTTTCTTGTCGCCAGTATCGAACACTTTGGTGAAGGAAAGTGGCAGAACTACTGGAAGCAGTTGAAAGCCAATGGTGTTCGCATCGCTAGTGATTGGACTGCGGCCTACACCATCGACTTCTCTGGCTCTTCGGGCAAGGGCAAGTATCCAATCGTTGTGTCGTACGGATCAAGCCCTGCAGCAGAAGTGCTCTTCTCTGAAACACCACTCACCACAGCACCCACAGGCGTTGTGACTGCAACCTGTTTCAAAGCCACTGAATACGTTGGTGTTCTGCGTGGCTCAAAGAATGAGGACTTGGCTCGCAAGCTCGTTGATTATCTGTTGGCAAAGAAGTTCCAGGAATCAATGCCCACTTCATTGTTCGTGTACCCGGTCAACAAGGACGCGGTTCTCCCTGATGTCTTCTTGAAGCATGCGGTGCGCCCCACAACTAGCAGCACACCATCTGCAGAGAAGATTGAGAAGAACCGCGATCAGTGGATCGATACCTGGAGAAACATCTTCTTGTAATGAACTCGGTTGCAAGAACAGCCCAACGGCTGCAGGTGCTCGTCGTTGCACTGTTGGCGATGTTCTTTGCATTCCCTGTTCTCTCGATGCTCGCGGAGTTTGCGCGACCTCAAGACATCATTGACACACTCACCGAATCCTCGCTGCATGGAGTCTGGTGGTTCACGTTGTGGCAAGCCGTCGCATCAACAGCTCTCACACTTGTTGTAGGTCTGCCCTTTACGTGGGCAATTTCTCGACACAGATTTCGTTTCTCGCGAGTACTAACGGCACTGATTACGATCCCGTTCTTTATGCCCGCGGTCGTTGTCGCAACGGGAATCAAAGCGATTCTTCCTGCAGCGGGCATCCCGGCGATTCTGTGGGCGCACGTTGTCTTCAATATTGCAATCGTTGTTCGCGTCGTCGGGCCGCAATGGTCGCTGCTTGATACAACGATGGAAGACACTGCCGCGGATCTCGGTGCTGGTCGGGTGCGCACATTTCTCTATGTCGTTGTTCCCCACATCAGCGAATCACTTCGCAATGCTGCGGCAATCATTTTCCTCTTCTGCTTCACGAGTTTTGCCGTCATCGCAATATTGGGCGACATCTCCCACCGCACTATCGAGTCGGAAATATTCACGCAAGCAATACGACTCGGAGATACACGCACTGCAACATCACTTGCACTTGTTCAGGCAGTAGTTGTTCTTCTCGTTCTTCGGTGGGGAAACCCTGCTTCACACGAACCTCATTCATCACCTCTGACAATTCAATTCTTGAGAGAGTCTCGAACACCATTCGGACTTGTGCTGTTCTTTTCAGTCGCTGTCCCTGCTCTCGTTGTTGTGAGTCCACTCATCGCCGTCATCATCCGATCATTTACTTTGAACGGACATTTCTCACTGCGCGGCTATCAATGGCTCTTCGATGGTTCCACCGAAGCAGTGGGCGTGAATATTCCACAGACACTCATGACATCACTTTTCTTCGCGGCCATCTGTGCGGTACTGGCGCCCATTGCCGCCCTCATCATCAGTGTTGCGCAACGGCGTTCATCCATCGTTGCGGGCATCACCGCATTGCCGCTCGCAGTATCTGCAGTCACCTTCGGACTCGGTCTCATCATTGCCTTTGATCAGTCGCCGGTGAATTGGCGTTCGCAGTGGTGGCTCATCCCCGTTGTGCATTCAGTGCTTGCATTGCCACTTGCAGTACGAGCAATACGACCGGCCCTTGATGCAATTCCCAAAGACCTCTCGGATGCCGCGGCATCACTCGGCGCTCATCCGTGGCGTAGTTGGCGACATATTGAGTTGGCACTGTTGCAACCAGCACTCGTGAGAGCAGTTGGGCTGTCTGCTGCAGTGTCGTTGGGAGAATTTGGTGCAACCTCATTTCTCACACGCAACGACACCACCACGATTCCCATTGCAATTGCACAACTTTTGGGCCGGCCAGGTGATGTCACAAGCCAGTCAGCCTTTGCCCTTGCAGCGCTTGTGGTCATTGTTTTTGCGCTGGCGCCCCAAGTACGCCGCCGTCAATAACCAGCACTACTGTCACACTCATGAAAGCAGCTGTGTATGACCATGTCGGCGGACCTGAAGTGTTCCGTTATGAAGAAGTAGCAGAGCCACAACTTCGCAAAGGCGGCGTGCTGATTGATGTCGCCTTCATCGGCATTCAAGGTGGAGATCTTTTGCATCGCCAAGGCGGTGCACTCGCCACTACCCCGCACATTGTGGGTTACCAGTGCTCCGGCATCATTCGTGAAGTCGGCGACGGCGTCACACAATTCGTGAAAGGCCAGCCCGTCGTTGCCACCATGGCGTACGGATCACATGCAGAAGTTGTCAGTGTTGCCACCGCATCTGTGTGGGCATTGCCTGATGGCGTGTCCCTACTTCATGGCGCGGGAGTGCCCATTGAATTTGGTACCGCTCATGACTGCTTGTTCGAGTTTGGCCGCCTGAAAGCTGGAGAATCAGTCCTGATTCAGGCTGGTGCAGGAGGCGTCGGCCTCGCTGCCATTCAGTTAGCCAAGGCTGCGGGAGCAACTGTTTTTGCCACTGCGTCCAGCGATGAACGCCTCGCCCGTCTCAAGGAGTACGGACTCGACCACGCCATCAACTACGCACAGGTTGACACCGCGAAGGCGATTTTGGACATCACCGGCGGCAAGGGCGTCGACTTGGTTGTTGACCCTGTGGGCGGGAAAACACTCGAGGCGAGCATCGCATCGCTGGGTTACCGAGGCCGCGTGAGTTACGTGGGAAATGCAGGGCGCGAGCCACAACCACCTCAAATTGGTGGATTAATGGCCAAAAACGCCGAAATACATGGTGTTTTCTTAGGCGCAGAGATGGCAATGAACGGTGGACGAACTCACCCCATGATCGCGGGACTTCTCGAACAAGTCGCCACTGGCGCACTCACCGTGGTCACCGACAAGATTTTCAACCTCGCCGAGGCTGCCGACGCACACCGATATATCGAGAGTCGCCAGGCATTCGGCCGAGTGCTGATGGTTCCGTAACTCGTCGCTTAGCACATCACTTCGAAGATTCGCATTCGGTAGTCCCATCCCCCCGTTTTGGTGTGACGAGAAACAGGTCTCGGAAATCCCCGATTTCATTGGCTAGGTGAGTTACGGTGACATCCATGAAGAAGCGTGAACTCATTCAAGCAGTAGCACTCCACACTGAGGTCGATAACAAGACCGCAGCAAAATTGGTCGAGGGAACCATTGATGTAATCCTCGCCAATGTTGCAAAGG
>WLGW01000075.1 GCA_009703055.1 Actinomycetota bacterium
CCCGACTGCCCGGATCTTCCTGGTGATGGCGGAGGCGGACGGGAATCGAACCCGCCAGACGGGGATCGCCCGTCTCGTCTGTGTTGAAGACAGCGAAGCCCACCAGGTACTTATACGCCTCCGTCACCGAGGGTATAGCGTTCGGTCATGAGCACCACCGCTCCACTGCTGCCCAATGGTCTCGTCGTCGTCGTCAAGCACGAGTGCGCCACCTGTCAAATGGTTGAACCTGTCCTCGCAGCCATTGCCGCCTCAGGCGCACCGCTCACCGTGTACACCCAGGACAACCCAGATTTCCCAGAGTCTGTGCCGCACACCCATGACAGCACGTTGGCCGTGTCATGGCATTACGACATCGAAACGGTGCCCACTCTTCTCGTCATTGAAAACGGCGTCGAGGTCGGCAGAACATTCGGATGGTCACAAGCGGAATGGCAGCGCATTACTGGCATTGATGATTTAGGCGCAGATCTTCCAGTAACTCGTCCCGGTTGCGGATCAATGAGTGTTGACCCTGACCGCGTTGACGCATTGCGCGCCGCATTCACAGACTCGCCTGTCATTTCTCGCCACATCGAATTCTCGTCAGCTGAAGATGAGTTTGAAGCGATGTATGCGCGTGGATGGACAGATGGACTTCCTGTCATACCACCGACACGTGAACGCGTCTTGCGCATGCTCACTGGCACCACACGTCATCCACAAGACATCGTCGCCATTGCTCCACCAGACTTAGTGGAACTCACTGTTGAGAAAATTGCCATCAATGCAGTGATGGCTGGTTGCTTGCCCGAGTACATGCCGTGGGTCATCGCCGCTCTTGAAGCTGTGTGCAATGACCAATTCAATATGCATGGTGTTCTCGCAACAACAATGCCCGTCGGCCCCGTCATCATTTGCAACGGCCCTGGCACACGCGCGATTGGCATGAACTCAGGTATCAACGCCTTCGGACAAGGCAATCGCGCGAACAACACCATCGGGCGCGCAGTGCAACTCACTATTCGCAACGTTGGTGGCGGACGTCCTGGTGAAGTTGATCGCGCAACCCATGGCAACCCCGGCAAGATTTCATTTTGTTTTGCTGAAGACGAAGAGAACTCACCATTCACATCACTTGCAACAGAACGTGGTGTGCCACTCGGACAAAACGCTGTCACTGTGTTTGCTGGTGAAGGCCCACGATGTGTAGTTGATCAATTGGCGCGTACTCCTGAAGAACTCACTGAGTCTCTTGCGGCGTGTCTTCTCACCGTTCATCACCCCAAGTTGGTCATTGGTTTCGATGCGATTCTCACGCTGAGCCCCGACCATGGTCGCGTGTATGCCGAAGCCGGATGGTCTCGAGAAAAGTTGCTTGCCGAAATCACTGAACGCACACTGCGACCAGGCGCAGACTTGGTCCGCGGAGCACAAGGCATGGCCGAAGGGGTTCCACCACATCTCCGTGACAGCACACTGCCCAAATTCCGCGCTGGAGGACTGCTGTTGACATATGCCGGCGGCGGTGCTGGCTTGTTCTCATCCATCGTTGCTGGATGGGCAAATGGCGCAATCGGCAGTGACCCCGTCACTCGCATCGTCGGCTCGTGACATACTGAAGACATGGCAACTGGACTCACCATTCTTGATCCGACCAGTGAGTCGAACCCGTCCACGCGACAATTGCTTGCGCGCCCCGCAGACATCAAGGGCCACACCATCGCACTGCTCGACATTTCGAAGCCACGCGGCAATGTTTTCCTCGACCGCCTTGAAGAATTACTGACCGAACGCGGCGCAAAGGTCAAGCGCTTCGCGAAGCCAACTTTCACCAAGCCTGCACCTGTTGATCTTCGACACGAGATTGCTACTCAATGCACTCTTGTGATTGAAGCTCTTGCTGATTGAGGCAGTTGTACGTCGTGCAGTGTGCATGACATCGCAGACTTAGAACTTCGCGGCCTCCCCGGCATCTTTGTGGCATCGGCGGAATTCGTCACCGCTGCTACGGCACAATCAGAGGCACTGGGCTTTCCAGACATGAAGCGTGTCTTCACGTCGCACCCCATCCAAGATCGCACCGATCAAGAGATGCGCGACCTGGCCGATCAGTTTTTTCCCGAAATCCTCGCCGGAATCACCTCAGGTCAATAAGGGAAGCACCTCCTACACTGTCGCAGTGAATTCTCCTACCCGCATCCTCATGCTCCGGCACGGCCAGAGCGAATGGAACGCATTGGGACGCTGGCAAGGACAAGCCGACATCGAGCTCACCGAGCTTGGATATGAGCAAGCACGTCGAGCAACAGAAAAACTGGGCATGTTTGATGCCGTTATCTCCAGCGACCTTCGTCGTGCGTACATGACGGCCACCATCATCTCGAATGGATTGGGAATCGGGCTGATGACACCAGATATTCGTCTGCGCGAAACGCACGTGGGCGAATGGCAAGGTCTCACACACGATCAGATTGAGCGCGATTGGCCGGGGTATCTCAAAGAGCACAAGCGACCACCAGATTTTGAAACTGATGAGTCCATCGTTGAACGCGTGACCAGTGCACTCGTTGATTTAGCAACGGAATTTCCCGCGTCAGAAGTGTTGTGTATCGCGCACGCTGGCATCATTCGCGTGATGCGTCGTGCGCACGGAGTATCAGACCCGCGCATCGCAAACCTTGGTGGTTGCCATTTCATCGTGCGTCCTGGTCATCCTTCGCCCATTGAGGTCGGCGATGTTGTCGATCTCTTTGAACACGGCGAACTCGGCGAAGAGCTCTAAGTGTTTTCCCGCTTCATCGACACCTCGTACGCACCGGTTGTTCGCTCCAACATTGATCGGCTCGTGTGGGCACGTTTGGTTTCAAACTCGTGCTACCGATTCGCACCGCCGTTTATCGCAGTCATCGCTCGTGGACTTGACGTATCTGTTGGCCAAATGGGTGTTGCATTTATGGTCGGCGAATTCGCCGGACTTCTCTCGCCCATCATCGGGCGGTTCATTGACAGAGGTAATCGACTCATCTCCATGATGATGGGTATTGCGCTCATCACGATTTCGATTGTTGTGGCGGCAACTGCTCAGAACCTTGTTGTCTTTGCAGCTGCGATGTTTTTGCTGAGTGCTGCAAAGGTTCTCTTTGATACCGCACTCATTGTCTGGGTGAATGATCATGTGCCCTACGACAGGCGTGGTCGCATTGTCGGAGTGATTGAAACGTCGTGGGCGTTGTCACTTTTCATTGGCGTGGCGATCATGGGCCTCGCAACAGCACTCATCTCGTGGCGCGCTGGTTTTATCGTGGGCGCTATTGCAATGATGTTCACAGGTGCCTTGTTGGCTGCTGGTCTGCCCCGCCATGACGCACATGCCCCCGTGACAGAACATGCGCGAGGGAAAGTCCCTGCAAACGCATGGTTTGTCTTCGCATGTTCGTTCATGCTCATGGGAGCCAGCCAGTGCGTCAGCATCACTTTTGGCCCGTGGTTTGAGGATGAATTCAACTTCACGAGCGGTGGCTTGATTGCAATCGTGATTGTGCTCGGTGTCTTCGAACTTGCATCCAGCATCGGAAGTAGTCGAGTGACTGATGGATGGGGCAAAGAGGTCAGCGTGCGACGTGGCGTCATCATGATGGTGATTGCTGGCGTGGCAATGAGTGCAGGAAGCCACATCAGTGTGATTGCAATTCCCATGCTGGTGTTGTTCATTGCAGGGTTTGAGTTTGCACTTGTCAGCATGCTGCCACTTGCGGCGAACCTCGTGCCCACCGCCGGTGGCATTGGTTTAGGTCTCACTGTTGGTGCGGGCACATGCGGTCGTGCTGTCTTCAGCACAGTGGCAACATCGCTCTATGACTCTGTTGGCCCTATCGGTCCAACAATTGCGGGCACTGCACTTGCAGCACTCACCGTGTTGGCAATTACTGCTTACGCGCGATCCGCGCGATAACCGTTTGTAATCGGCACGCGGCGATCTTTGCCGAATGCTTTCGTTGACACACGAACACCTGGCGCACACTGACGACGCTTGTATTCATTTACATCAACAAGACGGGCAATGCGAGCGACAACAGCTTCGTTGAAGCCCAACTTCACGATTTCGCTGACTGACAAATCATTGTCTACGTAATGACGGAGTATCGGATCGAGTTCTTCGTATGGCGGAAGGCTTTGATCATCGCGTTGATCGGGACGAAGTTCGGCTGATGGTGGTTTGATAATCACTGTCTCTGGAATGATCTCGCGACCAGCACGTTCGTTGATGCGACGACAGAGATCAAATACCTGCGTTTTGAAAACGTCTTTAATCACCGCATAGCCACCAGCGGAGTCGCCATAAATCGTGAAGTATCCGACAGCCATCTCGCTCTTGTTGCCGGTGGTGAGAACCATCCAACCAAACTTGTTGCTCATCGCCATCAGAGTCATCCCACGGCAACGGCTCTGCAAGTTTTCTTCTGTGAGATCAGGGTCACGACCTTCGAATGACGGTGACAACATCTCCAAATAAGCAGTAAATGCTGGCTCAATGGAGATCACTCGATGGTCAATTCCTAACGCCTTCGCTAAACGATCCGCATCATCAAGAGAACCCTGACTGGAATAACGCGACGGCATTGCAATGCCATACACGTTGTCTGCACCCAATGCATCAACGGCAACTGCAGCAACGATGGACGAGTCGATACCACCCGACAAACCAATGACAACACTTGAGAAACCGTTCTTACGCACGTAATCACGAGTACCCACGACAAGCGCTGCATACACACGATCGAGGTCTGTCTCAAATGGAACGATGTCGACGACTGCGACAGTTCCATCTGCAGCAATATCAATCACCGCGAAGTCACTATCAAATGACTTCAAGCGGCTTGCGACAGAACCATTTGGTGCCACAACCACGCTCGAGCCTTCAAAGACCAATTCGTCTTGTCCGCCAACTTGGTTGACATAGACAATTGCAGAACCTGTCTCGCGTGCACGTTGCGCCAACATTTCTTCGCGCTCTGTGTGCTTACCTTGGTGAAACGGTGAACCATTGAGGTTCAACAACACTCGTGCACCGGCTGCGGCTTGCGCTTTGACTGGTCCATCCGCAAACCAAATGTCTTCGCAAATTGAAACGCCCACGGTGACACCGTTTAACGTTGTTATTCCGGCAACAGTGCCATCAGAGTTCGTCGCAACACCAGGTTCGAAGTAACGCTCTTCATCAAAAACTGAGTAGTTCGGCAACAACTGCTTGCAATACACATCGCGCACCGCGCCGTTGATACACACAGCAGCGGCGTTGAACAGTTGTGCATTTTCTTGGAGAACAAAACCAACGACTGCAGCACACTCACCTGTTGTCGCCGCAAAATCTTCAAGTGCTCGGCGGTTGTCTGCGATGAACGAACCCTTCAACAACAAGTCCTCGGGCGGGTATCCCGTGACACTCAATTCGGGGAACACCACCACTTGAGCACCAGCCTGAACAGCGCGCTCGTAATCGGCTGTCATCAGTCCGATATTGCCCCGCAAGTCCCCAACAACAGGGTTCAGCTGCGACAAAGCCACCCGAAGGCCCATTTCTGGGGCTGGCGCGGTCATTTTGCTCACGCCATGAGGCTAACCACCCTCCCCCTAGAACCCTGTCCCTATAAGGATTCCCGCCCCGGAGGGCCCTGGGCCAGCACCTCTTTACACAGCGTTCACAATTGGGAAAAGGGAAAGAAATCCCTAGGTGCCATCATTAAGGCACTCAGAAATCGGGAATTATCCCCCAGAGGCAAAGGAATCCTCAATGCCAATTCAGGCCGAATACATCTGGATCGACGGAACATCGCCGACACCATTGCTCCGTTCAAAAACCAAGGTCATTCCTGACTTCGCTGGTGCAATCGTCGACATGCCAATGGATGAGTGGGGCTTTGACGGTTCCTCCACCGAGCAGGCAAGCGGCGACGCATCTGACTGCGTGTTGAAGCCAGTCTTCCAATGCCCAGACCCGATCCGCGGTGGCAAGAACGTTCTCG
>WLGW01000076.1 GCA_009703055.1 Actinomycetota bacterium
GATATCCGCTGTTCAGGGGTCATGTCAAAAGAGCACAGTGCATCAGCGCGAATGGAACCGTTCAATATGGTCTGCACTGACGTTGTGAGGTCAATTCCGGTGGAGCCTTCTGTTCGCTCCACTGACTCAATGGAATAGTCAATCGTTTCTCCGAGAAGCATCATCCACAGATGTGCCTGGTAACAGCCCACATCTAACAGCGCACCGCCACCCATTGTTGGGTCTGACCGGTAGTTACCAGTGAGGTCGCCTTTGAAAGTAAACGCTGACGAGATCGACTGAATGTCACCCAGATCACCGCGCTGAATTACTTGAGCCATTCGCTTCATGCGAGGTTGCCAACGAGTCCACACAGCTTCCACAAGAAGACGCTGGTGACGCTCAGCAACTGCATTCATGCTGCGCACTTCATCAGCATTCAAAGCAAGTGGCTTCTCACACAACACATGCTTGCCAGCTTCCAATGCTGCGATCACCCACTCTTTATGTTGGACATTGGTAAGGCTGATATACACCGCATCGACGTTTGGGTCTTCAATCAGCGCACGATACGAGTTGTGAACAACAACTGGTTCTAATTCTGCTGAGCGAGCAGCATCACGGCTTGCAACTGCATACAGCTCTGCCCCACTTGCGGCATGAACTGCAGGGGCCATCGCCCGGCTGGCGACATAGCCAGCGCCAATGAACCCCCAACGAACGGTCACGAAAGTGCGATGTTGGGAACGACGGGAAGTGCATTCGTCAATGCAGATTGCTCAGCGGCTTCCATGATTGCAACAACGTTGCGTGACTGCAATGCTTGCACCGACATCGGCGTCTTGTTCGTCAAATACTCAACGATGGAATGATGAAACGAAAAGGGCTTCACAGCATCAAGCGCAACAACCGACTGTGCGCCATCGTTGGTGTGCACTGTGAGAATGGCCGGCAAGTCCGCTACTGCTGGTTCTGCTGCAGGGTCCCAGTCACCCACAATTGCGCCTTTAGTTCCAAGAACGTAGAACTTCGGCTTGCGAGCCGCTGCAAGATCTGAGTTCACAAATACTGCCTGAGTTCCCGATGTGAATGTGATGGTGACTTGTGCATGATCTGCATTCGTTGCATGCATCCAGACACGCTTGTGGTTCTGGCCACTGACATGCGCAATGGCATCAGGGATCACGGACAAGATCTGATCAATGAAGTGACTTCCCCAGTCAAAGATTGCACCGCCCGATACCTCTGCATTGGAATGCCAATAC
Organism: Actinomycetota bacterium; assembly: GCA_009703055.1. GTDB lineage: Bacteria > Actinomycetota > Acidimicrobiia > Acidimicrobiales > Ilumatobacteraceae > UBA2093. The sequence goes on from WLGW01000076.1 coordinate 1,245, forward strand.
GTGCATGGCTCGGAATAGCCACCGACGAAACTGTCATATTGAAAGACATCCCCAATGGCACCTTCAGAGATGAGGCGAGCCATCGTCACAAAATCTGCATCAAATCGACGGTTCTGATACACCACGAGGAGCAAATCCTTCTGTGCTGCGAGCGCCATCAATTCATCGCACTGATCAGCATTCAATGCCATTGGCTTTTCCAACACGACATGGACATTGCGTGTCAATGCTTCCTTCGCCCATGAGTAGTGGCTATTGGGAGGTGTTGAGATCACAACTAGATCGATCAGACCCGAATCAAGCATTGCCGTTGCATCGGAAAACGCCTCAACAGTGGGGGCTAGTTCACGAGCAGCTGCGACTCGCTCGGGGTTGACATCACAGACCGCTGTGAGAGTGAGACCTGGAGTCCCCTGCACCGCAAGATTGTGTTCATGTCCGATTGCTCCATAAGCAAGAAGACCGACTCGAATAGTTGCGTTGTTGTTCTCAGAAGACATTGCCTCAAACTCTACGCCAGGGCTAATTGCTTCAGCGATTACGGTCTTGAAAATCCTTCAAGGAAGCCATTCCGAAGAGTGATGATCCTATGAAATCGACTTGTGCCCAGGATCTTTTCGCAATCAACAATCACCTCAGCCGATACCCTCACGGGATGTCCGTACTTCAGCGATACACACGTTCACTCGTGATTGCTCACATGGCTTCCACACTCTTCATGGTGGGCATGATTTGGACAATTCATTACGTCCACTATCCACTCTTCGCACATGTTGGAGAATCCACCTATATTGCATTTCAGTCAGAGCATGTGAATCGAATCGGGAAGCTGCTGCTTCTCCCCTGGCTGATCGAAGGCATCACATTGCTCGGTGTACTCATCCTCGCTTTCCTCGGGAATCGCCGCGATCTTCGTCTCCCCGCATTTCTCAACGGAGTGGGTATGGCAATCGCACTTGTCATCAGTGGCGTCTGGTCAGCACCTGCTCACGGAGATCTCGCCGATGGTTTTGATGCCGCAATTCATGATCGCTTGATGACAGCAAACCTTGTGCGCACTCTTGCCTGGACACTGAGCGGTGTCTGCGCCGTATGGATACTTGCTCGTGTGTGGTCGTCGGAGATTCGCAACTCACGGATTACAGCTGAATCATGATGTTTCAATATTGGGGAGCAACCCAGGAAGAAATCGACAGTCCCGTCATTGGTGATGATCTATGCGCGAATGCAACAGTTGTTGCAACTCGCTGCATCACCATTCCTGCCCCACCTCAAGATGTGTTCCCGTGGATTCGCCAAATGGGTTTTGGCAGAGCCGGTTGGTACAGCTACGACTGGCTCGACAACCTAGGGCGCAAGAGTGCTACTCGGGTGCACGAAGAATGGCAAAACGTGAATACAGGTGACGCTGTTCCTGCAGGCCCCACTTCTTTTCGCGCCGCCATCGTGACGTCACCGCAACACTTTGTCTTAGAAGTAAAGAATGGAAAGAAGAAGATCCCCCGCCTGCACTTCATCCTTGCTTATGAGTTGCGTGCAGTCCCAGAAGGCACGCGACTCGTCACTCGCATGCGTTCACACATCAATCTTCCTGGAGGATGGCTGCTTGAGCGATTGATCCTCGGCCCTGGTGACGGCATCATGCTGCGCCGTCAGTTACTCACTCTCGCGGCAAGACTCTCGGGCAATCACTCCCCTCGAACAACTAATCCCAAATAACCTCGCTCTTTTCCCCTATAAAGACTCCGTGCACTGCTAATTTTTCCTTTCATGGAATGGATCTCTGACCCCACCGCTTGGAGCGCCCTCGCTGCTCTCCTCACACTCGAAATTGTCCTCGGAGTCGACAACGTCGTCTTTATCTCGATCCTCGCTTCAAAGTTGCCTGTCGAACAGCAAGACAAAGCCCGCAAGGTTGGCCTCCTCGCTGCTGGTGGCATGCGAATCGTTTTGCTCCTTGCAATTGGCTGGATCATCACCCTCAAGAAAGAGCTGTTCACTATCGGCTCCATTGGTTTCAGCGGTAAAGAATTAATTCTTCTTGCCGGTGGACTCTTCCTTATCTATAAGGCGACAAAAGAGATCCACCACAAACTCGAAGGCGAAGAAGGCACGGTCTCTGCCAAAGTGGCCCCAACCTTCGCAGCCGTTATCGGCCAAGTGCTTTTGCTTGACTTGGTGTTCTCCGTTGACTCTGTGATCACCGCTGTTGGCATGACCACATATGTTCCCGTCATGGTGATTGCGATTCTCACATCGGTCGTCATCATGCTTGTCGCATCAAAGGCCATCTACACCTTCGTCAATGCACACCCATCTGTGAAGATTCTGGCGCTTGCATTCCTGCTTCTCATTGGCGTCACACTTCTTGCTGAGGGATTCGGCGAGAAGATTCCAAAGGGTTACATCTACGCGTCAATGACGTTCTCAGTCTTTGTTGAAGTAATCAATCTGCGCGTGCGCAGCAAGAAGAAGCCTGTCGAACCAGTTCATCTTCGCGAAACCATCACGAAGTAAACCCCAACAGATATGGGCTTCAAGCCCGGAATGAACTGCGTTCTTTTGCAGTGAAATAGCCCTGCCTCGCAAGAGGTACGGTGAGGGCATTCACTGGGGAATGAGGTCACCATGTCCGAGAACAAGCCGCTCAAGCACAAGTACGGAACCATCGACAAGGAATATGGAATGTTCCTTGCCACTCGCCCACCCGAGGAAGACGGCCCGATCTACATGGTGAACCTCATGAAGTATCACGAGGTGGCTCAGTACACCGATGGCGAAGGTGTCGGCAAGGAGATCAGCGGCAAGGAAGCTGACGACCGCTACAACCCATCATCTGTTCTCAACAAGATTGGTGCCGACATTGTCTTCTACGGAGACGTTGCCAGCAATAACAAGGGTGTCGAAGATTGGGATCGCATCGGCATCGTTCGCTACGCAACTCGTAAGTCGTTCATCGACATGCAAAGCCGTTCTGACTTTGGTGAGAAGCATGTTCACAAAGCAGCCGGTATGGCGCGCACCACCCTCGTGTGCTGTCGCCCGGTTGATGAATCCATCGATACACGCACTCGTCCAATGCCGTTAGAGAATCGCCTTGTTGCAATGGTTGTGCGTCAATCTGCAGACCGTGATGCTGCATTTGCCGACTTGGAAGAAGCAGTGCAGTTTCATGTTGAGGGAACCATCATCGGTGATGGTCGCAAATGGGACACTGTGCAATTCATCCCCGTTTCAAGTGCAGCTGAAGTTGAAGCGATTGCACAGCGCATCTCAACTGAGAGTGGCGATGCATATGTGATGGGCGTGCAAGTCACGATGGACAGCATCACCATCGCCTAACAATCGCGTTGCATAACAGTCACATTGCATAGTCACGTACATGTCTCCTGCGATGCAGGTATGTATGTTCATGTCTCTGCCCCATGGTGTGAAGCACACTTTCTTTATGAAGAGACGTGTGACGGCAATGGCAATAGTGACAGCTGCGATTTGTACCGGACTACTGACAAGTAGTGCTGCTCAATCAGCAGCCTGTAGCCGAACAGTGATTCCTCTCAGTCAAGCGGTCGCCACAGGCCCGATTCCCATCTCGCTGGGGTTGAAGTATTTCCCTGTCAACAACCAATCTCCATTCGTTACTGGCATGCGGGTTCGGGCTGTCGTCGGAATCACTCTTGCAACAACGAAATACGTGGAAGGACGCATTGGCAGTATTTCTAACTGCAACATTGCAATCTCCATAGATCGTGTTTCAGGGAGTGGAACAATTCAAAGTGCAAAGTTCATCACGACAGGTGAAATAGGCGCCCAAGGTCCAATAGGCGCAACTGGCAGTACTGGCCCTGCAGGAACCCCTGGTGCAGCAGGAACCCCCGGAGCACCTGGAGCAGCCGGAACTCCCGGTGCTCCAGGAGCGCCCGGCACAAACGGCTTCAACGGGCAGAACGGAGAAAATGGCCTGAATGGTCTTGTTCCTGCATACGGCTCATTTCGTGACACCAGCACGCAGCAGGTCGATGCCGTCAACACCCCGAAAGCAATGACGTTCAACCAAATCACGCCTGGGGTCAATGGAGTAACTGCCAGCGGTGTTTCAGTCGAATTCAGCTCACACATAAAAGTTGCTCGAACTGGTACCTACAACGTTCAATTCTCCGCACTATTAACGAAGACTGACTCCGGCAACGACATTATGGATATCTGGTTGCGCCGCAATGGCGTAGATGTTCCCATCAGTAACTCGGAAATCACCATCACAGCCTCCCTTCACCAGGTAGCGACGTCTAACTACATCATCGACCTCACAGCAGGTGACTATGTCCAACTGATGTATTCATCGGCAGATATTGCGACACGAATAGAAGCCATCGCGCCTGGAACCAACCCCACTAGGCCAGCTGGTCCATCCATCACTGTGGCAATTACTCAAGTTCAATAGGAAACACACCCTGTTCACATGAGAACATAAATGGCGTTACTACGATCGCCTACAGAGGTTCTCATGCATTTAGAAATTGACCGCACCGACATTCGCAATCACCGCATCGTTGACTCTCAACCTCGCGCTCTGCAGTCTGGTGATGTACTGCTCAGCATTCAGTCGCTCGCACTTACTTCGAACAACATCTCGTATGCCCACAGTGGCGACTTTCTTGACTACTGGGGATTCTTCCCCACCGAAGAAGGCTGGGGCCGCCTTCCTGCGATGGGGTACGGCGTCGTTACCGAATCACTGAA
>WLGW01000077.1 GCA_009703055.1 Actinomycetota bacterium
GTGCCAGAGTGGCCGAATGGGGCGCCCTGCTAAGGCGTTGTCCGTCTTAAAGCGGACCGTGGGTTCAAATCCCACCCTCTCCGCCATGAGTTTGCCTCGCAGACTTCTCGCAGTCGCTCTGACTGTTGGTGCCCTGACCTTCAGCGCGCCGTCCCCGGCAGGGGCCAAAGTGGCGACCGGTTGCGTCAAGACGTACACCGTGAAGCGGAATGATTCCTGGAGCAAGATCGCCGACAAGGTGAGTGTGTCCATGCAATTGCTTCTAAAGGTCAATAAAGCCAATGCAAAAACGATGATTTTGATTGGCGATGTCATCTGTCTGCCTCGGGCGGCAGTGACTGCGGCGGCACCGCCCAAGGGCCTGCAGTTGCAGCCCCCGGCAAAGCGCTATTCCACCAAGCAAGCCGCAGCCATTATTCGAGAGATCTTCCCCGACGAGCTTGAGCCCCGTGCCATCGCCATCGCCAAGCGGGAGAGCAACCTCAACCCGGCGGGCTATTCGTGGTGCTGTGTGGGGCTGTTCCAATTGAATTGGAATCCGCACAAGAAGTGGCTGAACGAGATGGGAATCAGTTCGGCGCAAGAACTGCTGGACCCCTATGTAAATACGCGGGCTGCATTGCAGTTATACAAGCGCTCAAATGGCTGGAGCCCTTGGGAGTAAAGGGTTTCAAGAAGTCAGGTGCGTGGATTTCATTGGACCCGATAACATCAGAAGTCCACATATTTGCGCTCGTAGCTTAATGGATAGAGCATCTGACTACGGATCAGAAGGTTGTAGGTTCAAGTCCTGCCGAGCGCGCCACTTCATCTAACGCACGCACTGTGCGCTTGGGCGGAACGTTGTTGCTCACAACACCGCCAGGAAAAAATGCTTTGCAGTCCACCTGCAGTTCGGCTTCCGCGAATGCATGCGCCAAATTCTCTGGTGTCCACGCACCGCCTGTTGTTGACCAATCCTGTTCCACTTGGAATGGTCGATAGATGGCAACGTCCGGACCTTCGATTGCGAACACTCTGCCTGTGAAGCGACATAACTCGCTTGCAAGATACGCAACAAGTGGCGCGTTGTGTTCCGGTGCATGTCGATCGAAGCCCTCCGACTCGGGCATCATCGCAAGAACTCCTGGAGACTCCTGCACCATGCGAGTACGTGCTGCCGGAGCTAACGCATTCACACGCACGCCAAGAGACGCGAGTTCTTGTGCATGACTCACAGTGAGTGCAGCAATTGCAGATTTCACTGCGGCATACACACCACCACCAATTGTTGGGTGAAGGCCAACAGCGGATGTGGTGTTGATGATTGCGCGGTGAGGTTCTGGACCGACATCACTCCAATGTGCTGCTGCGAAGTGGCTTGCTGCCAATGTTCCTTTGAGATGAATATCGAGATGACTAGTGACGTCTTCTTCTGTGAGTTTCACCAACGATGATGGGCGGTTGTTCCCCGCATTGTTCACCAAGATGTCGACGCGACCGAAATGATTGAGTGCCGTTTCAATAATGGACTGCGCTCCGTTCCAATGAGCAACGCTGTCGTAGTTAGCAACAGCCGTACCGCCTCGAGAGATGATCTCTTGGGTCACAATGTCGGCGGACTTCTCACCGATGTGCTCACCCAGCACATTTGCGCCGTAATCATTGACGACAACGCGTGCACCCAAAGATGCAAGAAGAAACGCATACTCGCGTCCAAGACCACTTCCTGCTCCGGTAATCACTACGACTTTGTTCTCCAACAGGTTCATTGACTAAGAATAGGCACATGAATTTCGGACTCGGAGACGCCGTAAGAAAACTGAGTGGGGCCCTGATTCTCGTGGTTTTTTGTCTGCCTGGCGTAGCCCTAGCAAGCAACGGCGACCTGAACTGCCCTGACTTTGGAACGCGTGAGCGCGCTCAACATGAGTTTGAAAAGAAGAGCACCGATGTTCACAACCTTGATGGTGATCGTGATGGCCGAGTGTGTGAATGGAATGGCAGCACTGGGTGGTGGAGTTGGCCATTAGCAAGCGTGGGTCTTGTTGCTGGCCGATTCACTGCTCGTCGCAAAAAGGCTGATCATCGAGTAGTGCCAGGCATTGAAGGCGTATGGCACAACTATGTGTTCCATGAAGATGGTGATGCTGACACCGTGGTTGACAAGACCGGCATTGCATTGTTGATTGCGGGTGTAACTGCATTGCCTGCTGTTCATTTCTTGCGCGACTATGTCTTTCCTCGTTCCTTCACGCCCTTAGGAATCAATCTTCTCGTTGCATTGCTGTTTGCAGTTGGCTCTTTCGCCTTCAGTTGGAAAACAAACAAGATCGACAAGTACCGCTAGTTCTCGAGGGTTTCAATACCGCGACAAAAGAGTTCAACAAGATTGTTGAGTCCTGCATCAATTGCTTGTGGCTCTGGATGGCCGTGATCTTTCTCAAGGACACAGAATCCGTGGAGTGCGCTGCGCAGAGATCTTGCACAATGAGCGCGGGCGTCATCAGACAATCGGTAGCCATTGAGTGCGTTTGAAAGAGTGATGACAACACGGGAGAGCGATGCTTCGATGTCTGGATCTCCGACCGAAGGAACTCGATCGGTAGCGCTGTACAGACCTGGGTGTTCTCGTACAAACTTTTGCCACGCACGCGCGGCAGATAACACTGCATCGTCACGGTGCGATTCACCGATTGCGGTAACCAAATAGCGCACCAATTCATCTCGTGCACGAAGTGACAACAGCATGCGGAGTTCTTCAATGCCTGAGACATGTCGGTAGAGCGCGGGCTGCTTCACACCTGCATCATTTGCAATACGTTGCAGTGTCACTGCGTCAATGCCTTCGGCGTCGGCAAGTGTGGCAGCCATCTCCACCACAATGGTGCGAGAAAGTCGTTGACGAATATCAGACATTAGAACTGATGAAAGAAGTTTGAGATCCAGCCAGCAATGCGTTGCTGCTGCAATGGCTCGGCCAATGTTGCTCGTGCTGCGTTGGCTTTCTCTTCACCGAACAATGCAAGGCGCGTTGCGAGCAAACTGTCAGCTAATGCTGGTGAGAACTCCGGATGTACTTGCAATGTCCATGCACGATCACCGATCAACATGCCGCCGATAGGGCAGTAGTCGGACTGTGCAAGTAGACGCGCACCATCGGGGAGCGATTGCACCTGATCCTGATGGCTCGCTGCCAACACAATGTCATCTGATGAATCCATCCAGGACTGTGGAGCAACAACTTCGTAATGCTTTGCACCAATGCCCCAGCCGTAATCAGCTTTCGCAACTGTTGCACCTAACGCTTGCCCCATGAGTTGATGACCAAAACAAATACCAACGTATGGCGCTTCCTTTGCCACCATGTCGCGTAGAAGTTGTTCCACATCGCGTAACCATGCATGGTCGTCATACACACTGAGACGACTCGGTGAACACATCCATCCGTCTTGTTCATTCAATGAATCAGGCATCTGGCCTTCATCACACCGATACGTAGTGAGTTCAATTCCTTGTGGACCAAGAATGTCGGCATACAACTCGGGGTAATCACCGCCGACGTGGAGACTGCCGGCATCAATATGGCCGACAAGAAGAAGACCAATCTTTTTCATCGGAACGAGAACACCTTGGTCGGTCCACCCTCCAACGCAGGCAAGTAGCCGCGTTGACGCAAGATGGGCATGACGCCTTCGCCGAACCAATAAGCCTCTTCGAGATGCGGATAGCCCGACATGATGAAGGCATCAATTCCGAGATTGTGATATTCCACGATGCGATCAGCGACTTCTTCGTAACTTCCTACAAGCGCAGTACCCACGCCGCCGCGCACGAGACCGATACCGGCCCACACGTTGGGGTGAATTTCGAGCTTGTTGACATCGCCGCCGTGCAAGTCGAACTGGCGACGTTGACCGACTGACTGTGTGCTGAGGAAGTCTGCACGTGCCTTTTCAATTGCATCGGGTGCCATGGAGTTCAAGATGCCATCGGCAACTGCCCATGCCTCTTCGCTGGTCGGGCGAGCAATGGTGTGAAAACGAATACCGAAGCGCATGGTGCGGCCGTGCGCTGCAGCGCGTGCAGCAACACGCTCGTGACGTTCTTTGATTGCCTCAGGTGTTTCGCCCCATGAGAGATAGAGATCAACGTTTTCGGCGGCGACTTTCTCTGCAGCTTCGCTGGCGCCACCAAAATAGATATCCGGAACGGGGTTGGGGACTTCGCGCGTGGTTGCTTCTTTCACATCAAAGAACTTCCCTTTGAAGGTGAACGGTTCGCCCGACCATGCACCGCGCATCACCTGGATGAATTCGCCTGTGCGTTCGTATCGAGTTTCTTTGTCCTCGGTAATACCGAATCGCTCCAGCTCTGCTTGCTCGGCACCCGTGACGATATTGACCAAACAACGACCGTTTGACATGCGCTGCATTGTGCTGGCCATTTGCGCGGCCAGTGTTGGCGTAATGAGTGCCGGACGGAACGCAACAAGAAACTTGATGCGCTTGGTGAGTGGAATGATGGATGACGTTGCAAGCCATGCATCTTCACACCCTGTGCCACATGGTGTGAGAAGGGCTTCAAAACCCAAGTCTTCACAGGCTCGTGCCACTTGAGCAAGGTATTCATGGCTGGGCGCACGGTTGATCGAGTTCTCATCGGGAAGAACATCGCGCGAGTCACCACCGGTGGGGAGGAACCAATTCATTTCAATCATTGTGTTTTCCTTTGTTATTGATCTTTAGAAGTCGAGTGGGATAAGGCGAATTGTTGCGAGTGAAGTGCCCATGACGAGCAACCACGAGAAGAGTCCGAGTAGAAGTGGACGCGAGCCAAGAACGCGTAGCTTCTTGATGTTGACACCGGCGCCGAGTCCGACAAGAGCCATCGCAAGGAAGATCTTTTCAAGGTTCTTGAATTGTTCAAGGGCATTATCGGAGAAGTAACCAGTTGTGCGCACACACACCATGGCGAGGAACAAGATGATGAATAAGGGCAAAGGTGAAGTCTTCACAACCTTTGCTCCTGTTGTAGTGATTCGATTGTTTGCTCTGCGATATTGATACGCAAAATACGCAACAAGCGGCGCAAGAAGAATCACGCGTGACAACTTGACAATGACGGCGCCCTTGAGAGATTCACTGGAATACGCATCAGAAGTTGCGACGACTTGTGCAACGTCATGAACTGATGATCCTGCCCACAGACCAAAGCGAACATTGCCCATGTCAAAGAGATGACCAAGAATGGGCAACGCGAAAATACAGATGCTGCCGAACATGGTGACAAGTGCGATGGCGTATGTTGCGTCTTCTTCATCGCCTTCCACCGCGCCTGTCATCGCACTGATTGCAGAAACTCCACAGATGGAGTAACCCGTTGCAGTGAGTAAGCCGAGACCTGGTGACACGCCAAGCCACTGAGCAATGAATTGAGTGCCAAAAAAGGTGATGATGACAACAGCGATGACGGCGACAAAACCCTTGCCCCCAAGATGAGCGACTTCACGTAACGAAAGTTGCAGACCGAGGAGAACAATGCCTGCTCGTAGTAATCGCCGAGACGCGAATGTGAGTCCGGCATCACAGACCGCGGGAATGAGGTGAAGATTGCCAAGCACTGCACCTATCAATAGGGCCACGGTGAGCGCCGACAGGCTGGACAATTGAGAGTTGGCCGCAAAGCCGAGCGCCACAGCAACGCCGGCAAGCGCTAGTCCAGGGAGATGAAGTCGAACCTGTGTGGCGGAGCCCTGCAGCGACAACATAGTTAGACACTCTAACAATGAGTTTCAGCCAATAACGACGGCGGTTTGGCCCTATTTGACCCCGCGGTGTGGGGAAGGATTCTGGTTCGGAGCCTTAGCCGTTCGTGGTGAGACCAGCGAGGGCAAGGGCCTCATTGAGTGTGCTGGCTCGCCGGATGGTGCACCCCACATTGATGTCGGGCGCGCTGGCGGGAACGA
>WLGW01000078.1 GCA_009703055.1 Actinomycetota bacterium
CCAAAGAGACCCTGCTTGGGCTCTTCCACCACATCAAACTCAGCATCGTCTTCTGCGACGCCTAATTGATCAAGTGCTGCTTCTTTCGCTTCTTCGAGCGAATTACCTGTTGTCTCTACCCATTCCATGGGATCCTCTTTTCGGGTGTGCTTTTCGGGCTATGCGCGGCAGAACCGCGACTACTTGTTTCGCTTGCTGGGGGGGACAGGACGCGCTGGTCGACCACTTGGGGTCGGGCGGTTTTTACCTGGTGTCACCCTCTTGCTCTGAATAGGAGCAGGTGCTTGCGATTGTTGATTCTTCTGCTTGCTGGGCTTGTCGGAATCGTCCTTGCCCAGTTCGCGAGCTTTGGCGCTGGCTTCTTGAGCCTGCTTGCCAAGACCATCTTCGCCATAGAAACGGCGCGTGATGTAACCCTGTTGAAGAATGCGGAAAACGGCCTGCACCATGTAATACACAACAAGTGCGGTGGGCAGGAAGACCTGGAAGATGGCGAAAGCGACAGGCAGGTACTGCATGATCTTGGCCTGAGTCGGCGACATCGTGGGACTAGCGGTACGGCTAGCAACCATGCGCTGCTGGATGAAGAACAGACCGCCGAGCGCCACAATCAAAAGCGCGTAGGGAATACCTCTGACGAAGTCAGCCTGCATTGCTTCCGAGGGACTGAGGTGAAGGTCAAGTCCGAAGGACAACATTTCTCTCGCGGGGTCGAGAGCCCTGTACAGATCTGATGTCTTCGAGATGTAGTCAGGGTCAAACGTTCCGTCGGCTTCCATGCGGGTGAGGCCGGTGAGAACTTGGAACATGATGATGAAGACAGGCATCTGCGCCAACAGCGGCAAGCAGGAAGCCAGTGGGTTCACCTTGTGATCCGAATACAGCTTCATCATTTCCTGATTCAGCATTTGGCGATCGCCCTTGTACTGCTGCTGCAGTTTCCTCATCTCGGGCTGCAAACGCTGCATCTCCAACATGCCCTTCGTGCTCTTCATCGTGAGCGGGGCGATGATGATCATGATCGCCAAGGCCACCAAAGAAATAGCGAAGACGTAGTTGTGGGTCCACCCGTAGAAGGTGTCGATTAACCAGGCAAATGGTGTGAACATGTGGGGCCTTTCTTAGGCACGCCTTTTGGGCGTTGGTACTAGATCGACTCCGGACGGACCGAATGGTCGGCACCGAAGGAGTCGGCGGATGGTGAGCCATAGTCCGCGGCCGGAACCGTGAGTCTCAATGGCTTCCACCGCATAGTGGGAACAGGACGGATAAAAGCGACAGGGGGAGGGGTACCCCTCGCGCGCCACTTGGTAAAAGCGAATGGCGCGCAGCAGACCAGATTGTGTCTTTGTGATGGATTCAGGTGAGGAATGAACTGCGGTCATTGTCCTGCCCTTTCTGCACACTTGGTCAACAAACGGTCGAGCTGGTTTCCCAGATCAGCAAAGTCGGCACCATGTGCTCGAGGTGATGCCCCAAAGACATACACCCCCGGCTGCATCATCGACTCCCGAACTTTCACAAGTTCACGAAGTTGGCGCCTGACTCGGTTGCGTCGAACGGCTGAGCCGAACGAGCGACCTAAGACGTATCCCACTTTTGGGTGGGTCAGCGCCGGGTCGATCAGCAAGGTGCACGACAACAGTCCAGAGCGGACATGGACCCCGTCCTGGCGAACCCGGACGAAATCAGACCTGCTCTGGATGCGGCCGATCAATGGCTGAGGCGGTAACGGCCCTTGGCCCGACGCGACTTGAGAACCGCGCGTCCAGCGCGGGTGCTCATGCGTGCGCGAAAGCCGTGCTTGCGGGCCTTGCGTCGGTTGTTGGGCTGAAAGGTGCGCTTCATGGCGCCTCCTATGGGACAAGCTCCGGATGGAGCACGCGGTCTATAAAGACTTTCCTGCACCAGCGGCACGAGACGAAAGTCATCCACAGGCTAACGGGCATGAGTGCCCCTCACTCACCGCCTCGGTCCTGGTCTTTCAATTTGGAGTATCCACAGGCTCTGACTACGGTCAAACTCCCGGCGATAACCGCCAGGACAGCTATCCACACCCTGTGGATTGTGCTGTGGACGACATCTTAGGAGGCACAAGATGAGCAACCACGAAGCAGTGTGGAACGCGACCGCGCAACTGCTGAAGGCACAGGTTTCAGAAGGGGTGTGGTTCTCCACATTCAACGATGTTGTTGCTGTTCCCAGCAACGACGACTCCTTGCATCTGCAAGTTCCGAACGCACACGTTCATGATCGCATCGTCACGCGTTATCGCCCGCTCGTCATCGATGCCCTCGATGAGATCGGTGAGAGCGATCGTTCACTCGTTATTGAGATCACCGACCTCGTACCAACATCAGAGAATGCAGCCGTCATCACCGATGATGTTGCAGCACCTGCAGTAGTCACAAACCCCAATAACGGCAAGGGAAATGCGGTCGGCCTCAACCCGCGTTACACCTTCGAAAACTTCGTGAAAGGCGCATCAAACCAGTTCGCTTTGGCAGCAGCTTTGCGTGTTGCTGAAACACCGGCTCGTTCGTACAACCCTCTCTTCATTTACGGACAAGCCGGTCTTGGTAAGACACACCTTCTCCAAGCAATTGGTTGGTATGTACATGCTCATTACGCGCACTACGAAGTTCGCTATGTCTCGACAGAAACTTTCTTGAACGAATACGTCGACGCGATTCGTACAAACACCACCGCAGCCTTCAAGCGCCGCTACCGAGATGTCGATGTTTTGCTCATTGACGACATTCAGTTCATGGAAGGAAAAGAGGGTCTCCAAGAGGAGTTTTTCCACACCTTCAACAGCCTCCACGGAGCCAACAAGCAGATCGTTATCTCGTCTGACCGGATGCCTGATGCCATCCCAACCCTCGAAGATCGCCTCCGCGGCCGCTTCCGTTGGGGCCTCATCACCGATATTCAGCCTCCAGACCTCGAAACTCGCCTCGCAATCCTTCGAAATAAGGCAGATCGTGACAACACCCCGCTTCCAGCCGATGTTTTGGAGTTCATTGCCACGAACATCACCTCGAACATCCGTGAACTGGAAGGCGCCCTCATCCGAGTCACCGCCTATGCCAACCTCACCCGTGAACCAGCCTCCGTGGCCATGGCCGAGCACCAGTTGGCCGACCTTCTCACCGCGACTGCTCCCAAGCACCGCACCGACGAAGAAATGCTCACTGAAATGGCTGGATACCTCGGATTCTCCGTGGAGGCCCTAAAGGGCAAGTCCCGCCAGCGTCCTTTGGTGTCGGCTCGCCAGATCGCCATGTACGTGTTCCGCGACATGACCGAGCTGAGCTACCCAGCCATCGCGCGTCTCTTTGGTGGCCGAGACCACACCACCGTGATCCACGCCGTCGACAAGACCCAGCGCCTCATGCGCGAGGACAAAGCCACGTTCGACCAGGTGACCGGCATCATCGGCCGCATCAAGAACTCGTAAAAAGACGGAATGTTGGCTGTGAATCTCGTGGGGACGACGATGTGGACTGCTTGTGGAGCAATGGGGACAAACACCCCGTCATCCACATGCCCCCAAGTTGCACCGATGAAACATGTGCGTAAGGGGTCTTTCTCGTACACACCCACTTTTCAGCAACCACAAGGCTCAATCGCTGTCCGTCCACAATCCACAGCACCTATTACAACTATTACTTACATACATCACTTCACGGCCTTGGTAATCGCACCGTCCTACACTTGGCCAACAACCCCGAAGGTCAACTCATGAAGTTCAGAAGCGAACAAGGAATCCTCGCCGAAGCTCTCGGCGCACTTGCACGTATCGCGTCATCGCGCAACGCCGGCACACCAGCTCTCGCCGGAGTCAAGATGGTTCTCACTGGGGACTCACTCGTTGCGTCCAGTACCGACCAAGACATTTCATTGCAGTTCACGATCCCTGTTGGTGGAGACACTGATGGTCAAGGACTCGTGAGTGCGCGCATGCTCAACGACATCGTTCGAGTGATGCCAAGCGGAAAGATCACTGTCGAATTCGCTGGCGACAACGCGACAATTTCCGCACAACGTTCACAGTTCACTGTTCCAACACTGAACGCTGTTGACTTCCCTCGTACAACAAACGCAGGCGGAGATCCGTTCGCGATTTCTTCAAGTGAATTCAAAGCAGCGTTGTCACAAGTTGTTCTTGCAGCAAGCACCGACGGACAAAAACTGCATTTGTCAGCAGTGTTGATGACATCAACCGACAAAGGCATTCGTCTTGTAGCCACAGACGGATATCGCTTGGCAATGCGCGACATTCCAGGCACAGCTGGTCTCTCAACAGATTCATTCCTGATTCCTGCGCGCGCACTTGGTGAGTTGCAACGTCTTCTCGATTCTTCTGATGAGATCACAATTCGCTTCAACGATTTTGATGCAACGTTCCAATCGCCAGCGATGACGATGTCCACTCGTTTGATCAATGCTGATTACCCGCCGTATCAAACAATCATTCCGAAGAACAACACAAACACCGCAACGGTAAATCGTGAAGAGCTCATTGATGCATTGCGCCGTACACGTGTTCTTGCAAGCGAAATGGCACCAGTACGCGTGCGCATGTCAAGCGAAGGAATTCGTTTGACTGTTCAACTCACTGATGGTTCAACCAGTGTTGAAGATCTTGATGCGCGCTTCGAAGGCGAAGACATCACTGTTGCTTTTAACTCTGAATATCTTGCAAATGGTGTTGACGCCTGCGGCACAGAAGAAGTCACCATTTCAACAAGCATTCCGAGCAAGCCGGCAATCGTAAGTCCTGTTGGCGACGACGCATACCTCTACCTCTTGATGCCGCAACGTCTCTGACGTGATCCGGCGCATTGAACTCACTGACTTCCGCGTTTATCAACACGCGGTCATTGAATTAAACAAAGGCGTCACTGCAGTTATTGGTCGCAACGCGCAAGGAAAAACAAGCCTTGCCGAAGCGATGAGTTATCTCTCGACACTGAAAAGT
Source organism: Actinomycetota bacterium (assembly GCA_009703055.1). Lineage (GTDB taxonomy): Bacteria > Actinomycetota > Acidimicrobiia > Acidimicrobiales > Ilumatobacteraceae > UBA2093. Next base: position 4,985 of record WLGW01000078.1, read on the forward strand.
TTTCGCGGAGTACCGAACGATGCGTTAGTGCGTGAAGGTGCAGACACCGCATACATTCGTGCAGAGATTGTTCATGACGACGGCCGAGAAATTTTGGTCGAAGCAGAAATCAATCGCTCAGGTCGCAATCGCGTTTTGGTCAACAAGCAAAAATTGGGTCGCGTGCGCGATCTTCTTGGCGTAGTGCGTTCCACAGTTTTTGCACCAACAGATCTGCAACTGGTGTACGAAGGTCCGTCCGTCCGTCGCGACATGTTGGACGATGCACTCATTGCGCTTGCGCCGAAGAACGATGCACTGCGCTTGGAAGTCGAGCGCATCATCAAGCAACGCAACACACTTCTCAAGCAATCGTTCGGCAAGCTCACCTCTGAGATTGAGATGACTCTTGATGTGTGGGACATGCAGTTGGCGCAGAAGGGCACGCAGTTGGGCGAAGCCAGAGCCAAACTCATTGCGCGTCTCACTCCTTTTGTGTGTGAGGCATATGAGTCTTTGGCCGGAGAACCCACGGCAGTGGAATTGGTATACGAACCCGAATGGCGCAAATTTGGTCTAGCGGCGTGCCTGGCAGAAGCCCGGCAGGAAGATGTCCGCAGGGCAGTGACCTCGGTGGGGCCCCATCGCGACGACGTTGTCCTTCAAATCAAGGGAATGTCGGCCAAAAATCACGCCTCACAAGGGGAGTGCCGCACCCTGGCTCTGGCATTACGCCTCGGAATCCACCGTTTGGTGACGGAAGTGGCAGGCACAGCCCCTTTATTGGTGCTTGACGACGTGTTGTCCGAGCTCGACCCCAGCCGATGCGAAGCCCTTCTTCGCAATATGCCCGAAGGGCAAGTACTGATTACCACCGCTCAGGTCTTGCCTGATGCGGCACACCCCGACACCATCATTCACATTGCGCATGGCACGGTGGTGCCATCTCTTGAAGATGACGGTGAGTAGAGCAGC
>WLGW01000079.1 GCA_009703055.1 Actinomycetota bacterium
ACGTGCAATTTTTCGCACAGTGTTGGCATCGACGACAAAGTTCTGTCCGAGTGCACGCTTTGCACGAAGACCCGCGCCTTCTAGTTGGCGTGATGCATCAGCGCGAGAGAGCGTCACCAGGTCAACTCAACAGGAAGTGGCGCATCGACAAGTTCGGCGATTGCTTCAAACACCAAAGTGTTCAAGATGATGCCGAATGTGCCTGATGTGGGGCCAATGTTGATGTTGAGGCATTGGGTCTTGTGGCCATTGTTCAAGTTCAAGACAGTGACAGTGGCACCCAACGGTGCAGCGGTGGTGGAACATCCAGTCTTTGCGGAGTTCGGGAAGCGCTTGTACGAGGCAGTGACGCGGGCCATTTGTCCATCGTTGTCGGCGGGGTAGGCAATCTCGCCCGAGCCATTGGGGTCTTGACTGATGGGGCCATCAAGGTTGGCTGGCGCATCGGCGATGCCATCGGCGGTCAGGCCGAGGTCGTAGGTAGTGGTGACGGCTTTGATGGGTTCTGCAGCAGAATCAGACGAACGACCACCGGCCATAAAGAGAAGCGGAATGAGAATCGCTGTCGCGATTACTGCCACCGTCATGCGGTTCCTGTCGAAACGAGTGAAATCCATCTAACTATGAATGTATGCGGGGAAACGCTGCAAGAGCGTTCGCCGTGGTGCGAACTGCAAAATCTGCAGCATCATGGCCACGAAGATCAGCAATTGCAGTACCCACAATGCCGACGTGGGCTGGTTCGTTTGGTCGTCCGCGGTGTGGAACGGGCGCAAGGAAGGGGCTGTCGGTCTCAACGAGAATGCGATCAATCGGGCAGAGTTCAGCTGCTTCGCGAAGTTCAACTGCGTTCTTGAAAGTGACAATGCCGCTGAAACTGAGATACGCGCCACGGTCGAGACATGCACGTGCTTCATCGGGGCCACCGGTAAAACAATGGATGATGGTGTTTGCAGGCATTCCCTCAGCATCAAGAACATCAAAGGTGTCCTTCCACGCATCGCGAGTATGAATCACCAATGTGAGGTCGTGTTCTTTTGCAAGTGCAATCTGTTCGGCAAACGCGGGCATTTGGATATCGCGTGGAGAATGCTCGTAGTAGTAGTCAAGGCCACATTCGCCAATGCCAACGACACGAGGCTTGTTGATGAACGGGACAATGGAGGCAACGCCTTGTGTTGCATCGTGCGGATGCAGTCCAATAGTTGCCCACACATCGTCATGTCGTGATGCAACATCGAGTGCCGCAGAGCATGTCTCGGCATCGCATCCGATGACAACGAATCGCTCGACTCCGGCATCGCGTGCACGTTGTAAGGATTCGTCAGAACCAAACGCCATCTTGTCGTCGTGAATGTGGCAGTGCGTATCTGTCCAACCCATGGCGTGACTCATGCGATAGTGCGACGTGGGAAGAGAGGATCACCCTTTTCCACTGGGTTTCCTGCAACGTATTGGCCCCAAGCGGTGTCGGTGTTGATGCGACATTGTTCGATGTCGGTGGTCATACCGATGCGACGCCAGATCTCACGAGCGGTGTCGGGGATAGCGGGGAACGCAAGAATCGTGACAATGCGCAACGCTTCCAGCGCATCGCCCATGACCGCATCAACAGCGGGGCCCGCTTCGACTTTCCATGGTTCATTGTTCTCAAGATGTGCATTGGTTGCACGAATGAGTTGCCATGTTGCCTCGAGTGCGCGTGATGGCTGCACTTGGTCCCAGTAGTCAATGGTGTCGTTGACGGACTGAAGTGCAATCGGCGCGAGTGGGCTATCTGCTGCTGGTGCAGTGCCGAGACCATTGCATTTCTTGCCCACAACTGTTGCGACGCGTGCAGCGAGGTTGCCCAAGTTGTTTGCAAGGTCAGAGTTGTAGCGGCTGATGAGACCTTCATAAGTGAAGTCGCCATCGTTGCCGTATCCGGTGTCAGACAACACGTAGTAACGGAATCCGTCGACACCGATTTCATCAACGAGATCGAGTGGATTGACCACGTTGCCAGAGGTCTTCGACATCTTCTCGCCACCAACAAGTAGCCAGCCACCAACGGCCCAGCCTTGTGGCGGTTCGATGCCAGCAGACATCAACATGGCAGGCCAGTACACATTGTGGAAACGAATGATGTCTTTGCCAATCACATGGTGATTGACAGGCCACCACTTCTTGAACATCTCGTCGTCGGTGCCGTAGCCAATTGCGGTGATGTAGTTGGCGAGTGCGTCGAACCACACGTAGGCAACGTGAGAGTTATCAAACGGAAGGGGAATTCCCCACGTCAGTGTCTTGCGACTGACAGAGAAATCTTGCAGGCCTTGCTTAATGAAACCAAGCACTTCATTCACGCGGTGTTCGGGAACAACTGCACCAGGATGTGACGAGTAGAAATCAATGAGTCGTTGTTCGAAACGTGAGAGACGGAAGAAGTAGTTCTCTTCTTCCACGTGCTCAACAGGTCGTTTGTGAACAGGGCAGTTGCCGTTCTCGAGTTCGTCTTCGGTGAAGTAGGCCTCGCACGGCACACAGTAGAGACCGCTGTACTTGTCGAGCTCAATGTCGCCGGCATCAAAACATGCCTGCAAAAGCTTTTCAACTCCGGCACGGTGACGAGGCTCGGTGGTGCGAATGAAGTCGTTGTTCGAGATGTTGAGACGTTCCCATGCTTCTTTGAAGAGAGGTGCAATGGAATCGGTGAACTCTTGAGGACTGGTGCCTGCAGCATCGGCGGCTTGCTGGATTTTTAGACCGTGTTCGTCGGTGCCAGTGAGAAAGTGGACATCATCACCCAACAGACGGTGCCAGCGGGCGAGGGCGTCAGCAACGATGGTGCTGTACGCGTGACCAAGGTGTGGTCGCGCGTTGACGTAATAGATAGGGGTGGTGAGGTAGTACGTGCCCACTTGTTCAGGCTACGGGACAACGGGTACTGGTTGTCGGTTCGTTTTCAACACCGCAACTTTCGTACGCTTGAACAATGCCTTTTGAGTTCGATAATGCGATAAATGCCGTTCCTTTGGGCGATGGTCTCTACGACACTCCTGTTGAAGATCGATGGGATATCAACGGAAATGCCAATGGTGGGTATCTGCTTGCTCTTGCGGCAAGTGCAATGCGTGCCGAAAGCGGACGCGCTCATCCTGTTTCGATTTCAATGCATTATCTTTCGCCGGCGCCAGCGGGTCCCGCACAGATGCGCACCGAAGTGGTGAAGGCCGGACGTCGACTCGCCACTGTTGTGGGAACGATGACACGCGATGGGAAGGACATTGTTCGCAGCATCGGAACCTTTGGCGACATTGATGCAACGGCTGGACCGCAGTCAAACATGATCCCATTTCCCGACCTTCCGCCATTTGAAGAATGTGGAGTGCGTCCATCAAATCCTGATCTTCCGCCAGGGCTTGGTTCACGTCTCGACATGCGCCTTCACCCCGATGACACGGGCTTTGCCACAGGAAACCCCAAAGGGGAAGCACATGTGCGTGGATGGTTTGCATTCAAGGATGGACGACCAGTGGACACGATGGGCTTGCTTCTCGCAGCTGACGCATTCCCACCAGTGATGTTCAATCTCTTCGGATTAATTGGATGGGTGCCAACAATTGAATTCACGGCGCACATTCGTGGTGTGCCTGCTCCAGGACCGATTGCTGCTGAATTCCGCAGTCGTGTTGTGCAGGGCGGCTTCTGGGAAGAAGACGGTGTGATGTGGGACTCCACAGGAGCAGTGGTGGCGATGAGTCGCCAGTTAGCGCTTGTTCCCTTGCCGCAGTCCTAAGGAATACGCAATCACGATTCCGATTGTTGCTGCGGTAATTGTCGACGAGCGACGAATCAACATCTTGGAGCGTTGTGCGAACACAACAACAGGCCAACCGCGTGAACGAGACAATGCAGCAAGTTCAGCGTCAGGGTTCACTGCCACAGCGTTGCCCACAATTTCCATCATCGGAAGATCACTCATCGAGTCTGAGTACGACCATGAATTGTTGAGGTCAATGTTGCGTTGTGTTGCGAGCGTCGTGATGGCTTCTGCTTTGCCTTCGCCGTAACAGAAGGGCCCATCAAGACGGCCGGTGTACACGCCGTTGTCCACTTCGCCCTTTGTACCAATACCGCCGGTCATGCCGAGCGCAATAGCAAGTGGTTCAACAAGTTCGATGGGTGATGCCGACACAATCCATGTTTCTCGACCTGCTGCATGGTGTTGATCAAGAAGCGCACGTGCCTCAGGACGGATGAGACCAAGAAGTTCGGGCAAGACAAGTTCGTTGAGGCCAACCAGGTCTGATTGATTCATTCCGCCGACGCGGGACAGGATGCGATCACGAACACCGTGGCTTGATTCGTCGCTGGAGCCGAGAAATTGAAACTTCAGTGCACGAACAACATCGGGTAGAAAGTCTTGAATCCGGATGTAACCGGCGTCTCGTGCAGCACGTGCAAACACGAATGCAGAAGAACCCGCAATCAGCGTGCGGTCAAGGTCAAAGAATGCTGCTGTTGATTGTGTGTTCGTCATGATCCCACCGCTATTGCATAGACACGCTTTCGTGCGACTCCGAATGCTGCTGTTACCTCGTCAATTGCATCACGCTTACTGAGGCCTTTTGCAGTGCGTTCAGCAAGTTCACGAACAATTTCCTCGTCTGTTACTTCTACTTCGGTATTGGTGGCTGGCGCAATGACAATTGCATACTCACCACGCGGTGCAACAGTGCGTGAGTGTTCAATGGCATCGTTCACGGTTCCACGCCACACTTCTTCGTGCATCTTGGTGAGTTCTCGAGTGAGCGCAACTCGGCGATCAGAACCGCATGCTGCTGCGAGGTCAACCAATGTCTTCTCTAAACGATGCGGTGCTTCGTACAGCACGGTGGTGCGGCGCTCGCGGGCGACCTCGGTGAGTCGTTCACGTCGTTCTGCACCACTGCGAGGGAGGAAACCATCAAATGCAATGCGATCAGTGGGCAAACCGCTGATTGTTGCTGCAACAACAAATGCAACAGGGCCCGGAGTGGCGTGTACCGGATGACCTGCTGCGACTGCAGCACGCACGAGCCGTTCACCTGGGTCACTAATGGCCGGGGTGCCGGCATCGCTAATCACTGCGACTACTTCATTGGCTGCAAGTAACGACATCACTTCTTCGATGGCATCGTGCTCGGTGTGGTCGTTGGCAACGATGAGACGCTCGGGTGTTGCATTGATGCGCTTGAGCAATGAACCGCTGTGTCGCGTGTCTTCGCAACAAATCACACGAGCAGCGCGCAAGACCGATACGGCACGCGGTGAAATGTCATCAAGATTGCCAATAGGCGTGGCGACAAGCCACAAGCCGGCATGAACAATGGAGGAGACGTCATCAAGATTGGACATAACGCACCTCGAGTGGGGAACCGACACTGAGGTTCCAGCGTTCAAAGGAACCTGCGGCAGCTTCCACAATCATGTGTGACTGACTATTCCTGGCGCCAATGCGCCACGGCTTGAGAGTTGCAGTGTGAAGAACGAGTCCATCGGCAGATACATGCGCGACATCGATAGCGACTTTCATACCAATGGTGTGCACCCATGAACATGGCATCAGTACAAGAGGTTCTTCCACTGTGGTGACACCAAGAAGCCCACGACGAAGGTCAGCGCGTGAAGTGGCGAGCTGTGCTGCAGCAAGCACCCGCCCTTCGCTGACGAGCCACACGGGTTCCATTGCGGACATGACTACACGTTAAAGCGGAATTCGGTGACGTCGCCGTCGATGAATTCGTATTCTTTTCCTTCTGAGCGCAACTTGCCGACATCTTTTGCAGCGTTCCAGGAACCCAACTCAACGAGTTCGTCCCAGTGGATCACTTCTGCGCGAATGAAACCGCGCTGAATGTCGGAGTGGATCTTGCCTGCACAAATAGG
>WLGW01000008.1 GCA_009703055.1 Actinomycetota bacterium
ACGAATGTCGCGATGAATCTGACGACGCAGGACGTGGAAGTACTGAGCTGATGTTGTGGCATTGACAACCTGAATGTTGTCTTCTGCGCACATTTGCAAGAAGCGCTCAATACGCGCACTGGAGTGCTCGGGGCCTTGGCCCTCGTACCCATGAGGAAGCAAGAGGACGAGTCCGTTTTCTTGCTTCCATTTGTCTTCGGCAGCAACGAGGTATTGGTCGATCACAATTTGAGCGCCATTGACGAAGTCGCCGAACTGGCCTTCCCACATCACGAGTGCATTGCGATTCGCATAGGAATAGCCGTACTCAAAACCAAGCGCTGCATACTCTGACAAAAGAGAGTCGTAGACCCAGAATCGTCCGGTTGCACCAGGCACATGCTTCAACGGAAGGAATGTTGCTTCAGTCTCAACATCAACAAGCGATGCATGACGATGGCTGAATGTTCCGCGACGTGAATCCTCACCCGCAAGACGAACATCGAATCCTTCGGAAAGCAAAGAGCCAATAGCCAATGCTTCACCAACAGCCCACTCAAAGTCACCCTCAGCTTGATATGCCTTTTCACGGGCTTCAAACTGACGAACAAGCTTGGGGTGAGGATTGAAACCTTCGGGATAATTCGTGAGCTGGAAGAACACACGCTCTAACAACTCTTTGCTGATTGCAGTATTTGCCGGAGGCAACACACCAATCGGTGCAGGAGGCTTTGGCACTTTTACCTTTTCAGGTGCGTGCGAACGCGTGTCATCAAGCGCTACCTGCAACTTCCCCTGGTAGTCCTGCAATGTCTGCTCGGCAACTTCGAGACTGATGTCTCCACGCTTGACGAGATGCTCGACATATAACTTGCGAACACTGCGCTTCTCGGCGATTGCCTTGTACATGAGTGGCTGCGTGTAGCTCGGATCATCACCTTCGTTGTGTCCGTGCAAGCGGTAACACACCATGTCGATAACGACATCTTTATGGAACTTCTGGCGGTACTCGTATGCGAGACGTGCTACTCGAACACAGGCTTCAGGGTCATCACCATTCACATGGAAGATCGGCGCCTGCACTGTCTTCGCGACATCTGTTGCGTAGATGGATGAACGAGCGAACTGAGGCGATGTGGTGAAACCGATTTGGTTATTCACGACGAGGTGAATGGTTCCGCCGACGCGATATCCGTTGATGTCGCTCATTGCGAGACCTTCGTACACGATGCCCTGTCCGGCAAACGCTGCATCGCCGTGCATCAGAACAGGGATCACGCTGTATGCCATCGCAGGCTGAATGCTGTCTTGCTTTGCGCGGACCATGCCCAACACGATTCCGTTGACGGTCTCAAGGTGGCTCGGGTTCGCTGCGAGTTCAACGTCAATGGAGTTTCCGTTAGCCGAGACATAGGAACCATGTGCACCAAGGTGGTACTTCACGTCTCCACTGCCCTGCACCGAATCAGAACTTAAGTGACCTTCGAATTCCTTGAAGAGCTGCTTGTAGTCCTTACCCATCACATTGACAAGCATGTTGAGGCGACCACGGTGCGGCATACCGAAGATCACACCGTGCATACCGTCATCAGCAGATGAACACAGAAGTTCATCGATGATAGGAATCATCGACTCTGCACCTTCAAGTCCGAATCGTTTCGTGCCGACGTACTTCGTCGCAAGGAACTTTTCGAATGCTTCTGCAGCATTCAGGCGCTCAAGGATTCGCAACTTTTTGTCAAGTGTTGGAGTGAAAGTGACACCCTCCAACTTTGACTGCAGCCAACGCTGTTCTTCAGTGTCTTGGATATGCATGTACTCAACACCAATGGTGCGGCAATACGCATCGCGAAGAACTCCGAGAAGTTCATCAAGTTTCATCTTGCTGCTGCCAGCAACTCCGCCCGTCAGGAACTCACGCTCGAGGTCCCAAATAGTGAGGCCGTAATGCTGAGGGTCAAGATCGCGCGGAAGCTTTGGCTCCTTCCAGCGCAATGGATCAATGTCTGCAATGAGGTGACCGCGAACGCGATGTGAACGCACGAGCAAGCTGACCTGCATTTGCTTGTGCATCATCGTTTCTTCGCGATTCATTGGCGACACGTCTGACGACCACTGCACTGCTTGATACGGAATCTCGAGGCTGCGGAAGATGTCGTCGTAGAAGCCGCTCTCACCGAGCAACAACTCGTGCACGCGCTTCAAGAACATGCCACTCTCTGCACCCTGAATGATGCGATGGTCGTATGTGCTCGTGACGGTGACAACTTTTGACACACCGAGTGCGTTCAAGTTGGTTTCATCGGAGCCTTGGAACTCTGCCGGGTAATCAATGCTTCCCACACCAACAATCACACCTTGGCCCGGCATGAGGCGAGGCACGGACTGCACGGTGCCGATTGTGCCTGGGTTGGTGATGGACACGTTGGCGCCCTGGAAGTCAGCAATGGTGAGTTTGTTGTTCTTTACCTTGCGAATGATTTCGTCATAAGCAACAAGGAATCCTGCGAAGTCAAGAGTGTCTGCATCGCGAAGAACAGGCACGACGAGGTTGCGTGTACCGTCACCCTTGTCAACGTCAACAGCCAGCCCCACATTCACATGCGGGTTACGAATGATCATCGGCTTGCCGGCCTCATCAACCGTGAATGCGTTGCGCATGTTGGGAACGATGTCGGAGATTGCGCGAACAATGGCGTGCGCAATGATGTGAGTAAACGACACCTTGCTCATGCCATGACGTGAGCGGTAATCGTTGATTTGCTTGCGGTTGACTTCCAACAAGCGAGCAGGAACATTGCGGAAAGAAGTAGCAGTAGGAACGGAGAGGCTCTTCTCCATGTTGGCGACAATGGCAGCACCAACTCCACGAATCGGCTCTGGCGTGATGCCTTCAGGAACTGGCACTACAACTGCGCCGCTCGCGGCAGGTGCTACAGGCGCGGCAGGTGCAGAAGCAACAGGCGCAGATGCAACCTGAGTTGACGTTGTGGGAATGGCTGCAGGAACAACGATCGGTGCAGCTGATGAGACACCATTGGTTGCACTGCGGTAGTCGCTAAAGAACTCGCGCCATGCCTCACTGACAGAGTTGGGGTCTGTACGGAACTGTTCATACATCTCTTCGACGAGCCAAGAGTTGGCTCCGAAGTCCTGCGTGCGGTCAGCGAGATCAGCCATGTTGTTGCCTTAGTTCCTTGCCCTCATGGGCGGTGGGGCGCCTGGGCGAGGCACCACGGACGTCATTGTCCGCGTGACCGATGGTACTTCTCAGGTATGCCCCAACCGTCCTTTATCGGTCCCGAGGGGAGTAAATTCGGTCTCATGAAGCGTGCACTCCCCTTTCTCGTCGCAATCGGACTCTTGAGTTCCTGTGGTGGCGGCACTAGCGCCCCCGCCGAGACACTCCCCACAGGAGCAATGGTGGTGGAAGCAGTGTCCGGTCTGCGGTTCGACGCTGCAGAATACGGCCCTGTGAAGGCCGGTGAAGTTCTTATCGGATACTCGAACGAAGATTCCATTCGTCACACCCTCATCTTGGCCAAGGACAACATGAAGGTCGCCAACTTCAAGTTGGTAGTTGCCAATAAAGGCGCCGTTGACTCTGGCACTGTCACTCTTGATGCCGGCACCTACGAGGTCATCTGCGACGTACCCGGCCACGGCAATATGAGAGCGAAACTGATTGTCGAGTGATTCGCAATAGTTCGCAAGAACGAAAAAGGGCCGCCCCAGTGGGGCGGCCCTTTCGTTTAGTTCCGAAGAATTAGGCGCGCATCAACACGATGGATGCAATGAAGAACACTGCCCACAGAACGACACCAGAGATGATGGCATTCTTCTGGCTTTCATATGGCCAGAGCATCTTGTTACCAGCCTTGATGCCACCGAACTTGCCGAGAGCATTTAACTGCAAGAGAGCAATGATTACGATGGAGATCAACATGAATGTGTTTGCATCACTTGAAGATGCAGAGAAGTAGCTGTCGTAGTAGTGCGCAGCACCGACCATGAAGAACAACATGGAGACCGAGAAGATCATGTTCTGGCGAGAAGCGAGCATGGCGCGACGACCTGAGGTTGCTGCGTCAGGGTTTGCTTCTCCACCGGAAAGAACATTGGTTGCGTTTGCGATAACAACCTTCTGGTTCTTCCAGATGATCATCCACACATTGGCAGCCATGAGAATTCCCAGTGTCATACCAACACTGATTGCCGCATTCTTGGCATTAAGTGGGAAGTCCGCTACTTCAGTGTGATTCATGAAGTCCTGCATGTAGTCAGGCGCGACCCCGACGATCAAGAGGCCAGTTGCCAATGTGGCAACTGATGCCCAACGGAACCACCAGAGAGCGCGAGTCGCGATCTGGGTGATGGTGATGTTGCGAGCCTTGCCTTCGTCGCCATAAGCGGCCAAGCCAGGAACCTGCACCAGGTTGAAGTAGTAGAGCAGACCGATCCAGGTGATGCCTGCAAGAACATGCAGGTAACGGAACCAGAAATTGCCAATCGCATTTGCATCAAACAGTGAAGCTGCGTTCATGTGAGTCATTCCCCTTGAGTAAGCGCCCGATGGGGCGCAGAAGCAAAGTTACCCCTATGGAGCGCGGGAAGGGTGGAATCAACCTCCCCGAACTAACCTTCAAGCACCATGGCGCACGAGTTCATTTACACCTGTTACAAGCTGGCGCGGTTCTATCCGCCTGACCGCACCATCCTCGAGAACATCTCCCTCTCGTTCTATCCGGGCGCCAAAATCGGCGTGATCGGCTCAAATGGCAGCGGAAAGTCCAGTCTTTTGCGCATCATGGCCGGTCTTGACGATGGCTATACCGGCGAAGCACGCCTCACCCCAGGTTTCACGGTGGGCCTCCTGGAGCAGGAACCTCAACTTGACCCATCCAAGGATGTGCTGGGCAATGTGATGGACGGTGTCGCCCCCATCCGCGACATGCTTGCTCGTTACGACGAAGTGATGGCCATGTGGGCTGACCCCGATGCCGACTACGACAAAGTCGGAGCTATGCAGGCAGAACTCGAGGACAAGATCGCCGCTGCTGACGCTTGGAGCCTCGACCGCAACGTGGAAATCGCCATGGATGCGCTTCGCTGCCCTCCGAATGATTCCGACGTCACGAAGCTGTCGGGTGGTGAACGTCGTCGCGTTGCACTGTGTCGTCTTCTCTTGGCACGACCTGATCTTTTGCTATTGGACGAGCCAACCAACCACTTGGACGCCGAGTCAGTCGACTGGCTGGAGCGTTTCCTCAAGGAATACCCCGGCACCGTTGTTGCGATTACTCACGACCGCTACTTCCTCGACAATGTTGCGAGCTGGATTCTTGAATTGGATCGCGGACGTGGATTCCCATTCGAAGGCAACTACTCCTCATGGTTGGAACAGAAGCAAGCACGTCTCGAATCAGAAGAAAAGCAAAGCGACACCCGCCAACGCACATTGCAGCGCGAATTGGAATGGGTCAAGATGTCGCCAAAGGCTCGACAAGCCAAAGGTAAAGCTCGTCTTGCTGCATACGACAAGTTGCACGCAGAAGCTTTGGCTTCAGAGCGCGGACCCGACAAGTTAGAAATCAATATTCCTGCCGGGCCTCGCCTTGGTGACAATGTGATTCAAGTAGAGAACTTGTCGAAGGGGTTTGGCGATCGACTGCTGATTGAGAATCTGTCGTTCTCACTTCCCCCTGCAGGCATCGTTGGCATCATCGGACCAAACGGTGCGGGTAAGTCCACGTTGTTCGCAATGCTCACTGGTCAACAAGCACCTGATTCCGGAACTGTTGCCGTTGGCGACACTGTGCAGTTGAGCTATGTCGACCAGAACCGCGATTCACTTGACCCTGCAAAGACTGTCTACGAGGAAATCACTGAAGGTGTTGAGCACATGAAGGTCGGTGGTCGTGAGATTCATGGCCGCGCCTACGTTGCAAGCTTTAACTTCAAGGGCGCCGACCAACAGAAGTTGGTGGGCGATCTTTCCGGTGGAGAACGCAACCGTGTTCACCTCGCAAAAGTTCTCAAGCGCGGTGGAAATGTTTTGTTGTTGGACGAACCAACAAACGACCTCGACGTAGACACCTTGCGTGCCTTGGAAGATGCTCTCGAGCAGTTTCCTGGTTGTGCAGTAGTAATTAGCCACGACCGCTGGTTTCTTGACCGCATTGCAACACACGTTCTTGCGTTCGAAGGCGACAGTCAGGTGCGTTGGTTTGAAGGCAACTTCTCTGAGTATGAATCCTGGCGCCGTAAGGAACTCGGTTCTGCCGCAGAACAACCACATCGAATCAAGTACAAGCCACTCGCTCGATAATGCATACATCACTTCGCCTCATACGAATCACCTGTTTGACGTTGATGCTTTCGGGTATCCCGGCACTGATCGTCTCTTCCATTCGCGGCAACAATGAAGGCTGGGTGCTGACATTCGGAATGATTTCTGCTGTAGCCGCAATCATTCTCATGGCTGTTTCCGCCGCAACCTCGACAAAGCGCCTTGATGCATTCGATGATGTTGTAGCCGAGCGAGTGGAACAACGCATTCGCATGCTGGTGGAAGCCGGTGCGAATGAAACCGATGTTCGCAACTTGGTGCGCGAGTCAATGAGCTTGGTACGCGGTCAAGAATGAGCAATGACAAGCTCTTCGCATCCTGGGAGGGCTTGTCCGATTCCGAACTCTCAACAGAGTTAGCGCGCCACACAGGTGTGCTTCTTGAGAAGCACAGAGAAGATGAGATCGAACGCGGCACAACCGTGTGGCAACTCAAAGACTCGGGCGACATGTTGGCGCATCGATTCTTGATGGAAGCGTTCGGTGCATTGCGACCTGATGACGCAGTACTATCTGAAGAGGGCTACGACAATCGACAGCGTGTGGGAGCACCCCGCGTGTGGATTGTTGATCCGCTGGATGGCACCAATGAATACGGCGAAGGTCGTGCCGACTGGGCCGTGCACATTGCACTGTGGGAAGAAACTACTCTCACCGCAGGCGCTGTCTCTCTGCCCAGCATCGACGCCGTGTATTCCACGAACCCTGCGCCTGTTGTTCCACCCAAGGAAGGCGCCAAGCCACGTCTTGTGACATCACGTAATCGTGCACCGTATGCGGCAATCTTGGTGAGCGAAGGTCTTGATTGCGATGCGTATCGCCTCGGGAGCGCCGGCGCCAAAGCAATGAGCATCATCATGGGTGAAGCCGACATTTACGTGCACGATGGCGGCATGCATCAATGGGACTCTGCAGCACCCGCAGCTGTTGCACTTGCCGCAGGACTGCACGCAAGTCGTCTTGATGGCTCCCCTCTTGTCTACAACGAAGCCGACACCTGGTTACCTGACTTCTTTGTCTGCCGACCCGAATACACCGATGCAATTCTTCATGCCATTTGGGGTCGCGATCCACGATGAGCGACACAGTTCTCGTTTCCATTGATGGTCACGTTGCGACTGTCTCACTGAATCGCCCTCACCGTGCAAATGCATGGACAGGTCGTATGCACGCCGAATACAAAACAGCAATGTCTGCTCTCGACGCAGACATGAACATTCGCGCCATTGTTGTCACAGGCGAGGGAAAGACATTTTGTGTAGGCGGTGACTCTGAGGCTCTGGCGGGACATGCGGAGCGCGGTGGTTACGACCCAGGCGAAAGCGCAACTGTTGCAAACCCCGGCACAAACCTTCCATCAGAATTTGACCACGACCTTGCATGGCACTTTGGTCTTCGCGTACCCGTGATTGCTGCGATTAACGGAGCATGTGCAGGAATTGGCTTGGCGCTTCCGTTGTTCTGCGATCTGCGATTCATTTCCGCATCTGCAAAGTGCACGACAGCTGCGCCAAAGTTGGGGTTGCCTGCTGAATATGGAATGAGCTGGACGTTGCCTCGCCTCATCGGCATGACTCGCGCAAATGACCTGCTGCTTTCCGGTCGAGTGTTCACAGGCGAAGAGACGCGTGACTGGGGACTGTGGAACGGTGTCGCCGATGACGGCGCAGGCGCATTGCAGATGGCGCACGAATGGGCCCACAATCTTGCAGCAAACGCCGGGCCGAATGCTGTTTCCACAACCAAAGCACAGATTTATCGCGATTACGTTCGCCATCATCTCGGCGCATCAATTGACGAATCAATCGTATTGATTGATGCCGCGACAAAGACCGCTGAATATCGCGAGGGCATTGCGGCACTTCGCGAGAAACGCCCGCCTAATTTCTGACTACTTGATGTAGGCGCAGAGGTCAAACAGATTGCCGTCTGGATCGGCAAAGTTTGCAATACGACCATACGACTCACTTCGTTGTGCGCGAGTTTCTACTGCGCCCAACTTCAGCAAACGCTTTCGTTCGTCATCAAAGTTTTCAACCGCGCATGAGAGATCAAGATGGATAGAGCCATGTATGTGTTCGCCGCGCTGAAAGCCCATCGTGCGATGCCCGGTGGACGCTGCCAGGAGAATCCAACGATCACCATCCTCGCGTTCTATCTCATGAAGTTCCAATACTCCCGCCCAGAACAATGCGAGTTCGTTGGTGTTTGGTGAATCAAGTGTGACAATGTCGAAATGAGTGAGTGCCATATTCATCACCACTTCGGTTCGTGTTGGCCAAGGTTGGGCACAGGGCCGTACGTCGGCGAATATCCACTGAAATCCACGGGTGAGTTCACTGCTCGATATGGAGCCTCATCAGGTTGCGGCGTCATCTCTACGAATGCACCCGATGCAATGACTTGTGAATCCGCAACTGCTTCTGCAATTGAATTCAACGGAGCCCACCACACATCGTTCTCATCAAACTTTGCTGTCCAGTACGCATAGTCCTGCGTTGCGAAATGTTCATCCAGAACAGTTGTGAACTCGCCGGCATTAATTGAGCGTGCGCGAGCGTTCTTGAAGTTCTCCACACTGGCAAGTTCTTCACGACCGATTGCCTTGAGCAACCCAGGGAAATGCCTGTCTGCTTCCAAACCCAACAGCCAGAATGCACGTCCATCGGCACAGCGATAGCAATTCATCTGCGGTGCAGGATTCTTGCGCGATGACTTTGTGCTCTGGCGTTTACCAAATCGCAAGTAGACACCAACATCCCAACCGAGTGTGTAAATGCCCGTACGCAACAAACTGGTTGAAACAACTCGACCTGTACCCGTGCGTTCTCTGTCGAACAAAGCAGCCAACACGCCCGCGGCCATCGAGAGCCCCGTGGTGTGATCACCTTGTCCACTGCGGATTGCAGGTGGCAATTCATCGGGCGCCACGGTGGTGTGAGCTAAACCAGAGCGTGACCAGAATGCGCCGATGTCGTACCCAGCTTTGTCAACATCAGGACCTGTTGTCCCGTAGCCCGTCAGTTGGCCGTAGATCAATCGGGGAAATCGTTTTGTGAGTGACTCTGGATCAAGCCCCATTCGAGCAAGACCTGCGAGGCGCACATTCGAAACAAAGACATCTGCTTCCTCAAGCAAGGCGAACATCTTTTGCAAGTCATCGTCGTTGCGTAGATCCAGCACCACCGAACGCTTGCCACGGTTGTCAATCTCAAAAGGTGGGACGCCCTTTTGATCAGCAACACCGAGTGCACCGAAGACAAACCGTTGAGGATCTCCTGCTGGAGGCTCCACCTTGATGACATCTGCACCCCAGTCCGCCATCAGGCCCGTTGCGGCAGGCCCCGCGACCCACACGCCCATCTCAATCACCTTCACGCCCTGCAATGGACCAGACATAGCGACCTCCCGCATTTATTCCCTCGCCCATTGTGTCCTATTTCCTTTCGTCACAGCGTGTGCGGGGAACTACCCACGACAGAATGGCGGGGTGACAATGACTTCGCCAGACCTTGAGTGGGGAAACTTTTCAGCCAAAGGCCCATGGGTTCTTAATCGAGGCACCATCTCGTGGGCTCAGATTGCAATCGTGCTGCGAGCAGCCGCGCAAAAAGAAGTACCCGCACTGATTCGTTCGCGTCGCATTCCCCCGCTTGGTCGACTCATCACAGTGGTTTTCACTCTCGGATGGGCTGTACTGCCATGGCTCATCAGGACAAAAATAAAAAAGTTCTCAACTCAAGAAGAATCACGCGCATACATCTCTCGACGCCTACGCCATGCCATCGAAAAACTCGGAGCTACGTACATCAAGTTGGCACAACTTATTTCCAGCGGCGAAGGTCTCTTCCCCGCTGAACTTGTAAACGAATTTAAGCGCTGCCGCGATCAAGTACCTGCAGAGCCATGGGACAGTGTCAAAACAACCGTAGAACAAGATCTTGGTGCACGCATCGAAGATGTTTTTGCCTCATTTGAGAAGACCCCACTCGCTGCAGCTTCAATTGCTCAAGTTCATCTCGCAACTCTTCTCAGCGGAGAGGAAGTTGTCGTCAAAGTTCAACGCCCCAGTGTCTCTGAAGTCATGCGTCGGGATTTACGTGTGATGTCATGGATTGCACCCATCATGATTGGGCGCATCAAAGTATCTTCCTTGGCAAATCCTCCAGCACTTGTAGAAGTCTTCGCCGAGACAATTGTTGAAGAGCTCGATTTCCGAATGGAAGCCTCCAACATGATTGATGTTGCTGAGATGCTTCATGACTTGAAGCAAGACTCTTACCTTGTCCCCCGTCCCCACCCAAATCTGGTTACACGTCGAGTTCTTGTGATGGAGAGACTGCAAGGCTTTCGATTTGACGACGTTGATGGAATGAGGGCTGCAGACATTGACACCGAACAGGTCATACGAGCCGGATTGATTTCATTTATGGAGGGCGCCCTTATTCAGGGAATTTTCCACGGCGATTTACACGGCGGCAATCTGTTTGTTCTTGAAGATGGCCGCACAGCACTTCTTGATTTCGGGATAGTCGGTCGACTCGTCGACAAAAGACGGCTTGCTTTCATGAGATTCATGCTGAGTGCCTCGACCAACGACCTAAGCGGTCAAGTCACAGCACTTCGAGACCTAGGCGCATTCCCTTCTGATACAGACATTGATGCAGTAATCAGAGACCTAGGGATTGATCAACCTGTTGTCGATCCGACCACACTAAACAGTGAGGAGTTGGTCGAACAAGGTCAACGAATCATCAAAGCTTTGTTGGCATACGGAGCAAAACTTCCCAAAGAACTCATGCTTTACGTGAAAAATCTAGTGTTTTTTGATGGTGCCATTGCCCGCCTCGCCCCTGAGCTCGACATCATTGGAGAACTAACAAATATCTCAATGATCTTCCTACAAAAACATGGCGAACGACTCTCTAATGACCTGGGCGTAGATGCTCAAGCCTTAGAAATTGACATGGGGAGTCTGAAAGCTGGTCTTGGGGTGGATGAGAGCACAGAATCAATGACGTATCGAGAGCTGCAAGAACGTCGTGATCTTATTCAAAAACGCATGAGAGGCGTCGCCCCAGTTTGACGCTTTCGTTGCCGAGCATCTCATCGGCGAGAATAGAGACGTGAGACTTCTCGTTGCGCGCTGCACAGTGGAATATGCCGGTCGGTTAGAGACCCGACTCCCAGAAGCTCTGCGCCTTGTGATGGTGAAGGCCGATGGTTGTGTCGCTATTCATTCTGATGGCGGTGCGTATAAGCCACTTAACTGGATGAACTCACCCAATGTCATCGAAGACAACGAAGACCATTGGATTGTGCGCAACCCCAAGGGCGAAGCAATGACTATCACCTTTCACGAAATCTTTCATGACAGCGCACATGAACTTGGTGAAGATCCAGGGCTCGAAAAAGATGGCGTCGAGAAGCAACTACAAGAGCTACTTGCGGCATCGCCTGAGGTGATGGAACCAGGTCTCGTACTGATTCGCCGTGAGCATTACACCGCCTTAGGCCCTGTAGATCTTCTGTGCAAAGACACCGAAGGCAACACCGTGGTCATTGAAGTGAAACGTCGCGGCGAGATCGACGGTGTGGAACAACTCACGCGTTATCTCGCAGACCTCGCAAACGATTTGTCTCTCGGCAACTTGCGCGGCATGTTTGTTGCGCAAAGCATTAAGCCACAGGCACGCACGCTGGCAGAGTCACGTGGCATTGTGTGCGTCGAAGTCAATTACGACGAACTGCGTGGCAAGAAGTCCGACAAGTGGACCCTCTTTGGTTGAACTAGATCTACTTGTGTCCAATATTCTTGAGATGACTAGACGAAAAAATTCACGCCAAAGGTGAAGGAAAACTAGAACAAGTATGAATGTGGCGCCAATGCTCGACGAAGAGCGTCGCGCGCAATCTCGACTTCTGTTCCGCTCGCTTTTTCTAAGGCGTTAGCAAGAGAAATAATCTCCGCTGCTTCATCATCATCCAGGAATGGAATCACTTTGTTACGAGCTTGAGACAAGAGTTTCACAGCCTCTGGATCGCTTAATTCAACCTTCGCATCACTTGAAATTGTTCCAGTCTCCACGGCTTCCCTTGCGCGATCTGCAACTTTCTTCATCTGACGTTTATCCGTAGCTATTCCATACGAGACATCATCGTCCAAGAGGATGGTCCCTGTTTCAACGTCAGTCGCGAGAATGTGAAGAATGCCATCCACGTCGTACTCGTACTGAAGGTTGAAAGAGCGAGTCGACTCATCTGAGTAGTCCTCTACCAATCGAACATCCCATTCTTTGAGAACTACAAAATCTTGATTACCAAAATCTGCATCTGGGTCTCCTTCAACAACTTGGATGTTTAGCGACTCGGTCTCCCTTACCGCAGGAAAATAAGTACTCGAAACTTTGGCTGGCAACTTATGGCCTTTGGGAATCAGGGTAGAGAAATTCAAACCCTCTGTATTCGGCCCATCAATGACAAATGTTCCCAAAGCGTGCTCTGTTGAAACAAAAAAGTCAGAAGTTGTCAACTCTCCAGAGAGAATTGCGGCAGCAATAGCTGCACCCTCACCAACTGCAGTCATTGGATTGAATGATGGGTCAGGCTCAATTCCAACAAGCGTCTTCACGAAGTTCTGAACCGCAGGAATACGACAAGTACCGCCGACAAGTACAAGCGCATCAAACGACCCTGCGCCCACACCAAGTTCCTTCAAGCACCTTTCAATCGGGATCCGGGATTCTTCGATCAGTGGCATGACCTCTTGCTCAAATCGAGCACGGGTGACACGCAATGACCTGCCCCCTGGCAACTCAATAGTTGTTTCTAATGCTGAAGACAATCGAATCTTGGCAAGTTCAATCTCGTTTTTTAGCAGTTCGCGTTCTGTTGGAGACAGATTCTCAAGTCCCGGAACTGACTCCTCCACAATTTTTCTCAAACGGGCGTCGAAATCCAGGCCACCACTTCTTGGCAATCCGCTTGAGGTTTCCTCAATGAATACCCCATCAACTGACCGAAGAATCGTTACATCCAGCGTTCCTCCACCCCAGTCGAATACCAACATTCGGCGCGCGTCGGGATGCTTTTGTGCATAAGCCATTGCGGCCGCTGTTGGTTCATTAATCAGAGCTAGAACTTCAAATCCAGCCATTCCCGCACAAATCTTCGTCCTGTGACGAGCTCGTCCTTTCGAGTTTGCAGGCACAGTTACTACAGCACTGTCAGCTACAACTCCATTTGCCAACGCACGACGACGCATCTCAGCGAACAACATTGTTGCGACTTCTTCAACATCAATAGCATCCCCTTCATTGCTTAAAGCAACATCGGACTGTGTTGCGAATAGCCGTTTTACTGCGTTAAAGGTTCCAACCCCCTTGGTCTTTGCCTCCCATCCAAACGTCAATCGCTCATTTTCGTCCTTTGCCATTACCGTCGGGAAAACACCGTCAAAACCGTATGGTGCCCACTTGACCGGAAGGTCATCAACATTGATGAGTTGCGAGCCAGTCGAGTCCCAGTACGCAAGTACGGAGTTTGTAGTGCCGAAGTCAATTCCAATAGTCGCCATAATTTCCCTCGCTTATCCGATTTCTACGATTAGTGCAGGTCTCTCATTTGAACCTGAAGAAGATGTGTCCTGTGTATTCGCTGCAATCACCCAACCCAAAAAGAATCCAACAATTGCAATTGTGATTCCAACAGCAATCTTCACGCCACGAGACTCAGGTTCATCATCAGATCCGTGGTCCGAAACAGAGGGCTTGTAAGGCGTGAAGGCAGGATTCGCTGTTCGTTCTGCAACTCCAAGACGCACCAGGGATACTGTCCCATCATCCATGGTCTCGACAATTGCAGGAACTAAGCACTCTAGGAAGTCTCCTGATCCTCCTTTGATTTCGAAGAAATCTGGACGGGACAAGTCAGAGGAATGACTTACACCTAATTCGGCGAGAAAATCTGCAACTCGGTCTTTAACCAATTGGTATTCAGCCCCACGGTCAATGCTGTCAGACAAACTCAGAAGGTGTGACACATGAATTCTTCGGTTCTTACTTGCTTGGTTCAGTTGTTTCCTAAGCCCGTCGTATGCCTCTGCGGAGCGGGCTGTACCGGGATCTCGTGTAATCAATCCAGCATCAATGCGCTCAAGGAGCATCCAGATGGCTTGAATGTTTCTTCTATTTCCCATTTTTCCCTTTCTAAAGACTCATAAGTGTCGTTGAAATACTTGTTTCAGTTGATACGTCGCGCTGCGAAGTTCATTCACTTCCTTACGAAGCTCGCCATCAGAAAGGCCGAGGGCATCAAATTCCCCAAACATTGCGAGCTGAGCGTTGCACCAATTCAAGCCAGCATCAGCCGTCTCTCTAATCGCATTCTTATCTGCTCCCAGTCGATTGAAAAATCCAGTCATTTGCTGACTAATGCGATTCGCTGCCTGTTCAACGTCACCTGCCAACTCAAAGAAGTCACGTAGCTGTAGACGCATCAGAAGATCTGATGCGTCATTCAGCATCTCCGTAGTCAATTCCATCAGTTCTTCAGGAATCTCCAGTTTTCGATAAGTGGTCTTTGCAACTCTCAACCAAGAAATGAATTGCTCATTGGGGGAAACACCTTCATCCAAGACACTAGGCAGTGAAAGAACCAAGGCTGCTCTCAACCAGACCCTGTGCATTGTCTCGACCCCTAAGCCCTGCTCAAGAAAGGAGAAGGCTATTCCTGCAAGGTTTACCTGGTTATCAAACAAGCCTTGACAAAGCTCCTCAACAAGCCCATCAATATGGCTATCGATACAAGGTGCTCGATTGCCATCTTGAGATGCGAGCCGGACGACATTGTCCACATAATGGGAAAAGTCGCTAGATCGTGCAAATACAATCTCCGCACTCGCCTTTCCTCGGAACTGCGTTCTGTTTAAGGCTTCTTTGGTAACGGATGCAGGAGCAACTCTTGCAAGAAAAATTCCTAAGTCAAAAAAGTCTTCCTCAGAGATGTCCGGAGACATCAGGGTGTCCACAAATGATTTCAGCAGTCGGTCAGGTAGGGGATCAAATTCTTCATCATCTGTGGTGCCCAATTCTTCCTGTTGCACTTGACGCCATAGTCCAATTGCCATTTTGATTGCAGCAAGTTTTTCCTCCGCTCCTACAGCGCCATCAACCAGAAATGACATTTGGTCGATTGCTCGCTTGGGATCCACCTCAAGAGCAAGTATCGCCAGATTGGCTTGCAGACGAAGATTCCATTGCCCTTCAACCGCTTTTGAGAGCGCCTGAATCGCACGATCCATATCGTTATTCATTACCAAGCATGCTGCGACAAGATTGAGAGCCTCATCCCGTGTTCTCTCGTCTTTTGAAATTCGCAAACATGACTTGAAAAGGGTGTCTGCCGAATTCCAATTCCACTGCAAAAGTTGATCAAGACCGGTCCTCAAAAGAAGTAAGGCAACACGTTCTCCATCGGATTCACTTAACGGTTGTTCGACCAACTCAAGCAACTCCGCAGATGTCAGATTTCTCCCAGATGAAGACAGTTGAGGAGCAGGCCTCAAAAACAATTCAAAGTCCGCGGGAATCGCATACGTAAGCTGATTTCCAGTTTCGCCCGACTCAATGCGACTTAAGGCCGAAGTAAGGTCCTGGACCTCAAACGGCGATTCTGTCAAAGACTTTGCGCGACGTGTCGCAAGGGCGAAACCAACTGAGGCTTCCGATTTCGGAGCATAAGCAGGAACGCCTATCACAATGTAAGGACAGTTTTCCGCAGTGAACATGCACTTACCCCCACTTGCCGCATGTGCTGTCTGCCAGCATAAGCGAAAGAGTAGAAGTTTCTAATCCATTTGAGCAAATAGAAGAAAGTTGCTTGTCGAAATAGCATATTTCAAGGATGGAAAAGCCGTTTAACTACCGATTACCTCACGGTAAAGCGACTCAGATCAGTGCCCTGTCCTTGGCCATAAGAAAGACTTAGAACTCTTCGTTCACTTTTAATGTGAAAAAATCCTTCACAAAACCGCGCACACCCTTTTTCGGAGAGGTCGTAGTAGATGAAGCCTTCTTCGTCGGTGTGAGTGACCGATCATCCTCTTGACCAACGACCATCAAGGCGCCAATCGTGGCGTTGGTAACCGGGTCAATCGCGATTGCGCTTCCACCCACACGGTTCGAGTTGTACGCATCAACAACCAGTGGAGTCTTCAATTGAATCGCTACACGTGCAATGTCATTCAACACCAATGTGTCTGTTGACGAATTCTTCAAGGTGTCAAGGTCGAGTCGATGAAGAATACGAGCGACTTTTCCATGAGCTTCACCAGAAGGATGTCGAACAATCAGACTGTCCCCTACCTTCAACTCGGTGTCCACTAGCCAACACAC
Source organism: Actinomycetota bacterium (assembly GCA_009703055.1). Lineage (GTDB taxonomy): Bacteria > Actinomycetota > Acidimicrobiia > Acidimicrobiales > Ilumatobacteraceae > UBA2093. The sequence goes on from WLGW01000008.1 coordinate 16,722, forward strand.
ATCAGCGACGATGTTGGTGGCATCAAGTGGCTGCACAGCTGCGCTCGCAACGATCACATCAAACTTGCCTACATCGAGATCATCTGCAAGCTCAATCGCAATGGCATCACCGGGCACTGCAATCTCTGTGGGAGAGCCTGCACGGGTGAGTCCGGTGACAACACTGGTATTGCCCTTCGGATGAACGGTGACTGCATCGCCTACTCGCAAGACTCCGCCTTCCAAACGTCCGGCATAACCGCGGTAATCACTGCCACCGTGCTCTCGAAGAGTCCATTGCACCGCAAGGCGCGCGCCCACGGTTGGCACGGGAGCAACATCAAGCGTTTCCAACAAATCAAGAACTGAAGGTCCTTGGTACCAAGACGCTTCGACACTCTTCTCGACGACGTTCTGGCCATCTGTTGCGCAAATAGGAATTGCATGCAGAGGAACAGATGATTCCAGTGTGGTCAAGATCTCCGCAACGTCTGTCACCACTTCATCGAATGCAGATTCACTCCACTCGACAAGATCCATTTTGTTCACCGCAAGAATGAGGTGGGACACTCCCAACAATGCAGCGATTGAGACATGTCGACGGGTCTGTTCCACCACGCCATGACGAGCATCCACCAACACAATGGCAATGTCACTGACCGATGCACCAGTCACCATGTTGCGCGTAAATTGCGCATGACCAGGAGTATCTGCCAACACGAAACTGCGCTTTGGCGTTGCGAAGTAACGATAAGCAACATCAATCGTGATGCCTTGTTCGCGTTCGGCACGCAAACCATCGGTAAGAAGCGCGAGGTTGAATGATCCATCGCCATAGCGACGACTGGCCTTGCTGACGGCACTCAACTGGTCTTCAAAGATCCCCTTTGAGTCATGCAAGAGCCGACCAATAAGCGTGCTCTTGCCGTCATCAACAGAGCCAATGGTGGCAATACGCACCTGTGTGTTCTGTTCTGTTGCTGTAGCAGACATCAGAAATACCCTTCGCGCTTGCGGTCTTCCATTGCAGATTCAGAGAAATTGTCATCTGCGCGCGTTGCACCACGCTCAGTGATGCGAGCAGTCTTGACCTCAGCAAGTACGTCGTCATACGAACTCGCCTCAGAGCGAATTGCTCCGGTGCAGCTCATGTCGCCGACGGTGCGATAGCGCACGACTTCCTTACGAGGAGTTTCGTCATCTTCGGCAACAACCGGACCACCGACCGACAGCAACATGCCATCACGCTCAATGACGACACGCTCATGTGAGAAGTAAATCGAAGGCAAAGGAATGTCCTCGCGTGCGATGTATTCCCAAATATCAAGTTCCGTCCAGTTTGAAATCGGGAAGGCACGCAGGTGTTCACCCTTCACGATGCGAGGGTTCAGAATGTTCCATGGTTCAGGGCGCTGTGCTCGTGGCTCCCAGCCGCCCTTCTTGTCGCGGAAACTCAAGATGCGTTCTTTGGCACGGGCTTTGTCCTCATCACGGCGCCCGCCACCAAATGCGGCATCGAACTTGTTTGAACGAATGGCGCTCAACAGTGTGACAGCTTGTTGACGGTTACGACTTCCTGTCGGACCTGGATCGGGGATGTCTCCCCTGTCGATGCTCTCTTGCACCGATGCGACAACAAGTTCAATGTTGTACTTACGAACGAACTCATCGCGATACTCAATAACTTCGGGGAAGTTATGGCCCGTGTCAACGTGCATCACAGGGAAAGGCAAACGTGCAGGAGAAAACGCTTTGATCGCCAGCCACAGAAGTACAGCAGAATCCTTGCCTCCGGAGAAGAGAAGTACTGGCGATTCGCAACCAGAGACAACCTCACGGATGATGGTGATTGCTTCTGCTTCCAGACGATCAAGATGTGATCGGCTTTGCAGAATTGCGAATTCTTCTTGAGTTGTATCAATGCTCATGACGATCCTTTCAATAATTCAGTTCAGACGTGCAGTCCGCACTCGGTCTTTGCTTCGCCAGCCCAACGACCGGCTCTCTTGTCTTCGCCAGGCGCAACTGGCTTTGTGCAAGGCCAGCATCCAATGGACGGGTACCCACGATCCTTGAGCGGATTACGTGGGAGTTCGTGCAAGTACTCGTATGACTCCATCTCCTCGTCGCTGTACAGTGCGAGTGGATTCACCTTCAGCACACTGCGTGCCGCATCGAATGACAACACAGGTGTCTCTGAACGAGTCGGTCCATCAACGCGCCGCACTCCTGTCACCCAACCGGCATTCTCTGTGAGCAATGCATTCAGAGGCTCTACCTTGCGCACATTGCAACATGCTGCGGTATCGCGTTGCCACAGATTGTCGGGCGTGACGTTCAGCGGATTCACGATGCGCAAATTGATGTTGTTGTTGTTCTTTAGTTCGTTTGCCAACCAATGTGTTTCTGCAAACACGTATTGGGTGTCGATCATGACGATCTCAATACCCGGTACCGCAGTTGCAGCGACGTGAGCGAGGACAGCATCTTCAAAGCTGCATGTCACGGTGATGGCACCACCCACACGGTCCGCTGCCCATCGCACGATGTCTGCAGGCTGCGCTTTCTCTAACTCAATGGCGGCGGCAGAAATCTCATCGAGATGTAGATGGAGAGTGTCTTTGGTCCAAGTACCGACGGGCATTTCGCCAAGATACCCTTAATCCCGACAAAAGAGGTCATAATTATCAGGATTTAAAATCCCTCACCCACGAGGGTTAGAGGGGTTGCCCCCCTCAATTGGCCCCTCAGAGCGTGCCTTCATGCAACTTTCGCTTGATTCCCACAGCAGTGACCTGCAGTTCGTCCTTGTCGACCAATTGCTGGGCACCCCGTACTTGGCGGGCAACTCGAGGATTTTTCACGAATCGCTCCTGGTGCCGCAGGAAGAAGTCCCAGTACAGAACGGTGAACGGACACGCATCCTCTCCTACTCGCTTCTTGCGGTCGTACGCACAGCCCTTGCAGTGATCACTCATTCGGTCGATGTATGCACCACCGCTCGCATAGGGCTTCGTTGCCAACATCCCACCATCTGCATATTGAGACATACCGATGACATTGGGAACCATCACCCATTCCGCGGCATCAATGAAGCTGTTCCACATCCACCGCGTGAGTTGTTGTGGATTAATGCCGGCGATGAGTGCAAAGTTGCCCAACACCATGAGTCGTTCAATGTGATGCGCGTACGAACGCTCTTCTACGTGACCAATGACAGACTTCATGCAGCTCATCTGTGTTGCTGTGGAATCCGTAAACATCGGTGGAATATCCACCTGCGCATCAAGTGAATTCATCTCTGCGTAGTCAGGCATCCAACGCCAATAGCAATTCCAGATGTACTCGCGCCATCCGATGATCTGTCGAATGAACCCTTCTGCACTGTTGATGGGCACTGCCCCACTGCGATACGCAGACTCTGCGGCCGCAACGACCTCACCTGGCAATAACAATCCGTTATTCAGATACGGAGACAACAAAGAGTGCGCAAGGTGCCAATTCGATTTCAGCATCGCATCTTCGTGCTCACCAAACATCGGCAGCACTTCGGAGACGAAGAACTGCAGTCGCTTTAATGCTTCATTGCGGGTCGTTGCCCACACACCAGTCGGTGCTTCACCCCACGTATTGCCCGCAATGTCAGCAATTACTTGCTGATCTAACTCGTCGAGTTCGTACGTCATCGGTGTTGACCAACGATCATGACCCGTCTTTGGTGGTGGTAAACGATTCTCTTCGTCGAAGTTCCACTTGCCTTCCACGGGCTCGTCACCGTCCATGAGCACGTTCAAACGACGGCGTTGCCAACGATAGAAATCCTCCATCTTGAAGGACTTCCGTGTTCCCATGAATTCGACATATTCATCGGGATGGCACAGAAACTGATCCGAACGAACAACGTCAACGTCTAGTGATGCAACAAGAGTGCGGGCAGTCACGCTGTTTGGCTCGGTTACAACAACTCGTGATGGCGCCATCTCGGCGACATGTGCGGCCACACCTAACCGCATGGTATCGGCGACGCGATAATCGACGTCGAAGCCTTCATCTCGAAGCTCTTGTACAAATCGCCGCATGGAAGCAGCAAGGAAATGTGCACGTTGAACATGCCAGCGTTGCGAGGAAATCTTTCCCCGCGACTCAACAATTAATATCTGGTGAGTCTCCGGATGCGCTTCTTTCAATGCACCAATCTGACGATTGAGTTGATCACCCATCACCCAGACGGTCTGCTTGTTCACACGTCAAGAATGCCATATCGCCATTCACACGCATAGTTCTGAAAACAAAGTCATCGGCAAATTAGGAAATTCTCGACTCTCATTCTTCAACACACCTCGTCAGTACCGTGTTGAAAGTGATTCCAAGTGACAAGGACCGATATTGGACAGCCTGCCACCAAGGCGAAATTCGTCGACTCTTTCGAATGAAACTTCCGATGGCGAATTTCTACCGTTTGACAATTGACGGATGGGAATACGTCCCCGAGCGTTACCCACATGTCGCATGGGATTCTTCTTTCGACGAAATTGACGAGGAGCACGCGTTCGAAATCATCGAAGCACTGGAAGAGAAAAAGTTCGCACCTTGTCGAATTCCTGATTGCTGGCGCTGCAGAGAGTTCCAGATAAATGGAAATCCCGCGGGCTAGAAGCACCCACGGGATTTCACAATTCTTAGTCTATGGACTGAAAAGGCTTATGAGTAACGAACAAGTCCTTGGTCGATGACCTTGCGGTCACCCACGTAGGTTTCGAACACTGCTTCGCCCGGTGCGGTCTTCCAAATCTTCACCGTCAGTGCTTCACCTGGGAACACTGGAGATGCGAATCGACCTTCGATGTGCTTGAAGCGATCAGCATCGCCGTCACACAAAGAGTTCAATAAGCCGCGACCAGTGAAGCCGTATGTGCAGAGTCCGTGCAAGATGGGCCGTGGGAACACGCCTGCTGCAACAGCGGGGTGGTTCGGGTCTGAGTGCAACGGGTTGCGGTCGCCGTTCAAGCGATACAGCAATGCCTGGTCAGGAGAAGTCTGGAATGTCTCTTCATGATCAGGAGCCTTTGCTGGTGGCTCGTTCACTGCACCGCTTGGGCCGCGCTCGCCACCGAATCCGCCTGCCTCACGAATGAAGACAGATGAGCGGGTTGAGTACAACGGCTTGCCAGCTGCGTCAGTGGCTTCTGCCTCGGTCACGATGACAGCGGCTTTCACCTTGTCGTACATCGCCACAAGCTTGCTCTGCACAGTCGCGGAACCTTCGACAGGAAGCGGCTGATGCAACGTGATTGCCTGAGATGCGTGCACCAAGTTTGCAAAGTTGAACTCGCCAACATTGCGCATCGGGTTCGATTCAGCAGTGCCTTGTCCGTAGCCAAGAACTACGGGCATTGTTGGCAAGGCCTTTTGCGTGACACCGGTGGAGTTCTCAGTGACGTATTGCAACTGATCAGAACTCACATTGAGAGTCACTGCGTAGAGCAATGAATCTTTTGATGTCCAAGAAATTTCATATGGCTCGCCAACGGAACCAACGGCTGCGGGATTCAACGCCATGACGTGACCTACTTCTTCCCGATGGTGTTCTGTGGGTATGAACCGTCTTTGCCGTCCATGCCAGCGTTCGGACGTGCTGTCTTCAACATCTCTGTGACAGCAGCACCAATCTTTGTTGGGTCATCGATCGGCTTGACGCTTGGTCCGCGGTGCCAGCCTTCTGCGATTGCGAGTGTCTGACCACTTGCTTCGAAGATACGGCCAGTGACGTCGCCTGCTTCGCTACCAGCAAGCCAGGTAACAATCGGTGCGATCCAACGAGGTGAACGCATTTCGCGCTCTTCGTCGGTCTCTGGTGCATTGCCAAGACCTTCGGTCATACGTGTGAGCGCAACAGGTGCCACTGCGTTGACGGTGACACCGAAACGTGCGAGCTCAAGAGCTGCAATCACGGTGAACGATGCGATGCCAGCTTTTGCTGCGCCGTAGTTCGTCTGACCAATGTTGCCGTAGATACCCGACACCGATGTGGTGTTGATGATGCGGCCATAAACCTCTTTGCCCGCTTTTGCTTGCTCGCGCCAGTAGGCAGCGGCCCAACGTGCAGGACCAAATGTTCCCTTGAGGTGCACCTTGATAACTGCATCCCACTCTTCTTCGGTCATGTTGGTGAGCATGCGGTCGCGCAAGATACCTGCGTTGTTAACCACGATGTTGATGTCACCGAATGTCTCGACCGCTGTGTTGATCAGGCGCTGTGCACCTTCCCATGAAGAGATGTCATCGCCGTTTGCAACGGCTTCGCCACCCATGCCGTTGATTTCATCAACAACTGACTGCGCTGGGCTGACGTCTCCGCCACTGCCGTCAACGCCTGCACCGAGGTCATTAACAACAACTTTTGCGCCCTGGCTTGCCAGGCTCAATGCATGCTCGCGTCCAATTCCGCGACCTGCTCCGGTTACGACGGCTACACGGCCTTCACACAACTTCGCCATGATGGCTCCTTCAATAGGTAACGGCACCCCTTAGTGCCTGACCCGATACTACGAACTGGTGTCACAGCCCACATAGCCCGACCGCCCCATAGCCTCCATTCCGTGCTCACATCCGCGCCACATAGGGTCCTCATCGTTGGGGCAGGCCCATCGGGAACCGCTTGTGCCGCCACTTTGCATCGTCTCGGCCACGAGGTCACCGTGGTCGACAAAGCCACTTTCCCGCGCGACAAATGCTGTGGTGATGGACTGACAACGAATGCGCTGAGAATTCTGGACGAGTTGAATTTCGACCGCAGTCGAGTGCCTGACTGGCTTGAGTGTTCCACCATTCAGATGCGTGCACCTCGAGGTCAGGTCATCGATACCCACCTACCCAATGACAGTGGAATCTTTGGCGCCATCGCACCGCGTCAACAACTTGACCATGCACTGGTCCAACATTGTCGCGATCTTGGCATCACCATTCATGAAGGTGCTGCCTTCCTAGGTATTCCTCAGAACAATGCTTCAGGTGTATCTGTCGAGATTGATGGACACGGCACTTTCAACGTCGACTTCGTTGTTGCAGCAGATGGCATGTGGTCCCCCATCCGTAAAGCACTCGGACTTTCAACACCGGGGTATCTCGGCGAGATGCATTCCTTTCGTCAATACATTGGCAATGTCACAGGCAGTGCAACGCAGACATTGCACATCTGGTTCGACAAAGACCTTCTCCCTGGTTACGCGTGGAGTTTTCCGCTTCCGAACAATCGCGCCAACTTCGGATTCTGCATTCTGCGAACAAAGGATCACAGCGTGCAGTTCATGAATGACACGTGGCGAGATCTTCTCACTCGTCCACATATTGTCGAAGCCCTCGGCACTGACTTCGTACCCGAAGATCGCCATACCGCATGGCCCATTCCTGCTCGCATTGACTCAGCAGTTCGATCATCCGGTCGCGTGCTCTTTGTCGGTGATGCGGTGTGCGCAACAGACGTGCTCACAGGCGAAGGGATCGGACAAGCTCTTGAAACCGGCATCGTCGCAGCACATGCCATCGACGAAGGCGCTACTCCGGCGGATGTTCGGGCGAGATACTCACACACTGTCGACAAAACTCTCTTGGCTGACCATCGCATGTCACGAACTCTCAGCACGATGATGTCGTCATCGTTGGTCGCCCGTGCTGTTCTCGCTTTGGTCAATACCAACAACTGGACACGCACGAATTTCGCTCGTTGGATGTTCGAAGATGAGCCCCGAGCGGTCATTTTCACGCCACGGCGCTGGCATCGCAAGTTCCTCAAGCGTCCAGGTGCTTACCAGCAGTAACTGCAGTTGTACGGTGGAGGCATGAAGACACGCATCACCGAAATGTTTGACATTGAACTTCCCGTCATGCTCGCGGGCATGGGCGGAGTGTCGTATAGCGACCTTGTTGCCGCAGTGTCAGAGGCAGGCGGCATCGGCACATTTGGTGCAGCACCCATGAGCACAGAACTTCTCATTTCTGAGATGGCCCGCGTTCGCGAGATGACCAAGAAGCCATTTGGTGTTGACCTCCTTACTGCTTCACCTGATTCCATCGAGCGCAACTTGAAGGCCATCATCGAAGGTGGCGCCAGCATCTACGTGGCAGGCCTCGGTGTTCCTCGCGAGATCATTGATGAGCTCCATAAGCACAACATTCTTGTGGGTTCGATGTGCGGAAAAGTCCGTCACGCCGTTGCTGCAGTTGCAAGTGGTTGCGACTTTGTTGTTGCTCAAGGAACTGAAGCAGGTGGACACACTGGCACTGTCGCAACGATGGCTCTTGTGCCACAAGTTGTTGATGCCGTAAACGGAAAAGTTCCGGTTGTTGCAGCTGGTGGCATCTTCGACGGTCGTGGACTCATTGCATCGCTTGCACTCGGAGCAGAAGCGGTGTGGATTGGCACCAAGTTCATTGCCACTCATGAAGCCCACACGGGAAATGGCTACAAAGAGAAGATGCTCACGATGGCAGAAGACGACACCGTGATCAGCAAGGCCTACACGGGCAAGACGTGCCGCGTTGCTCGTACAGAGTGGACTGAGCACTTCGACAAGCACCCCGAAGAGTTGCAGGGTTTCCCTGGCCAAGCCATCGCCACCATCCAGGCAGGCATCGACCACCTCGGTGTCGGCCCCGAGACAACTCTCGACACCAACAAAGCATTCATGGCAATTGGACAAGCCGTTGGTGCAATCGATGAGATTGTTCCGGCGAAGCAAGTTGTCGACGAGATTATGACGCAGGCACGCGAGACTCTCGAACGCCTCGCTTCTCTTCGTTAACTCGAACATCACTGCAGACACACGGCCCTAAAGGCGTAGTGTCGTCCAGGCATGTTTTCTCTTCTTCGTCGTAACCGAGATGTTCGTAACGTCTTTGGTGCACAAGTCGTTTCCTTTATGGGCGACTGGTTTGCCTTTGTGGCACTCGCTGGCCTCGTGGAAGACACGACCAATTCTCGATTCCTGGTGTCACTCGTTCTTGTCTCGATGACCATCCCCGGTCTCTTCATGTCCCCCATTGCTGGTTCGTTTGCAGATCGTTTTGATCGTCGCAAGATTTTGGTTTCGGTGTCTGTCCTCCAAGCATTCGCCGCACTACTTCTGCTTCTGCACTCTGTCGCCGGAATCTGGATCACATTTGTTGCCCAGTGCATCATTGCTGGCCTTGCTTCATTCGTCGGCCCGTGTACCAGTGCATCTGTCCCCAATCTCACCGACAACGAAGAAGACCTGCGCAAGGCCAATGCATTATTCGGCAGCACATGGGGAGTCATGCTGGCCGTCGGTGCTGCACTCGGCGGAATTTTTGCAGCAGCCTTTGGACGCAATGCCGCATTCATCGCTAATGCGGTGTCATTCCTTCTCGCTACGGCACTGTTTGCAAATGTTCGTCGCCCAATGCAATCAGCACGCACAGAACAGCAGACGTCTCGACGAGTACGTCCCCTTGCCGACATGAAGGAAGCAATCAACGTCGCCAAGAAAGACCCGATCATTCTTGCCTTGTTGTGTTCAAAGATGACGTTTGCCGTTGGTGCAGGAATCGTGAGCCAACTCGCTGTGCTCGCGTCAAACGTTTTCAATGTTGGCGACTCGGGCCGTGGCCTTCTCATTGGTGTTCGTGGCGTCGGGTCTGGGCTAGGGCCCATCATTGGCGCACGCATCGCCGGACGCGACATGGCGAAACTTCTCAAGGTCTGTGGTTATGCCGGAATCATTTTTGCTGTCTGCTACGTAGGTGCAGCTCTCAGTCCGTTCATCGGCATGGCCGCTGTGTTCATCGCACTTGCCCACCTCAGTGGTGGTGCGCAATGGACTCTTTCCACCCTCGGTCTGCAGATGACGGCACCGGACCATGTGCGCGGACGTGTGATGGCCGGCGACATGGCGCTTGTGAGCACAATGATTGGCGTCACCAGCATTTTGGCAGGCATTGCCTCTGAACTCATTGGAGTCCGCGCAGCGATTTTGGTCTTTGCCTCGGCTGCCGCATGTGCGTCAGTTGTTTACATCTTTGCAACTGCAGAAATCAGGAAGCGTCTGCAGACTGCACAGCAGCAGCAATAAGTCGCTCGCGACGAGGGTCGCTGTCGGCAACCGTCATCATCGTGTTCATCACGTAGGAGAATCCCATCTCGCGAGAAGGGTCAGCAAACGAACTCGAGCCACCCGCACCATCGTGACCAAAACTTGTCGGGCCAGCAAATGGTGTACGCGGACAATGGACCATGAAGCCCATAGCGAAATCAGTTTCAGAGATCAGAACCTGATCCATCTCACTCTTCGGAGTGTTGCTCACGGTGGCACGTGAACGAGTGTCTTCACCAAGAATGCGCACGCCATCAACTTCGCCGATTGTTGCAGCGTAGATGCGCGCAAGTGACCGTGCATTGCCGATGCCATTAGCTCCAGGAATCATTGCACGATGCACTTCAGGCTTATTGAAGACACCATTGCCGAATGCACCGTTGAGTCCGAGCGCTTCTGCGCCCTTTGTGCCGGGCGCACTGCGTTCCATCATTAACTTTGCAACTTCAGGAGTGAACTTCGGAATCGGATGTGCCATCAAACGGGCAACACGGGGTTCCAATTCTTCGGGTAGACCAATATGGAACTCTGCGCCCAGGGGTAACACGATTTCATCGCGAACAAAGCGACCGATGCTCTTGCCCGTCACACGGCGAACAAGTTCACCCGCCAACCATCCAAAGGTCAGTGCGTGATAGCCGTGAGTGGAATCAACGGGAAAGCGTGGAGCAGTTGCCGCAAGTCGCGCAGTAACTGTTTCCCAGTCGAGTGCTTCTTCCAAGGTGATGTCGCCATCAACTGTGTACAAGCCCGCACGATGCGACAAAAGTTGCGCAACAGTGACCTCACCTTTTCCTTGCGCAGCAAATTCGGGCCAATACGTTGCAACCTTTTCGCTGTAGTCAAGAAGTCCTCGTTCCACACACATTGCAACAGCAATAGATGTGATGCCTTTCGTTGTTGAGAAGACAACTTGCAGAGCGTCGGCGTCATAGGGAACCGAGTGGTCCTTATCGCGCCAACCTCCCATGAGGTCAACAACACATTCACCACGGTGATACACCGCCACGCCTGCGCCGTGTTCCTCGCCTTTCTCAAAGCCTTCAAGGAATGCAGCGCGAACGGGCTCCCACCCTGACGCAACAGTGTCAACCGTGAGCAACGACATGATCAGCCGTCGATGATGGAGCGGAGTTTTGCAATCTGACCAACTGGGTCTGGTCCAACGGGGTTCACCGACAACACAGTGACTCCGGCTTCCTTGTACGCCGCAACGCGCTCCTTGATGAAGCCAGCGCTGCCAACAAGGTTTGCGTTCATGATCCATTCGCCTGGGATTGCCGCAGCTGCTTCGTCCTTCTTGCCATCCAAGTACAAGTCCTGAATTTCCACTGCTTCTTTTTCAAAGCCGTAGTCACGACAGACGTCGTTGTAGAAGTTCTTGCCACGTGCACCCATGCCACCGACATAGAGAGCCATATTCGGGCGCGCCATATCGAGAATCTTTGTTTGTGCATCGCCGGTCAATGACTCATCAATGGCCAACATGCCACCAGCCGAGATATCAAGACGCGGACGGTTGGGGTCACGCTTTGCAAGACCCGCCTTCAACTGATCGCCCCACACGTTGTGATAACGCTCTGGGTAGAACATGATCGGCAACCAGCCATCAGCCATCTCTGCAGTCGCTTCAACACTCTTGTCCTTCAGCGATGCCCACCAGATGGGGATGTCCTTACGCACTGGATGGTTGATGAGCTTCAATGCTTTACCGAGACCAGTTCCCTGGCCTGCTGGCAACGGAATCTGCACCGTCTTGCCGTCGTACTGAAGTGCTTCTTCGCGTGCCCACACTTTGCGACACACTTCGATGTATTCCTTAATGCGTTGCATCGGCTTCTCGTATGGCACACCATGGAAACCTTCAATCACTTGTGGTCCCGATGCACCAAGTCCGAGAATGAAACGTCCATCACTGACGTAGTCACAACCGGCTGCGGTCATTGCCATGAGAGCAGCAGTACGTGAGTACACGTTGACAATGCCTGTACCGATTTCAACGCGATTCGTCTTTGCAGCGAGGTACCCCACCTGTGAAATTGCATCGAAGCTGTATGCCTCTGCGATCCACACCTGGTCAAGACCGACCTTTTCCAGTTCAACAACACGGTCGACTGCTTCTTTAAAACCACCGGAGTAGTTGATTCCCATTGACAGCTTCATGATTTCCCCCTTGGAACGATGAAAGAACCCTAGAACCCACAGGGCTGGGCGTGCGATTCGAGTGCCAAATCTCTAATTCGGTGCGACACTGCAGACCATGGAATTGACCCCGACTTCGCGCTTCATCACCCAGCGCGATGGGCTCAATCTGCGGGCCCTGGAGTGGTCTCGCCCCGAAGATTCCTCCGGCTCTCCCCTTCTCCTCCTTCATGGACTCGCCTCCAATGCCCGACTGTGGGACGGCCCAGCTCGCCACCTCGCCCAGTTGGGCCATGCGGTCACCGCCATTGATCTTCGAGGCCACGGATTCAGCGATAAGCCCGATGATGGGTACGAGATGACCACAGTTGTGGATGACATCGCCGACGTCATCCACGCTCTCTATCCGCAGCGATCAAGTGCTGGAAAGCCCATCGTTATCGGTCAGTCATGGGGAGGAAACTTGGTGGTGGAACTTGCTCATCGTCATGGCGGTCTCGTTCGTGGCATCGTCGCGGTCGATGGCGGAACAATCGAATTGTCGCTCGCATTCCCCCAGTGGGAAGAATGCGAGCGAACGCTTCGGCCACCGGCAATCGCAGGAATGAAATATGAACGACTGCGTTCCTACATTCGTGCTGCTCACACTGATTGGTCGGAAGAAGCCATTGATGGGCAGATGCACAACATGGAACGTCTGGACGACGGCACGATCCGCCCTCACCTCACGATTGAACGACACATCAAGGTGTTGTATGGCTTGTGGCAGCACATGCCCAGTGCATTGTGGGAAAACATTTCTGTTCCTGTGCTCTTTACGCCAGCCGCGAAGCAAAATGACGACCACACGCGTGCAAAGCGTGCCCAAATTGCAACAGCACTTCGCGTCCTCCCTCGTGCCAAAGTTGAGTGGTTCGAACCAGCCGACCATGATTTGCACGCACAATTCCCCGAACGATTCGCTGCCGTCGTCGACGACGCACTGACCACAGGATTTTTCTCATGAGCCTTCCGCGCATTCTCACCATCATGGGTTCAGGAGAAACCGCCCCCACCATGGTCTCGACCCACCGCTCACTCACGTCACTTCTCCCAAAACCAGTGAAGGCAGTCTTGCTCGACACTCCCTACGGCTTTCAAGAAAACGCACCAGAGCTGGCAACACGCGCCGTTGAGTACTTTCGCAACTCAGTCAATGTCGACATCGCAGTTGCGGGTCTTGTCCGTCTTCATGACACACACATCGCCGCGGACACTGTTCAGATTGAACGTGGACTTCGAGCTATCTCCGATGCCACCTACATCTTTGCTGGGCCCGGTTCTCCCACATACGCACTGCGTCAGTGGAGTGGTTCAAATGTAGCCAGCAGCATCATCGACAAGTTGATGAATGGCGGCATTGTCACCTTTGCTTCTGCTGCAGCACTCACACTGGGCAAAGTCACTGTGCCTGTGTACGAGGTGTACAAAGTTGGCCAAGATGTCCAACGCCTTGACGGCCTCGATGTTCTCTCTGCCATCGGCATTAATGCCGCAGTGATTCCGCACTACGACAACGCTGAAGGCGGTAATCACGACACGCGGTACTGCTACCTCGGCGAAACTCGTTTGCGCATGTTTGAAAAGATGCTTGACGACGACACCTACGTCTTGGGCATTGACGAGCACACAGGACTTGTCATCGATCTTGATGCGGCAGTTGCCAAAGTTGTCGGCAATGGCACGGTCACTCTCCGCCTCCGCGAAGACTCTTACATCTACGAATCCGGCTCCACCATCCCCTTGTCAGTACTCCAAGATCCTTGGCTTCTGCGGACATCTGCATCGGCCGAGTCATCGCATCAAAAGGGTGTCGGCATTTCTGGAGAAACAAGTGTGGCGCAACTTGGTCGAGTTGGCGAAGGTAGCTCGCAGAGCGTTGAGCCCAACTCGAGCCAAGTTGGAAGCCTCGCGTACGCACTCCAAATGCACCAACAACAGTTCGATGATGCAATGACGGCGCGCGATGCAGATGGCGCCGTGCGTGCATGCCTTGCATTGGAACAAGCCATTCATGATTGGTCCGCCGACACCCTGCAAAGTGACATCGCAGACAAAGCACGCGCTGCGGTACGTTCAATGATCAGTGCTCTTGGCGATGCCGCGATTGGCGGTGTACGCAATCCACGCGATGTTGTTGCACCGTACGTTGAGGCCATGCTCGCCATTCGCGCAACTGTTCGCGCGGAGAAACGTTACGACTTGTCCGATGTTATTCGTGACGCTTTCGTCAACATTGGCATTGAAGTTCGCGACACCGCTACCGGTGTTGAGTGGGACTTGTAACCACTTCTATACGTGATGAATGTGCGCAATTCGCGAACGACCACGTAAGCCAGATACTGCGTACACCACGATGAACATCAGTGTGCCCACCAAGATGATGGTGGCGCTTGCAGACGTATCTAAGTGATACGCGAGGTTCATTCCAATAAAGGCAGACGTTGCTCCAACAAGCGGAGAGATCCACAGCATGCGTGAGAACGAGTTAGTCAGCATTCGTGCAACTGATGCAGGAATGACAAGCAATGCCGAAATCAACAGTGTGCCGATGACGCGCATTGTGACCAAGATTGTGAGCGACAACATTCCCATCAAAAGTGCCTCCACCCACGAAACTTTGACGCCAGATACTTGCGCGACCTCTGGATCAAATGTTGCAAACAGCAGGTGGCGGTACAGACCAAACACCAGAACAGCAGTCAGTATCGCCACTACAGATACTGCGATGATGTCAATCGTCTCAACGCCCAGCACGCTGCCAAAAAGAACCGCCTCAATGCTCTTCTTCGCTTGGCCATACCTGTTGAGTAACGCAAGACCCAACGCGAATGAAGCTGTCGTGACTACGCCAATCGCCGCATCAGCTCCGATCAAACGGCGACGAGCAATACGGCCAATGATGATTCCTGATGTAACACCCCAGATACCTGCACCCACGAAGTAGTTCAACCCCATCACAGCCGATGCGGCTGCACCGCCAAAAACGGAATGCGAAAGACCATGGCCGATGTAGCTCAGTCCTCGCAGCACAACGAAAACACCAAGCAGACCGCAAAGAGCTCCCGCAATCGTTGCTACAAGAATTCCGTTTGTAAAGAAGTCGTAGCGATA
This sequence comes from Actinomycetota bacterium, assembly GCA_009703055.1. Taxonomy (GTDB): domain Bacteria; phylum Actinomycetota; class Acidimicrobiia; order Acidimicrobiales; family Ilumatobacteraceae; genus UBA2093. Next base: position 32,105 of record WLGW01000008.1, read on the forward strand.
TGGGTCAAGAATTCCGGCAATCATCATTTTCCTACCTCGCCCATCTCACCCAAGCGACGAGCCAAATTGTCTCCACCGTTGTCAAGAACGATGGGCATTCCACCGTGAATCAACACTTCCATCGGCGCTCCATATGTTTTTTCCAAAACATCAGAATTCAGAACATCAATCGGGGCGCCATCGGCAATCACCGAGGTGTTGATGCACACCAGTCGAGGCAAGTGTGCTGCCAGACCATTGAGATCATGTGTCGTCAACACAATTGAAACTCCATCATCATGCAGATCGGCAAGAAGATGCAGCACCTCGTGTCGTGTTCGCACGTCGACACCAGAGGTCGGTTCATCGAGCACCAAAAGTTCTGGTCGATGGAACAAAGCACGCGCCACAAACACGCGTTGCTGTTGTCCGCCAGAGAGCTCACGAATATGGCGATTCTCAAGCCCCCCGAGACCTAGGCGTTCAAGCACTTCCAAGGCCTCGGCACGCTCAGTGGGAGTAATGCGAGGGAAGAAACGTCCTGCAGTACGCGTCATCGCCACCACTTCAAGAACAGTCACCGGGAAGTTCCAGTCGACTGATTCCACTTGAGGCACGTACCCCATGCGAAGGCCAGGCTTCTTCGTGACATGACCTTCCACTGGCTTAACCGCACCAAGGACGGCCTTTAACAGCGTTGTTTTTCCGGAACCGGAAGGTCCGACGATGCCGACAAAGTCACCACGATGAATGGTGACGTGTGCATCGTGCACAGCCACTGTGGAGTCGTATGCGCATGTGATGTGCGCGCATTCGACCAGGATCTCAGCGGTCACTGCGGATAAAACGCCTTATCCACCAAACCGATATCAGACTTGATTGCTTCCAACGCAGCAGCGTCGCCGCCTAAAGCGGTCACCATTGTGATGTAGTTCGAGCGCATGAGTGCTGCCCATGAATGGTCAGGGTCTCCCGGCTTACCCAAAAGGTCATCATCACGAAGAGTGTCGACATAACGCACCCCGGCTTCTTTACCGATTTGCTCGAGAACGGGAGAAGGGAAAACTTCACTGCCGAAGACTGCGACAACGCCTTCTTTCTTGACCTGATCAATCAAGTTCGCAATTTCCTTTGGAGATGGCTCTTCGAATGACTGTGGCTGGATTGCACCGACGACTTCATATCCGTAACGATCAGCAAAGTAGGCATATGCATCGTGATAGGTCAACAACTTGCGGTTGGCAGGAGCAATCGTTGCCGATGCTGTCTTCACTGCCGCATCAAGGTCCATTGCGATTTTCGACAACTTGATGTAGTTAGCGTCGATGATCTCCATGCTGCTTGGATCAAGGGCAACAGCTGCATCACGAATGATATTCAAGTAACCAAGAATCAAGAAGGGGCTTGTCCAAACGTGTGGGTTTGGCTTGCCACCATCCATGGGGAATGAGAAGTCAAAAATCCAGCTTCCCTTGGGCATGGTTGCCGTTCCCAATTCGCATACGACAGAGTTTTTTGCATTTGCTTTTGCAAGTTCAAGAGTGGGGTCTTCCAACCCAAGCCCATTGACAAAAATGACATCGGCACGTTCGACAACGGATGCCGCGCTCGGAGGTGGTTCGAACGTGTGAGAGTTTGTGCCTTCTGGGACAATGCCGTCCACTTCAATTGAAGTACCCGACACCATCAAGGCCACCAAGTTGGTGATGGGCGCAACAGTTGTCACAATGCGAGGAGCACGGCCAGAAACTTCCTTTGCTTCCTTGCACGCAGCAGCTGCTGCCTCTTGATCGGGATCAGGCGTTGAAGGATCATTCAGATTCCCTTGGCTCAAATCATCCTTAGGCTGAGCGACATTGTCAGCGGAGTTTCCTCCAGAGCATCCCGCAAGGGAGACAGCAAGAAGAATGGCAATGGGGGCTAATACACGACGGCGCATTCACTCAGAATAGCGGGGCAAAGACGCCACCCTCGGTCACACAGCCCGTGGCGTCACCCTCATGGTGAAGGACTTGACGGCGCGAGCAAAGATATTGGCCTCAACATCGGGCTCTGTCACCACTTCTAAATGAGTTGCCTTTTGGGACAACTCACGAAAAACAGAGGCGAGAACTAATCGAGCAAGATTTGCACCAATGCACAAGTGCGTACCGAACCCAAATGAAAGATGCGGGTTTGGATGACGACGGATGTCGAAGGTGAAAGGATCAGCGAACACCGACTCATCGTGATTTGCTGACGGATACAACATCACAAACCGATCACCGGCTTTCACCGGCTGACCTCCCACTTCGTCGTCAACGAGTGCCATGCGGAACATGTTGTTGAGTGGCGACACCCAACGCAGAACTTCTTCAACAGCACCGTCAATCAACGTTGGATCTTTTGCCAACATCTCCCATTGCTCTGGCTGACGACAGAACTCACGCAAGCCGTGAGAGATTGCGGTTCTCGTTGTCTCAGCGCCACCAGCAATGAACAAGCCCACTTCGTGCACGATGGATTCAGGTGGCAATCGCTCTCCATCAATTTCACTATTCACCCAGATGGACATGAAGTCATTGCGAGGACACGCTGCCACTTCTCCCATGATGGGCATCATCGCGCCGATGAATTCACGATTCGCTTCAATGAACTCGCCCATGACCTCTTCGTCACGCTCACGCATATCGGTACGCATCAAGCGCTCGCTCCACGATTTCAATTGTGGCCACATCTCTTCAGGGAATCCCAACAATCGAGATGTCAACCGTGCAGGCAACTGACCTGCCAATAACTCAACGACTTCGAACTCACCTTTGTCAACAGCTTCAGAGATCAGTTCTGCAACGAGAGCTTCAATTTCCTGCGTTCGCTCCGCAACAGCGGAACGAGTGAGCTGTGGCTGCACCAACATGCGTTGCTGGCGATGACGCGGGTCATCTTGCGCAATCATGTTGCTTTCATCCATTGAGATATTCGCTCGATACACACCCTTTGAAGAAAAGACAGATGATCGCCTTTCAACGTCCATCACGTCGGCATGACGAGTCAGACCCCACAAACCATTTTTCTCGTCGCGGTACACCGGCTCATTCGCACGCATCCATGCCCAGATGTCGTGAGGGTTTGACTGATACAAATTTGGATCTAACAAGTCAACGACAAGTCGTTCAGTTGATGCGCTCATTGTTCACCCTCCCCTTCGAGTGTTGGCCCACGATAAACCTTTTTCAGGGTCGGGCTCCACAGGGAGACCAAGGACTCTTTCGCCCAGAATGTTTCGCTGCACTTCGCCCGTGCCGCCGCCAATAGTGAGAGCTTTCGAAAACATGTAGCCGCTGTACCAACTCTTCGAACGAATCGTTTTGCCAGTCTTTGCATCTGGTTCGCCGATAATCATCGCATCGGCACCAATGATGTCGCGCGCAACTTCCATCGCCCGTTGGCCATGCTCATCCGCCATGATTTTTCGAATGCTCGCTTCAGGTCCGGGCTGCTCCCCTCGCAACCGCGCCGTCAGAGTTCGCATGCGAATGATCTCAATCACCGTGTACTCGATGTACAACTTCGCAAGACGTTGACGCATTGCAGCAGTATGCGGACCAAGTTTCTTTGCTTCTTCGATGATGTCGAGGGCAGTCGAACCTGCTCCCCACAACACTCCACCAGTAGAGAGCGACACTCGCTCATTCCCCAATGTCACTTTTGCGAGTCGCCAACCATCGTTGACATCTCCCACAACATTCTCATGCGGAATGTGCACATCAGTGAAGAACACTTCATTGAAACTCTCTGCACCAGCGATGTTCTTGATGGTGCGGATCTCAATTCCCGGAGAATCCATGGGGCAGATGAAATACGTAATTCCTTTGTGCTTGGGTGCATCAGGATCAGTGCGAGCAATCAAGATTCCAAACTTTGAGTAGTGCGCACCAGTGGTCCACACCTTCTGGCCGTTAACGACCCATTCATCACCATCACGCACTGCGCGCGTCGACAAGCCCGCAAGATCACTGCCTGCGCCGGGTTCTGAGAACAATTGGCACCACACTTCTTCAGCAGCTAATGCCGGCAACACATACCGATCCTTTTGTTCTTGTGTGCCCGCGAAAATAATGGTGGGTGCAGCCCAACCAATTCCGATTTGGTTTGAAGGCCGCTTCACCCCCGCACGAGCAAACTCGTCATCGATAATGATTTGCTGAACAGGGTCAGCACCGAGGCCATACGGCGGTGGCCAATGCGGCGCCACATACCCCGATTCTGCGAATTCACGAGGAGAAGGGTTCGGATGATTCGCAATCCACTCCCTCACCACCAAGCGACGAGCGTCATCATCTGGCGGGAGAAGTTCGTCCATGTGGTCAGAGTAGGCGCTCGGGGCTACGGTAAAAGCCATGAGTAAGTTGACATACGACGGAAAAGTTGCAGTAATCACAGGCGCAGGTGGCGGTCTCGGCCGACAGCATGCCCTCCTTCTGGCATCACGTGGTGCACTGGTGGTCGTGAACGACCTCGGTGGCGCTGTTGATGGTGCAGGCGCAGACGCAAGTGCTGCCCAAAAGGTTGTTGATGAAATCCGCGCTGCAGGTGGCGAAGCAGTTGCCAACCACGACAGCGTTTCTACCCCCGAAGGTGGCGAAGGAATCATCCAGACAGCTGTCGACGCGTACGGTCGCGTCGACATCGTCATCAACAACGCAGGCATCTTGCGCGACAAGACCTTCCACAACATGACACCTGATCTTGTTGACCCAGTCATCGACGTGCACCTCAAGGGCGCATTCAACGTGACACGCCCCGCATGGATTCGTATGCGCGAGCAGGGATACGGACGCATCGTCTCCACATCGTCTGCAGCTGGCATCTTTGGCAACTTCGGCCAGGCCAACTACGGCGCAGCAAAGATGGGCCTCGTTGGCTTCTCTCGTGTTCTCGCGGCTGAAGGCGCAAAGTACAACATCAAGGCAAACGTGATTGCACCTCTCGCACTCACACGTATGACCGAGAACCTCATGGGTGCAATCGGTGACAAGCTCGACCCAGCACTTGTCACACCAATCGTTGCGTGGCTCTCACACGAAGATTGCGATGTCAGCGGCGAGATCTACTCCGTTGGTGGCGGTCGTGTTGCACGCGTGTTCATCGGCGAGACACAGGGCTACTACAAGCCAGGCATCTCTCTCGAAGACATCCGCGACAACTGGGAACAGATTCGCAATACAGACGGCTACGTCATTCCGGCCAACCTCCCAGAGGAAACGGCCATGTTCTTCAACGCACTGAAGTGACACTTCACGTTGCATGCAACGACGCAATGATGATTCCGTCTCTCGACGGAATCATCATTGCAATGCATGACTTCGGAGGAGAAGGCTCCCCTGTTCTTCTCTCGCATGCCACTGGCTTCCACGCACATTGTTGGGAACCAATGGCTCAGATTCTTTCTGTCAGCCATCACGTCATGGGTTTCGATCATCGTGGGTACGGCGATGCAGAAACAGTTGACCCCGCCACCATTGAGTGGCAGCAATATGGCAACGATGCTCTCGCGGCCGCGCGTCATCTCTCTGCACAACATGATGGACAACCCATCGTTGGCATTGGCCATTCAATGGGCGGTGCTTCACTTCTCATGGCGGCATTGCAAGAACCCTCATTATTCTCAGCACTCTTCGTTTTTGAACCCATCGTCTTCCCTCCTGCTCCAGAGAATGAAGATCGACCATCAAGCCCACTTGCAGGTGGAGCACGAAAGCGTCGCTCCACATTCCCCAATTTTGAAGCAGCGCTTGAAAACTTCACTGCGAAACCACCCATGGCCTCATTCCACCCCGTTGCTCGCGAGGCCTATGTTCGTCATGGCTTTAAGCCAAACGAAGATGGTGAAGTGGAACTGAAGTGTTTACCCGAGCACGAAGCGCGCACGTATGAAACCGGCGGCACTCACAGCACCTGGGGAGACCTCGCAAACATCTCCACTCGAGTGTGGGTTCTTTCCGGTGCACCTGCACCATTCCAGCCGTCTTCTTTTGCCATCAAAGTTGCAGAAAACATTCCCGGCTCTACCTATGTGCAATTCGACGAGATGGGCCACTTCGGGCCACTAGAGCACCCAGCACACATTGCCTCGCTTGTTGAAAACACCATCGCTACTTTCTGATGTCTGCATTTGATTCTGCGGGCGACCGCATCCTTGAACCATTACGCAATAACAAAGCGTCTGTCGCGTTGTTCGGGTTCGCCAGCACGGTTGGTGACTTCAGCATCGTGTGGCACGCCGTCGGATTGCTTCGCTCCATCGGATCAAGTGAGCGATTTCAACAAGCCCTTGCGCTTTCCATTGCGCTCGGCATTGAGAGCTTGATTGTTAATCAAGGAATCAAGCGGCTATTCCGTCGCGAGCGTCCCACAACATCAGGTGATGATCGTTTTGAAGTACGAACACCGAGCACGTCAAGTTTTCCGAGTGGCCACGCATCCTCAGCAACTTTTGCTGCAATCATTCTCACCTGCTTCACTGGGTTCCCACTCGTGATCCTTTGGTGCTCGATTGCCCTCATCGTCGCTCTTAGCCGTGTCGTGGTTCGCATTCATCACTTGTCTGACATCGTGGGTGGAATTGTGACGGGTGCAATCCTTGGTGGAATCGCTGTACCAATCATCACTTTTGCTCTCGGTTGACCTCCAATCAGGGAATAGGTATCTCCGGCCGTAGGTTGAGGTTTGTATGACACGTTCGTTTGGACTCACTTTTGATTATCGCTGTCCGTTCGCGCGACTCGTCCACGACCATGTGGTTGAAGGTCTTCGTGCCGGCGCGGAGTGGGACGTCACGTTTCTGCCGTTTTGTCTTGGGCAAGCTCATGTCGAAGAAGGTCAACTAGATATGTGGGATACCCCTGAGCGCGATAGCGGCCTGCTCACCTTGCAGTTGGCTATCTCGCTTCGCGATCAACAGAAGTCTGCGTTTCTCGATTACCACCAAGCAATGTTCAATTATCGACATGTCAACGGTGGATCTCTCCACGACCGTGCCCGCATTACCGAGATCATCGAATCTGCAGGCGGCAATGCCGCACAGGCCTTTGCTGACGTCGAGTCTGGCCGCACTTTGGCTGTGGTCCGCGAAGAGCACACAAAGTATGTGAAGTCCCACCAGGTATGGGGAACGCCCACATTCATCGTGGAAGACAAAGCGGTTTTCGTTCGCCTTCTTGACCATGCCCACGGCGATACCGCAGCTGCACGACGCACTATCGACCGTATTTTGGACGATATTGACTGGCCCATCTTGAACGAGTTCAAGCACACCAGCGTCCCCATGTAGTCCTTGTAGGTTGGTCGGATGGCCGACCACGAAAAGAGGATGAGCGACACCGAATCTCTGATGTGGCGTCTCGAAAAAGACCCGCATCTCGCTTCAACATTCGCCAACATCACCATTCTTGATCGTCCACCAAACATTGACCTCATGTATGCGCGCATGGAACGCACCGCTCTTCTCTTCCCGCGTTTACGTCGTCGCGTTCTTCCTGCGCCAGGAAACTTAGGCAACCCCACATGGGTTGACGACCCATCGTTTGACATTCGCTATCACGTTCGCCAAATTTCTCTTTCCGAGCCAGGCGATATGCGTCAACTTCTTGACCTCGTGACATTGCTTGTTGCAGATCCGTTTGATCGCTCTCGCCCCCTGTGGCATTTCATTGTTGTGAATGGTCTGAGCGGTGGCCGCAGTGCACTTGTCCAAAAATTGCACCACACGGTGACCGATGGTCAAGGAGGAGTTGAACTCTCCATGCACTATCTCGATCTACAACGTGACCCGGGTCCGCTTCCCGCACTTGATCCCGCCATTGTGAATGCTGCAACTGACATCTCTTCTCCCGATGCCACAGAAGCTTTACGTGGAGCCATGACCGACAGCTTGCGTTTGCCACTGTCTGTATTGCGACAAGTGCGTGATGTGCTTGCTGATCCATCACTCATCGGAACAATTGGTTCATCAACATCAGCGACCATTAAAGGTCTCATTGCACAGTTGAACGAAACAGATGCAGCTCGCTCTCCGCTGTGGACATCGCGGTCATTGCGTCGCCGACTGGAAACAACGCGCATCAGCTACCACGACATGCGCGGCGCTGCGAAAGCTTTGAACGGAACGTTGAACACAGCATTTGTGACTGCCGCTGCGCATGCAGCAGGCAAGTATCACCAACAGTTGGGTGCACCTGTTGAATCGTTGCGAGCATCAATGGCGATCAGCACACGCACGGAAGACAGCGGAACAAATGCGTTCACATTGGCTCGCATGCTGGTGCCGACTTCAGAGATGCCACTGCCTGAACGCTTCGCTGCCGTTAATGAAATCCTCGCTGCAGCACGTGAAGGCTCAACCTCAGGGTCACTCGAAGCAATTGCCACCGTCTCAACAGTGATTCCCACCTCTGTCGTCACACGCCTTGCGCGAGCACAGGCAGAAACCGTCGACTTCGCAACATCAAATGTTCGAGGTGCAGGTGTGCCCTTGTATGTGGCTGGTGCAAAACTTTTGGAGAACTACCCCGTTGGCCCACTGGGCGGCGTTGCATTCAATGTCACGCTGATGTCGTACATGGGCAGCCTTGATGTGGGCATCAATATCGATGAGGCCGCCGTCGAAAGCCCAGCGTTGCTGCGTGACTCACTGGTGGAGTCATTGCGAGAGATGAGTTCATATGCGCCAACGCGCACAGATGACACTGCATCACCCCTCACGGGCGATGCAGCAGACCAGCCGACTAAACGTCGGTGGTGGCAGCGCTCGCGCTAAGCAACGAGCGAAGGTCGAGGAGAAGATCTCCTACTTCGACTGCAGAGACAAGTTCGCGACGAAGCATTTCTGCCAACGCCTTGTCAATGACGGCGAGCGCTTCGGTAATGACCGGTTCGCGTGTTTCCATCATGGTGAGCTCCTCTCGGTTACGGGTACGGAA
>WLGW01000080.1 GCA_009703055.1 Actinomycetota bacterium
CCAATAACAACTGTGTGACCCGCATTGTGTCCGCCTTGATAGCGAGCAACGATGCTGTGCGATGCGGCGAGGAGGTCAATGACCTTGGCCTTGCCTTCATCGCCCCACTGGGTACCTACAACAACGGTGACAGCCATGAACGCTCCCCTTTCGGAACGTGTATTGACACTACTTGTTCTTGCTAATACAAGCCCCGTGAATAGTGCCTCACGGGTAGGTTTCTAGGTGTGAGTGCAGTCCTTAGGCGCCAGCAGTGGTCTTCCATGACCCCCCAGCAACGCGATGACCTCTGTCGTCGTGGCCTTGACGACATCTTTGAGCCCACCTTGCGAGCCTCCATCAATCTCCTGATTGACGATGTACGGGTGCGTGGCGACGAAGCAGTCTGTGATGCTTTGGCGAAATTCGATGGAATTCGCCTCACACCCGACCAATTGCGCGTCACTGAAGAAGAAATTGCTTCGGCACAAATCGACCCCGCAGTCGAAAACGCCATCATCGACGCTATTTCCCACCTTCGAGCCTTTAATGATCAGGTTCTCGAGCGCAATAGCGACTGGCAAATGGAGATTGAGAACGGTCTGATTGCTGGCGAGAAGATCACTCCCATTTCCAGTGTTGGCCTTTTTGTGCCCAGCGGGAAAGCCAGTTATCCCTCCGTGGCGTACCAATTGGGTGTTCCCGCAGTGGTTGCAGGGGTACCGAACATCACCTTGATTGTCCCGCCAGTCCCTGGTGGTCTGGGCGAAGTCGACCCCGCCGTGTTGGTCGTGTGTCGACTCCTCGGCATCACGAACGTTTTCCGCGTGAATGGCCCCGCCGGCATTGCCGCATTGGGGTTTGGCACTGCCACCATTCCGAAAGTGCGCAAGGTGATGGGGCCAGGAAGTCCTGCTGTCACCATCGCCCAAGTTGAGATGCAGCGCCATGGCTTGGCCACGATGATGTTGCTCGGTCCCACCGAGAGCCTTGTCATCGCTGATCACACTGCGCACATCGGCAAGTTGGCAGCAGACCTGTTGATCGAGGCCGAGCACGGCACTGATTCAAGTGTTGTTCTGGTGTGCACGTCGGAAGAAGTCATCGAAGCCGTCGATGCAGAACTTGCACTTCAACTTGATGATCTGCCGCAAGTGCGTGCGACTGCAGCTCGATCATCACTCGGGCCAAACGGTGGAGCCATTCTGGTGAAGAACCTCACCGAGGCTGCTGAAGTGTCCAACATGTATGCACCAGAACATCTGCAGATTGCAGTTGATTCTCAACATGAAGAGCAGTTGCTTGATCTCTTGATTAATGCCGGCGAAATTCTTATCGGCCAGAACACACCATTCAGTGCAGGCAACTTTGTGATTGGTGCTCCTGCATCACTGCCCACAAGTGGATTCGCTCACGTGTCGTCGGGTATCACTGTTGATGCTTTCCTCAAGCGCACAGCAATTGCAAAAGCAAATGAACCGGCATTGCGTCGGATGGCGCAAACAATCGTGTCGATGTCAGACCATGAAGGTTTCTCTGCGCACGGCAATGCGATTCGCCGTCGCTTCAGTTAACTACTGCGACACCGTTGTCACGGCTAGTTCGTCATTGACAACATCAACGCGAATGATTCCGTCTTCGGCGACACCGCCTTCAAGAATGATGATTGCCGCTTTGTCCGCAATCTCTCGTTGAATCAATCGCTTTAATGGTCGTGCACCAAAGGACGAGTCAAATCCCTTTGCACCCAACATCAAGCGAGCAGCCGGAGTGACTTGCAACAGAATGCGTCGTTCTGCCATTCGCGCAACGAGATGCTCCAACTGAATCTCAACGATATGAGCGAGGTCTTCTTCAGTGAGTGAACGGAAGCGCACGATCTCATCGATGCGATTCACAAACTCTGGACGGAAGTATTCGATTGGTTCTCCCGCAAGATTGCTCGTCATGATCAACACGACATTGGTGAAGTCGACAGTGCGACCTTGTCCATCTGTCAAACGCCCATCGTCAAGCACCTGTAGCAACACGTTGAACACATCAGGGTGTGCCTTCTCCACTTCGTCAAGCAAAACAACGCTGTACGGGCGACGGCGAACAAGTTCTGTTAACTGGCCGCCCTCGTCGTACCCCACGTATCCCGGAGGTGCACCAATGAGGCGACTCACGGAGTACTTCTCCATGTACTCCGCCATGTCGATACGCACCATGGCCTTTTCATCGTCAAACAAATACTCAGCAAGTGCGCGAGCAAGTTCTGTCTTTCCCACGCCTGTTGGTCCGAGGAACATGAATGAACCAATCGGACGATTCGGATCCGACAAGCCAGCACGACTGCGTCGAATTGCATTTGCCACAGCCGTCACTGCTGCATCTTGACCAATCACACGCTTGTGAAGAAGCGCTTCCAAGTGAACAAGCTTCTGCATCTCTCCCTCGAGGAGACGGCTCACAGGAACACCAGTCCACTTCGACACCACTTCTGCAATGTCTTCTGCGTCCACTTCTTCTTTCAACATGCGATTGTCTTTTTGCAGCACGTCTAAGTGTTGAGTCGCTTCATCAATGCGGCGTTCCAGTTCAGGAATACGTCCGTATCGAATCTCTGCAGCTATTTCCAGGTCAGTCTCACGCTCAACATGCGTGCGGAGATTTTCAAGTTCTTCTTTCAAAGTACGAATCGCCGAAATCGCTTCCCGTTCTGCTTCCCAGTGAGTCTTCATGACATCAACTTGAGCTTGCAGATCATCAAGTTCATCCTGCAAAGAACTCAATCGCTCGATGGAAGCGCTGTCAGTTTCTTTCTCAAGAGCAACCTTCTCAATCTCTAACTGAAGAATGCGTCGTTGAACAACGTCGATTTCTGTTGGTAGCGAGTCAATCTCAATTCGCAGCTTGCTTGCAGCTTCGTCCATGAGGTCGATGGCCTTATCCGGCAAAAAGCGATTCGTTAAGTATCGATTCGACAACACAGCAGCACTGACGAGGGCTGAGTCTTGAATACGTACACCGTGGTGAACTTCATATCGCTCTTTCAATCCGCGAAGAATCGCAATCGTGTCGGGCACGGTGGGCTCGCCGACATACACCTGTTGAAAGCGACGCTCTAAAGCTGGGTCTTTCTCCACATACTTGCGGAACTCATCAAGTGTGGTGGCACCCACCATGCGCAGTTCGCCACGGGCCAACATGGGCTTAATCATGTTGCCTGCGTCAATGGCGCCTTCAGAACCACCGCCGGCACCCACCAACGTATGCATTTCATCAACGAACGTGATCACTTCGCCATTGGAGTCAGTGATCTCTTTCAAGACCGCCTTCAAGCGTTCTTCAAATTCACCGCGATACTTCGCTCCCGCCAACATCGAAGCAATATCAAGCGAAACGAGTCGCTTGTTCTTCAATCCTTCAGGCACGTCACCATCTGCGATACGTCGTGCAAGACCTTCAACAATGGCTGTCTTGCCGACTCCGGGTTCACCAATAAGCACAGGGTTGTTCTTCGTACGACGAGACAACACTTGAATCACACGGCGAATCTCCTCGTCGCGACCAATAACAGGGTCGATCTTGCCGGCCCGTGCACGAGCGGTGAGGTCTTGTCCGTACTTCTCGAGAGCAGCGAATTGTGACTCCGGATCTGGTGTCGTCACGCGATGCGAACCGCGAACATCTCGCAACGCTTGCAGCATTTCTTCACTGCCAATACCAACACGTTGGTTCATCGCGAGGACAAGGTGTTCGACCGACAGATAGTCGTCACGTAAATCTTTACGAACAGAATCTGCGTTCTCCAGCACGTTGCTGAGTTCGCGATTCATTCGCGGTTCAGCACCACCTTCTGCACGCGGAAGGCGTCCGAGATTTTCATCTGCTTTCGCGCGCAACATGCCTGGTGCAACACCAAGCTTCTGCAGCAGCGGCGGAACAATTGTCTCGGGCTGATTGAGGATTGCGGAAAGAACATGGTCAACTGTGACTTCAGGGTTGCCGTTACTGCGTGCCATTTCGCCAGCAGCAGCGACAGCCTCTTGCGTCTTCGTTGTCCACTTTTTCGGATCGATTGCCATGTTGGTGGCCTCCTATGTGGTTATCGGTTGGGATCAAAAATGCTGGGGCGATCGTTGTAGAGCGTGATGGCACGACGAAGTGGCACCAGTGCTCCCGAAGATCGCTGTTCAAGTGCGTTCACTGCATCGATAAGTCCCTGGCGCAGTTCTGCCACTTCTGTTCGAAGTCGAATGACTTCTTCTTCTAAAGACATCACGTGTCGGATGCCTTCAAGATTCATGCCGGTGGAAGCAAGTTCGGCAATGCGCCGCAAGCGCATGATGTCGAAATCGCTGTAGCGACGATTACCACCAGTTGTTCGTGCGGGCGTCAGCAATCCACGACGCTCGTAGATGCGCAATGTTTGTGGGTGCATGCCGGCGAGTTCCGCTGCCACCGAGATGACATACACCGCTTGATGCTGCGGAGGCATTACGAATTCCCCTGCTGACGAGGTGGACGCAAGACGTCATGCAGCGCTTCAACAGCAGCTTGCTCTTCTTTATTGAGGTCAGTCGGTACAGACACCTCAACGGTGACGATGAGGTCGCCTTCAGTTTTTGAATTGGCGATTCCCTTCCCTTTGACACGATGACGGGAACCCGACTGCGTGCCGGGCTTCAAACGGAGTGTCACTTCCCCTTCACTCAAGGTGGGTACCGAAATAGTTGCTCCCAGAACTGCTTCCGTATACGAGATCGGAACCCGCACCAGCAAGGTCAATCCTTCACGTATAAAGACAGCATGCGGCGCAACACGACACTCAACGAATAAATCTCCAGGTGGCCCACCGTTACGACCAGGTGTTCCGCGACCCTTCAAACGAATCCGTTGACCATTGTCGACTCCGGCAGGAATACGAACATTGACTTCACGTGGGCGCCGTTCAATGCCATTGCCACGACATGTACTGCACGGGTATTCGATGATGTTGCCCTTGCCGCCACACGAGCGACATGGCGACGACATCGCGAACGGACCTTGGTTGTTTGCAACAGATCCGCGACCGCCACACGCACTGCACATCTTTGGTGATGTGCCGGGACGTGCACCAGAACCTGTGCACGATGAACACACCGCATCAGCCGTGAGGTGCAACGATGTCGTGAGACCATGCGCTGCTTCTTCGAAAGAAAGATTCAACGTCGATTCGATATCAGCGCCGCGTTGTGGTCCGACACCACTGGCACCGCCGCGACGACCACGGCCGCCGAACATCTGCCCAAGGATGTCGCCAAAATCAGCACCACCGGTATCAAAGCCCATGCCGCCACCGGGGAAACCAGCTGATGGTCCCATGCGACGCACTTCGTCATACTCCGCCCGCTTTGCTGCGTCACCGACAACGTCATAGGCAGCGGAGATGTCTTTGAACTTCTCTTCTGCCTGCTTGTTGCCGGGGTTGGTGTCAGGGTGAAACTGTCGCGCTAAGCGACGGTACGCCTTCGTGATGTCTTTGTCGGTGGCCTCTTTCGAGACGCCAAGGACTGCGTAGTAGTCCTTTTCAAACCAATCACGTTGGGCAGCCAAGGCTTATCCCTTTACCTTCACCATGGCCGCACGCAAA
>WLGW01000081.1 GCA_009703055.1 Actinomycetota bacterium
CATCTCGGGGGCAAGTGCGTGGTAATCGATTGTCGGCGATGTCCACGCCGGGGCTAGTGCGCTCAACACAGGTCAGCCTCCGAATGCTTTGAGGGTCACACCCACTGCTGGGTCAAGAACCTGGAACATGAGTTGTGGGTACACACCGAACACAACAATTGCGATGAGCAATGGGGTCCATGCAATCCACTCAAACTTGTTGACATCGTGGATGTCTTCGTCATGACCATGGCCAGCTGCGAACTCTTCTGTTGGCTCGCCAAATGCTGTGCGCTGGTAGAGCCACAAGAGGTAACCAGCGGCAAGCACTGTTCCGATTGCAGCGACAACCATGTACACGCGGAAGACGGTGACATTGAGTCCTTCAGCAGGCTGGTACGCAGACAAGATCGCAGGGAATTCACCCCAGAAGCCTGCGAGGCCTGGAAGACCAAGCGATGCCATCGCACAGAAACCAAGGATCCAGCCGAGCTTTGGCATCTGAACCAACATGCCCGAGAGACGCTTGATTTCGAGTGTGTGATAACGCTCTTTCACAGAACCTGCAACGAAGAACAACATGCCGGTGATGAGACCGTGTGCAACCATTCCGAACATTGCAGCGTTCATGCCGAATGACGTGAGGGTGGAGATACCGAGCATCACGTAGCCCATGTGAGCAACTGACGAGAACGCGATCAAGCGCTTCATATCGGTTTGTGCAAGACAGCCGAGTGCGCCGTAAATGATTCCGATCACTGCAAGGAGACCAATCCAAGGTGCCCACTCAAGTGCTGCATCGGGAAGGGTTGGAATTGCGATACGAACGAAACCGTATGTACCGAGCTTCAACAAGATGGCAGCCAAGATGACTGAGCCTTGTGTTGGTGCTTGTGTGTGGGCATCGGGCAACCATGTGTGGAATGGGAACATCGGCACCTTGACGGCAAAGCCAACGAACATTCCAGCGAAGATCCAGATCTGGGTGTTCTTCGCGATGGCTCCACCGTTTTCAATAAGGAACGGAATTGAGAAACTCTCAGCGCCTGTTTTGAAGAACAATGCAAGGAATGCCACCAACATGAGGGCGGAGCCAAACATTGTGTAGAGGAAGAACTTGAGCGATGCGTACTGGCGGTTCTCGCCACCCCATACACCGATCATGAAGTACATCGGCAACAACACGAGTTCGAAGAACACGAAGAAAAGAACGAGGTCACGCGCAATAAATGTTCCGGCCATACCTGTCTGGAGAACCAGCATCAAGATGTAGAACGCCTTTGCATTACCTGGCGACGGAACATGGTTCCAGCTGTAAATCATCACAAGCAATGTGATGACCATCGAGAGGAAGTACAACGGCAAGCTAATGCCGTCGAGACCGATATAATACGAGGACTTGATGACTGAGATCCACTCAGCCTGTGCCACGAACTGCATCTCTCCGGCTTTGTCGTAGTTGAACTGGACCAGCGTGAACACGCCGACTGCCAACGTTGCCGCTGCGGTACCGATGGCTACTGCCTTCGATAACACCTCGTCTGCCTTCGGTATGAAGAGCATGATGAGGACACCGACAAGCGGCAAAAATGTGCCGACTGTCAATACCCAATTGTGGTCGCTGAGGACTTCCATGCTGAGTTGCTCCCTTAGAAGTTAATGATGACGAGTACGAGTGCACCGATGGCGGCAGCGCCGAACAACAATGCACCGTATTGATTGACTTTTCCTGATTGAACGGGTTGCAACGCACCACCAGCATTTTCAGCTGATGTACCTGCTCCGTTCACCGCTCCATCGACCAGTTTCTGGTCGACATTGCGATAGACCCAACCGGCAGTTTTCCTGGTGCTGGTACCAGCACCATTCACAATGCCGTCGAGGACGTTCTGATTGAACCAATAGGCACCACGAGAAATGGGGTGCGCAATGGAACGGACGATGATCTTCTCGTACAAGGTGTCGAGGTAGTACTTGTTGGCAAGGAATGAATACCCTGCGCCGAGAACCTTGTTGCGCTCTGTAAGGCCAACAAGTTTCTTGTTCTTACGGGTGTACAACTGCACACACAGCAACCAGCTGAGAATCATGCCCAAGAACACAATGCCCACCGACATGCCGGCCTTCCACCATTTGAAAGGTGCGTGCTTCAGTTGCGGTGCATAACACACGCCGCCAACAGGAGTTTTTGTACCACAGTCTGAATAGTGATGCCCACCGTCTTTACCGGCTTCAGCTTTACTGTGGCTACCAGAGTCGGTTGCTTCACTATGACTGTCATCAACTGCAGTTGTTCGCAACTCTGAATCATCCGCAACGGTGTCTTCCGTTGAATACGTCGTGCCATCGGCAACGACTTCTTCCGGAGAGGCTGTTTCTTCAGACGGAACTGTTGTATCTGTAGACCCAGCGGCAAGACGAGTTTCGCCATGTGCGCCTGCAGGCTTAGCAATGCCGGTAACGCTGACGACTTCCGCACGTGGCTCAACCCACTTCTTCAGATTTTCCCACTTCTCACCAAATGCAGGTGCGTTCAGGAAACCAGAGCCAAGAGCAAGTGTTGCCAAGAGAATGAGTGGCACTGTGATGATGAGGCCTGATTCGCGTGGACCATGCGACGCATGATCGTCGTGTGCATCATGCGCAGCATGCGAGTCATGTGCGTGAGCATCGTGACCATGTGCATCGTGACCGTGATCATCGTGTGAAGCGTGAGCGTCATGCTCGTCGTCATGGTGTTCACCAGCAGCTGCACCACGTGGCTCACCGAAGAAGGTGAGGTATGTCGCACGTGTCATATACGCAGCAGTGAGGAATGCGCCGAACAATCCGACGATCATGAAGAAGTTGTAACCGGCATACCCAACGTTGTCGATGATCTCATCCTTCGAGAAGAAACCAGAGAATGGGAAAACGCCGCACAACGCAAGAGTGGAAACAATCCACGTACTGAAGGTGATGGGCATGAACTTACGAAGTCCACCCATGTCCTTCTTCATGTCGAATGAGTGGTGTGATGCGCTGTGGCTAATGGAGCCCGCACCGAGGAACAAACATGCTTTAAAGAACGCGTGGGTGAAGATGTGGAAGACAGCTGGCAACCATGCACCAGCGCCAAGGCCCATCATCATGTAGCCCAACTGTGAAACCGTCGAGTACGCGAGCACCTTCTTGATGTCGGTCTGCACGAATGCCAACGCTGCAGCGATGACAATCGTGACGCCACCAATGAGAACGATGAAGTTCACGCTGTTGCCGTAAATGTTCATTCCCTCGTAGAAGACGGGGTACAAACGCGCAACCAAGAAAACACCGGCCACAACCATGGTGGATGAGTGCAAGAGCGAGCTAACAGGTGTTGGACCAGCCATCGCGTCTGGCAACCAGGTGTGCAGTGGGAACTGACCCGACTTACCAATACATGCAATGAACAGAGCGACTGCGCCCACTGTGATTGCTGCACTGCTTGGGTCACCCGACAGCGCCCAAGCGGACAAGCCACGGATGCTGAAGCCAGAAACACCAAGAGTCTTCTGGGTCCAATCGTTTGCAGCGAAGAACAAGACCGATGTACCAACGAGAAGCCCAATGTCACCAGTACGAGTGGTGAAGAAAGCTTTCAGAGCAGCGCGACTATTTGCGCCCTCTTCCCACCAGTGGCCGATGAGCATGAATGAGCACAAGCCCATGAGCTCCCAACCAAGGATGAGCTGAATCATGTTCTCGGCAACGACCATGTTGAGCATGCCCGCAGAGAACAACGTCAATGACGCAAAAAAGTGCGTATATCGACGATCTCCGTGCAAATACTCGGTGGAGTAGATCTGAACCAGCGAAGAAATAAATGCAACAACTACAAGGATGGTGATGGAAAGACCATCGATGTGCTGGCCAATTCCCAATGAGACACCATCGTTCTGCCACCATGTCCATGACCGAATGATGGGCTTTACATATGTTTCTTCAGAGACGCCATTGACGCGCTGAATCCACTGGTACGCCGCACCAAGCGACATTGCCAATGCGGCAAACATCGACAAGATGCCGAACTCGGAACCCTTCATTGGCATCTTCTTGCCAAAGAAGATGATCAAGAAGAATGCAACTGCAGGGATGATCGGAATGATGAACGCGTTTTCGAGGAACCAGCCGGACTTCAAGATGACTTCGGCAGCTTCGGTAGATGCAGAGAACATGAGTTAGCCCTTCATCTCTGAGAGATCGTCGAGACCAACGGAACGACGGTTGCGGTACATGAGCAAGACCATTGCAAGACCAACGCCGACTTCGGCTGCAGCCACTGCAATGACGTAAAGAGCAAACGTGTGCCCGTCAGGAGATCCATTGCGTAGTGAGAACGCAAGAAGGTTGATGTTGACGGAGTTCAGGATGAGCTCGATGGACATCAGCACGAGAACTGCGTTCTTACGAACAATGACGCCATAGACACCGATGCAGAAAAGCACCGCACCAAGCATGAGGAACTGATTGAGCAACATAGTTAGTCCCTCCTCGCGAGCACGATTGCTCCGATAGCTGCAGCGAGCAAGACAAATGACAATGCCCAGAACGGAAGCAAATAGATTCCAAAGATCTGATCAGATACTTGCTGCGTTGTGACGAGCGGAGTATCAGCGGGCAATTTTTCAGCCTTGAATCCATCATTCAATGCAATCAGCATTGTTGCCAACAAAAGAACTGCGATGGGAAGACCGATGATTGCGTTCTTGTTGTTGAGATTTTTTTCTGCACCAATTTGCGCACGAGTGAGCATGGTTCCGAAAAGGAACAAGACCATCACTGCGCCGATGTACACCATGACCTGCGTGACAGCAAGAAACTCTGCAGCAAGCAAAATGTATTGAGCAGCAGCTCCGGCGAGAACCACGACAAGCCACAGTGCTGCATGCACCACGTTCTTTGTTGTGACGACGCGTAGCGCACCAATCACCATGATTGCTGCGATGATCGCAAAGCCCACGTTCTGGGCAACAAGCACATCTGAAGCGAGCATTACTTCTTGCCCTTCTTCTCTGCGCCTGCTTCAAGTTCAGGAGCTTCAGGCACGGTCTGCATCCACTCGCCGAGCTTGGCCTTGTCATGCAAGAGATCGGCAATACGTGGTTCGGAGTATTCGTATTCAGGACTCCAGAAGAGCGCATCAAACGGACACACCTCTACGCAGATACCGCAGTACATGCACAATGCGTAGTCAATGTCGAAACGATCAAGCTTGTTGACCTTGCGTGGTGCACCACCAGCACGGCGAGGTGGTGCAAGCTCCTTGTGACCCTCGATGTAGATACACCAGTCGGGACATGAGCGAGCACACAACATGCATGATGTGCAGTTGTCTTCATGCAATGCAATGACTCCACGTGCACGAATCGGAGGTGTTTCCTTTTCGTGTGGGTACTGAACAGTGTCAGCACCATTTTTTGCAGTCGCCAAGAGAGTGGCGAATGTGACGCCAAGACCCTTGAACATGCCGGGAACTTTTGGCTTAGCCATCAGAAAGCCACCTTCAGAACAGCAGTCAACATGATGTTGACTAGCGAA
>WLGW01000082.1 GCA_009703055.1 Actinomycetota bacterium
ATTGTCTCTGGGCTCACAACGTCAACAACCAATACGTTCTTGTACCAGTCACCAACCTCTGGTTCTGGCGCAATGAGTTGGGATGACGAAGCAGACGCAAATGCAGCCGACGGCGATGAACCTGATGCGTCGTCGGCCAGTTTCGATTACCTCGATGAGCCAACTGCGGTGGACAGGCCGACTGGTGCAAAGCCAGTGCCCGGCGCACAGCCGTCGCCTGGAGTCAATCCTTTGCCAGAGGTGACCCCTCTTCCTGTAGTGCAGCCATTGCCAGGTGTTTCTGTGAAGTCAGTGACAAAAGTGGGCAAAAAGTTCCGCGTCGTTGTTACAGCTCCGAAGGGTGCCAAGGTCAAGATTTTCCGCAACGGCAAGCTCGTCGCTCAGGGTGCAAAGACAACATTCGTTGTTCCAAGTACGACTGCAAAGTCTGTGCGATTCCATGCGGTCACCAGCATTAGTGGTGCTCTCGTGGTCTCGAACCCAGTTGTGTTCGCAACTCGCATTGCATCACGCCGCTAGGTCATCATGTCGCGTCGAGTTCTCTCAGCAGTGTGTATCGCTGCTGCTGTAGTACTTGCTGCGTGTTCACCTGCTGCAGAGCCTGTACCCGGCGCGGATTCATTGCCAGAAGTGCAATGGCTTCCGTGTGGGGCAATTGAATGTGCACAAGTTGATGTTCCTGTCGATTATGCAATGCCCAATGGCCCAATTGTTGCATTGAGTGTGTTCCGTCGCGTCGCCACAGGAGTTGAGAAGCCCAAGACAGTCGTTGTGTTGCCTGATCGTCGCTATGGCGCTTCTGCGCGACAGATTGTGGAGCGTGCACCACTCACGATGGGCTCCGAAGTGCGCAACATCACCATGGTGGGTGTTGCGCTACGAGGTTCTGTTGATTCACCGATGCCTGCTGGTAGTGAACATCTCGTTTCCTCCTTGGCGGTTGCTGATGACATTGACACTGTGCGTCGAGACTTGTCGTTGAAGAAAGTGTCGGTGTTGGCGTGGGGTAGTGGTGCAACGGCAGCCACCGTACTGAAAATGCTGAACCCCGATGTTGTGTCAACGATGGTGTTGGACTCGCCATCAGACCCTGGTGTGTCGCAAACCATGTTGGCCGCGAAGCAGATTGAATCGTCTGAAGCCGCTGTGGTGGAAGCAATGAAGTGGTGTGCTTCGCACATCTCGTGCCCGATGAATGCCAATGTGGCCAAAGAACTTAACAAGTTCAAGACGAACCTTCGCGTGGGGCGCATAGCGGAAGGCGCAGATTACGGAACGATTGCTCGCGCAGGTACTGCTGCCTTGGCCGCTGGTCGACCTCAAGACTTGTTCGTGGCAATCACAGAAGCATCCGATGGTGATTCACAAAAGCTGCTGGGCTTAGGCGGTGCACTTCCTACTGTTGCGTCGGCCTATGCACCGTGTGCCGATGTGAGCAAGAAAGCTGCTGCACGGATTGCCCAGATGTATGCAGCAAACATGAATGCCAAGACACGCCTGATTCACATTGGTGCTGAAGCAATTGTGTATGAGTTCTGTAAGGACTTGCCTGAGTCGTCATTGACTCTGGGCAAGATTGACGCTGACACCAACGCATTTAATGCTGATGTATTGGTACTGATTGCACGCGGTGACCAAGTGGCTCCTCCTTATGCAGCACGCACAATGGCTAAGCGCATGGGATGGAAGTACGAGTCTGTGTACGCCAACCGTCATCTCGTGGTAGGCATTGATCGTGCCGTGACGGCACGCGCACTTCAGTTCTTAATGAAGTCCTGAATCAAGGTAGCTAGTTCAAGTGGCGTATCGCCCTGAACACTGTGGCCGGCTTCCTGCACGTGTTCCACGCGCACACTCGATGCGCGCTTGCGTAGTTCGGCCTCGTCTTCATCGCTGACAACACTTTGCTTCCGCATACCGCGTACAAACATCAGAGGCTTGCCGTAATGCTGAATCGCATCCCACAGCACTGCGGTTGATGGCTTCTTGTCGCCTTCGTCAACGGCGGCTTTCATTTCGGGCAGTGGGGGAGCGCCCTCACGTCGGTAGCGCCACACCCATGAACCATCTTCGACTTGCAGCGCGTTGTGCAAGATGCCACGACGCAAGCTCTCCACGGTGCGGGTGGGGTTGAATTCAATCGTGCGCTTCAACAAGTCTTCGAATGAAGGGAAGGTGGCAGGGCCGTTAACAAAGTCGGTGATCTGCTTTGTCTTGTCTTGATTCACGCCGGGGGTGATATCGACAAGAACCATCTTGCGCACCAACTGCGGAAAATCACGAGCGAGTGCGATGGTGGTGAGACCACCGAGTGACATGCCGATGATGGCAGTGGCGTTGGGGGCGAGTGCGGTGATGACGCGTGCAACGTCGGCAGCGTTTTGTTGCAGTGGTTGCGCTGCGGGGTCGAAGGGTGCGGCGGAGTCGGAGTGTCCGTGGCCAGGAAGATCGATGCACAGGACAGGTAGATCGAGCGCAAGTGCCACGGTGTCCCATGTGTGTGCGTTCTGTGCGCCACCATGAATGAACACGAGCTGTGGTTCGGATGTGCCCCACTTGAGTGCTGACATGTTTCGGCCGTCGCCCATCGGGATGGTTTCGCGGCTGACAGTGGGCGGGCCGGCATAGGCAATGCCATATTCGGCAGCATTCTCGTGGAACATGCTGAATTCGTTATAGGGCACTCGTTCGACCATGTCTTAACCGTAGCCACAGGGGCTGTTTGGCAGATAGACAGAAGGAATGGCACGCGACCACATCTATGTAAATGGCCTTCGGCTCATGGCTTTGGTGGGGGTCCTGCCGCATGAACGCGAGGCATTGCAGCCTGTTCAGGTTGATGTCGACCTTGAGGTTGATTTGTCTGAGGCGGGCATCACCGACAATCTCGACGACACCGCGAACTACGGAGCGATTGCACAGGCCATTGCTGATGTCGTGAAGGATTCCTCTGATGTCCTTCTTGAACGACTCGCAGCTCGCATTGCAGACCGCGTGTTGCATTTTGATCATGTCGAAGTTGCCAACGTCACCTTGACCAAACTTCGTCCTCCTATTCCAGAAGATCTCGTGTCAAGTGCTGTTCGTATTGTTCGCAGCCGCGTCGACATGAAGATTCCTGCACGACACCGAGCCATTGTTGCTTTGGGTTCCAACCTTGGTGACCGTGTGGCGTATCTGCGTTTTGGTCTTGAGAAGTTGTCGAACGTTATTGCGCAGTCACAAGTGTTTGAAACAGATCCTGTGGGTGGGCCAGATAATCAGGGTCCATACCTCAACATGGTTGCTGTTGTTGACACAGACCTCGACCCGTTTGCGATGTTGCGCCGACTTTTACAAATTGAGGCAGAGGCGCACCGCGTGCGTATTGAGCGATGGGGTCCGCGCACTCTCGATATGGATTTGTTGTTCTATGACGACTACACCATCGAGAGCGAAGAGCTGACGGTTCCTCACCCGCGTTTTGCAGAGCGTCGTTTTGTGCTGGAGCCACTCTCTGAGGTTGCGATTGAGCATTGCCCATCGGACTGGCGCAATCGCTTGCCTCAATACGGGGTGTATCCCCGTGGCCCCCTTGACTCTTTGGTGGCTCACGTCAGCATCTCATGACGCATATTTCTCTCTTCGTTCCGGCGTTGAATGAAGAAATCGGTTTACAACGCACATGCGCAGTGATGCGTTCTGCTGTTGATGAGGGTGTTGTTACCAGTGCGTATGTGTTGGACGGCGGCAGCACAGATGGTTCTGCATCAGTTGCTGCATCGTTTGGTGTTGAGATCCTGCACGTGCCGTCGCTGCAGCCGGAGTTAGGGCCGGTGCTGGGCAAAGGTGATTCGCTGTATCGCGGTGTGCATGCGGTGGATGCTGATTGGCATGTGTTTCTTGATGCCGACTTAGGCAATGTGTCGTTGGATCATGTGCGTGCGCTGGTGGCGCCGATTGCGACTGCTGCTTCAACAGGTGTGCAGTTCGTGAAGGGCGGCTTTGTTCGTGTGGATGAACACGGTGTGCCACGTGACGTGCCCGGTGGGCGAGTGACAGAACAAGTCGGCAGGCCGTTGTTGCGTTTGGTGGACCCTGCATTGGCAGAGTTGTCGCAACCATTAAGTGGGCAGGTAGCGATTGCTGCGGAATTGGCCCGAAGCATGCAATTCGTCACGGGCTACGGCATTGAGATTGCGATGTTGATTGACGTATATCGCGCAGTCGGTATGGAGGGCATTGTGGAAGCGGACATGGGCTTGATCAACAACCGCTGGAAACCTGATGGTGACTTAGACGGTGTGATGCAGGAAGTCACTGCAGGTGCTGCCATGCGTGGTGTGATGGATGCATGTGCTGAGCCGTTCGCACTGCCGGTTCTCGTCAACCGCGGCTGAATAACTATGTGGGTCTCATCCCGTCGATTGCTTCGAAGTCATCGGAGTACTTTTCCCACGCAACGGGGTCGGCGCGGAGGGCTTTGAAGTCTTCTTCTACTTGATTCATGAACTCAATTGAAAGAAGCTTTTGTTCGGTTATTACTTCTTCGTCATCCATCGGTATTTCATAACCCATGAGGTGAGTGTAGACGCTCAAATCCTCAACAAATATTGCGTGTTTGACAAACCGAACGAATGTGAACCGTAGAGATGCAAGAATGCAGGCAATGAAGATCGCAACGTGGAACATCAAGCAAGCCGTCGCACCAAAGAAGCCGCTGCCAGAACTGTGGGATTACGCAGCAGAGGTCATTGGTGTTGATGTCATGGTCTTAACCGAAGGAAAAGTGCCTGGCGATGGTGTGCCCGAGGGGTGGACTGCTGTGTGGCGCGCTGAAGGCATTGGTGAACGCCGCCGCTGGGGCACTGTGATTGCAGCGCGTAACGGAGTCGAGATCGTGGACATCACCAATGGCGTGGATGGTGATGGCGGATTTGTCATTAGTCATTCCTGGCCCGGCACGGTGACGATTGTTGATGTGGTGCAGGACGGCGAGGCAGTACTGACGATTGCGGGCATCTACGGCATTACGCAAGATGCCGACGGCAATTCAGTGGGGCATGGCGGGTATTCGGTGCCAAACATTCTTAATGAGTTAGTAGATCTTGTGAACTCACCGCGTGGTGAGCGTTTGGTGATCGCAGGTGACTTCAACCTGTTGCCAGCCGACATGCCTGAAGAGTTGTACGAAATAATGATTGATGTCGTAGAGGACACATCGGACTTGCGCGAACCGCTTGATGGATGCACGCGCTGCTCTTTTGATGGCGAACCATGCGGACATTTGTGGACGCACAAGAACGGCGGCGGGCCAAACGGCGCAGTGCAGAACATCGACTACGTATTCATTGCGCCAGAGCTGGCAGAAGTATGCGTGGATGTATACGGCGGTGAAGCCGACTTTGAAGGCATCTGGGAAGTGAGCGACCACGCACCAGTCGTGGTGGAGTTCGAGTTCTAAAACTTGTTGGCGTTACGCCTTGGGGGCGCGCCAGAGATCGCGGTCGAGAAGTAC
>WLGW01000083.1 GCA_009703055.1 Actinomycetota bacterium
CTTCCTCATCGGTGGTTTGTGGAATGTGGTTGTTGCACGTTTGATCACGAAGTTCGATGTGCGCTACCTCATGTATGGAGGCGCAGTTGTGGGCGCAGGGTCGTTGTACATGATGGGCCATGTCTCGCAGAAGTGGCACCTCTTTGTTGTGTATGCGGTGTTTGCAGTTGCGTGGTCGTCCAGTGGACTGACTGCAGCGACCACCGTGGTCACACGTTGGTTCCATGTGAAGCGTGCATCTGCCATTGCCGCAGCATCGTCGGGTCTTTCGGTGGGAGGTATTCTCCTCACACCGTTCATTAAGAAGTTGATTGATGATCAACAGATGAGCGGCGCCTCTATTTGGCTGGCGCTCATCTGGCTCTTTGGAATGTCTGTTCCGGCCTTCCTCTTGATTCGACCAGACCCGCTGGCTTTGAACTGGATGCCAGACGGTGAACCAAAACCTGAAAACCATGTGCAAGATCTGCCTGGCGTGCCGATGGCGATCGCGGTGCGTACCAAGTTCTTCTGGATTGTCACAATTGGTTACATCTTGGTGATGGGCTCACAAGTGGGTGCCATTCAACAGATCGTCAAATTGGTCGAAGAGCGAACAACCGCGGGAACAGCTGCACTTGCTACGTCTGTGTTGTCAGGCGCCAGCGTCGTGTTTCGCCTTGTTGGTGGAAAGATCATTCCGAAGTTTCCACTGGCAAAGTTCATGGTGTTTATTGCTGCCGTGCAAGGTTCGGCCATCATCCTGATTGGTCAGATGGAGAACACCATTCTGTTGTTTGTTTCCATCGGCCTCTTCGGGGCGATGGTGGGCAACGTGTTGATGATGCAATCACTGCTCATCGCGCAACGCTTTGGTGTGAAGGATTACGCCCGTATCTCTGCACGGTCTGGCCTTGTCAGCCTCACGGGTACAGCGATTGGTCCGATTCTTATCGGAAGCATTCGTGATGCTTCTGGCAATTACACATTGCCGTATCTCGTTGCAGGGTGCATCTCGTTGTGCGGTGCACTGCTGTTCACCCTCAGCGGGCCTGCCGAAGTCGAAGACTAGAAGGTCATCGAACGCAGAAGGCGAATGCGCTCTGCGGTTGCTGGGTGTGTTGAGAAGAGACGCGAGACATCCAAGCCAGTGCCACGCTTGTGGTGCATTTCAGCAAGCGGATTGTGAATGTACGCCTGCGCTTGTGCGGGCGCTACCAGCATTGGATTGCGTGCAGCGAGAACTTCAATCTTCTCCAGTGCGCTCGCGAGTGACTCGCCACTGCCCAAGAGTTCTGCAGCGCCACGGTCAGCTTCGTATTCGCGGCTGCGACTAATGGCCATCTGAATAAGTCCCGCTGCCATGGGGGCGAACATTGCGACAACGAGAACAACGAGGGGATTACCGCGTTCGTCATCATCGCGTCCACCACTGAACATGCTGGCAAACATGGCCATTTGTGCAATCGCAGAAATGGCAGTCGCAACAGCTGCTGCCACAGAGCCAATGAGAATGTCTCGGTTGCGAACATGCATCAACTCGTGAGCCATGACGCCTTCGACTTCTTCGCGAGTAAGAGACTGAAGGAGTCCGGTTGTTGCACACACAACGGCGTGCTCTGGGTTGCGACCGGTAGCGAATGCATTGGGCTGATCGCTCGGAGACACAGCAACGCGAGGCATCGGCAACCCTGCACGCTGTGCAAGGTCGCGCACCATGCCGTAGAACTCTGGATGATCAGCTTCTGTGATGACTTGTGCCTTGGCGGAACGAAGAGCCAGTTTGTCGCTTGACCAGTACGACCAGCCCACCATCGCGAAGGCGAGGAAGAGTCCGATCATGACCGACCCACTGCTGCCACCTCCTAGGAGGGAGGCGATTCCCACAATGAGGCCGCCCATTGCGGCAAGAAGAATTGTTGTTTTTGCTGTGTTCTTGAACATGGTTTTCTCCTACGTGATGGTGGTGGTTATTTGGACAGAAAACGACGAACGATGATCTTGCGGATTTCTTCCACCCACAAGACCGACGATGCAACGGCGACACATATCATCCACTGTTGAGGTGAGATGGAGCGAGTGTTGAACAGGCTTTGCATAAAGCCCACATGCGTCACTGCAATCTGCAGCAAGAGGACAACCGCAAGTGACCACCAGAGGTACTTGTTTGTGAATGTCAACTTGGTGAACACAGTGCGGCTCTCGCTACGAACATTCAAGATGTTGAAGAACTGGAAGAGAACGAAAGTGTTGAGACCCATTGTTCCGGCCACTGATGCAGTGGTTGCTGCCACTTGTTCGCCAGGTGCGAAGTGGAAGAGCAATGTGGTGGCAACGGCCATCACAAGTGCGCTGAGGCTTACCGTGACCCAGCGCTGCTTAGTGAGGATGGGCTCATCCTTTGGTCGGGGAGTGCGTGACATGACCCCACTGCCGCCTTGGTCGACGCCCAATGCCATTGCCGGTGGTCCGTCCATGATGATGTTGACCCACAGAATTGCAATTGCGGTGAACGGTTTGCGCTCCATGATGCCGGTGACGGAACATGCGAGGAACACCATTGCGAAACCGAGCGTGGTGCTCAGCTGGAAGCGAACGAACTTCACGATGTTGTCGTAGATGACGCGACCGCGTTCAACAGCGCCAACGATTGTGGCGAAGTTGTCATCGGTGAGCACCATGGTGGCGGCTTCTTTTGTGACCTCGGTACCGGTGATACCCATCGCAACGCCGATGTCGGCCTTCTTGAGGGCCGGTGCGTCGTTGACGCCATCGCCCGTCATTGCAACAACGTTGCCCTTGCGCTGCAGTGCAGCAACAAGGCGAATCTTGTGGCTTGGAGATACACGGGCGAAGACAGATGTGTTGTTGAGAGCTGTGTCGAGGTCGTCGTCACTCATTGAATCGAGATCTGCACCAGTGAGGGATTCACCTGTGAGGCCGAGGTCATTGCCGATTGCAGCAGCGGTGATTGCGTGGTCACCGGTAATCATCTTGACGTCGATGCCGGCCTGATGAGCGATGGCAATTGCTGCTGCAGCTTCAGGGCGAGGCGGGTCGATGATGCCGATGAGGGCAAGGAATGTGAGGTCTGTGATCAATGTGATGGGGTCTTCATCAGAAATTTCTCCCCAGGCCTCGAGATCAAAGTCGCGATGTGCAACAGCAAGAACACGAAGACCTTGCGAAGCAAGACGTTCGTTATGTGCAGTGAGTTCTGCTGAGAGATTTGCGACAGGCGCAGCAGCTCCCGTTGCATCGATAGCGCGGTTTGATCGCGCGAGGAGCACATCAGGTGCGCCCTTGACGAAGACTCGAACGATGTCTGTTCCTTCGTCGGTGACAATCTGATGGAACGTGGCCATGAACTTGTGAGCACTGTCAAACGGAACTTCTGCGATGCGTGGACGATCTTCACGAAGGTCGGTGACCTGTAGGCCACCCTTCATCGCGAGAACAGCAAGAGCGCCTTCGGTGGGGTCGCCAACGAGTTCCCACTCATTGTCTCCGATGCGACGCACAGCTGAGTCGTTGCACAGCGCCATGGGGTAGAGAGCCGTGACAAGAGAAATCGGGTCATCGCCACGTGCTGTCGTAATGCGACCTTCAGGGGAGTAGCCCTCGCCGGAGATGTGGTGCGATGTGTTCATGTACACAAGTTCGCGTGCAGTCATCTGATTCAACGTGAGAGTGCCGGTCTTGTCGGAACAAATCACGCTTGTACAACCCAATGTTTCAACACTGGCCAGTCGCTTCACGATGGCGTTTTGCTTTGCCATGCGAGAGGTGCCGATTGCGAGAGTTACTGCTGTTACTGCAGGAAGGCCTTCAGGAATAGCTGCGGCAGCAAGAGCGACAGCAGTCAACATCAGGTCTTCAAACTTGTCACCAGAAATCAATCCGATGATGAAGACAATGCCAACGATGACACCGGCAAGTTTTGCGAGTGAGTGTGCAAGCGTGTCGAGCTGCTTCTGAAGGGGAGTCTTTTCAGTTTCGGTGTCTTGGAGAAGACCCGCGATGTGGCCCATCTCTGTGTTCATGCCCGTTGCAGTGACGGCGAACTCGGCGCGCCCTCTGGTCACTGTGGTGTTCATGAACACGGCGCACTTGCGGTCGCCAATGGAAGCATCCACTTTCACGGGCTCGAGTGTCTTTGTGGATGCAAGGCTTTCACCAGTGAGAGATGCTTCTTCCACTTCAAGGTTGACTGCCGAGAGAAGGCGGCCATCGGCAGGAACACGATCGCCCGCTTCAATGAGCACGATGTCGCCAGGAACGATTTGTTCGGTGGGCACGTTTTCTAGTTCGCCATTGCGACGTACTCGTGCTGACGGAGCGAGCATCTTCTTTAGCGCATTGAGTGAGGCTTCGGCTTTGTTCTCTTGAACGAAACCAATAATCGCATTGATGAGAACAACCGTCATCACAACAATGGGGGTTTTGATTTCCCTCGCGACAACAAGGCTGACCACTGCGGCGATGATCAAGATGATTGTCAACATGTTGGTGAACTGGCTGGCGAATCGTTTCCATGCAGGAATCGCTTCCTTTTCCGCCAATCGGTTCGGGCCAAATGTCATCAAACGGGTGGTGACGGCGTCTGAGTTCAATCCATTGGAATCAGAGGAAACTGCAGCGAGAGTTTCTTCCACGGTCAACGCGTGAGCGTTCATCGGAGTCTCAGTGGAGTTGGTGTGTACTGCGGGGGCAGTGGACATAGATTTTCCTTCGGCTAGCTAACTGGCTTGCCGAAGGTCTCTCCCAACCCTTTCGGGTTTCTTGCACCGGGCTTTTTTCACCGTACTGACGACACAAGAATTGGTAGGGATACTCCCCTTCGTGCTTCAAATTATAGATGCATCTTCTAATCTCGGGGGCATGTCAGACGAGAAAATCCACCCCAATGTGGCAAAAGTGACAGATGCCGCTCGAAAAGCTGGGTTTGAGATTCAGGTGAAGAAATTTCCCGAAGGTACAAAGACTGCTCAAGATGCTGCGACTGCCATTGGTGTCTCGGTGGGGCAGATTGTGAAGAGTCTGGTGTTCGGTGTGGACGATGAAATCGTGATGGCCCTTGTGAGCGGATCAAACCAGTTAGACGAGAAGAAACTTGCCGCAGCTGCCGGTGGAGCGAAGTGCAAGCGCGTTGATGCTGATGCTGTGCGCGAAGCCACGGGCTTTCCGATTGGAGGTGTGCCTCCCTTTGGTCACAGCACTCAACTGCGTGTGTTCGTGGACCCGGACTTGTTGCAGTATGACGAAGTGTGGGCCGCAGCGGGCACCTGGAACGACAACTTCGGTGCTGCACCAGCTGACATCGTGCGTGTCGCCGGCGGCGTCATCACCGACCTGAAACGGTGATGTCCCGAGATGGGTTGAAACACCCCGTCCATATTGTTATTGCGTGACACCAAGAGGTAATCCAGTTCCCGACACACTGTTCGTATTCATTGACGAGTCAGGAAATTTC
>WLGW01000084.1 GCA_009703055.1 Actinomycetota bacterium
GAAAGGGGAGCGATCATGGCTGTCACTGTTGTTGTAGGTACCCAGTGGGGCGATGAAGGCAAGGCCAAGGTCATTGACCTCCTCGCCGCATCGCACAGCATCGTTGCTCGCTATCAAGGCGGACACAATGCGGGTCACACAGTTGTTATTGGGGACCAAAAATACGCGTTGCAGTTGACGCCCAGTGGCGTTTTCTATGACACCGTGACGCCAGTGATTGGCAACGGAGTTGTCGTTGACCTCCCCACACTCTTCAAAGAAATTGATTCACTTGAATCTCGTGGTATCTCCACTGCACGTTTGAAAGTCTCGAGCCTCGCGCACCTCATCTTCCCGTGGCACCAGGCCATCGACGCTGCGTTAGAAGCTGCACGTGGTGAGGGAAAGATCGGAACAACGCTGAAGGGCATCGGACCTGCGTACGTCGACAAAGTCAAGCGTTCAGGTATTCGCGTGGGCGAAGTTCTCAACGCCGCAACGTTTGAAACAAAAGTGCGCGAGCGCGCAACTGCTGCTCGTCGTGAAGTGAGCGACATTGGTGGCGACACTTTTGATGTCGAACAAGTTGTTGCCGAGTTTGTGGCCTACGCGGCTCGACTTGTTCCGTATGTTGCTGACACCGTGAACCTGTTGCACGATGCACGTGAAAAGGGTGAACACATTCTGTTGGAAGGTGCACAAGCAACATTCCTTGATGTTGATCACGGAACATACCCGTACGTCACTTCTTCGAACCCCACGAGTGGTGGCGCTGCAGTGGGTTCTGGTCTCGGACCACGCCACATTGATCGCGTAGTCGGAATTGCAAAGGCGTACACAACACGTGTGGGAATGGGACCTTTCCCTAGCGAGCTCACTGATGCACTCGGCGAAGCACTCGTTGACATCGGCCGAGAGTACGGCACTGTCACCGGTCGTCGCCGTCGCACAGGATGGCTCGACACAGTGATGCTTCGTCACGCAATGCGCCTGAATTCCTTAACTGAAATTGCACTCACCAAGTTGGATGTTCTAGACACCTTTGATGAAGTCAAGGTGTGTGTTGGTTACAAAATCAATGGCGAAATTGTGAAGAACTATCCGGACACTGTGGAGCGCCTCGCTCAAGTGGAACCAGTGTGGGAAACACTGCCGGGTTGGAAGAGCAGCACAGAAGGAATTACTTCTTTTGATGCATTACCCGAGAGCGCGCAACGCCTAGTTGCCATTGTGGAACGTGAGACGGGAATTCCTGTCACGATGGTGGGCACTGGTCCTTCCCGAGATGCGATGGTGGTTCGTTCATGATTCAGCGTTACTCAACTCCTGAAACCGATGCACTGTTCTCCGAAGTGGGGAAGATGTCGCGGTGGCTCGAGATTGAGTTGTGTGTTGCAGAAGCAATGGCTGATGCCGGTGTTGTGCCTGCAGATGCCGCAAAAGCATGTCGCTCTAATGCGCCGGCGATCACAGAAGCGTTCGTTGCAGAAGTTGAAGCGCGTGAAGCAATCACGAATCATGATGTTGCAGCGTTTGTTGATGTTGTACAGGCCTCTATTGGCGCTCCCGCCGGATCATGGATTCACTACGGACTCACCAGTACCGATGTTGTGGACACCGGATTGTGTTGGGCACTGCGTGATGCATGCCAATTGATTGATGCAGCACTCACCGACCTTGTGGGTGTGGCGACAAAGATGGCAACGGCTCATCGTGGATCAGTAATGATCGGTCGTACGCATGGCATTCATGCAGAGCCCACAACCTTCGGTGCAAAGATCGCATTGTTCGGATTGCAGTTGTTGCGTGATCGCGATCGCTTGCGTCATGCCGCAACCAACATTTCGGTCTGCAAGCTGTCGGGTGCAGTCGGAACTTATTCCAATATTTCACCCGCAGTAGAAGCAGCTGTTGCACAGCGACTTGGGCTTGTGCCAGTGCCTGCAACACAAGTGGTCTCGCGCGATCGCCATGCTGAATTCCTGTATGCCTGCGCAAGTATCGGTACAACGTTGGAAACAATCGCAGTAGAACTTCGGCATCTGCAGCGCACAGAAGTGAATGAAGTACGTGAAGGTTTCAGTGCCGGACAAAAGGGTTCGAGTGCGATGCCGCATAAGCGCAACCCGATTAGTGCCGAAACAATTACTGGTTTGTCGCGTGTGTTGCGTGCCAATGCGCAAGTGGGCTTGCAAGACGTACCGCTATGGCACGAACGCGATATCTCACATTCGTCTGCTGAAAGAATTGTGCTTCCCGATTCCGCATCACTCGCGTTGTACATGGTGAAGCGCATGTCGCGCTTGCTCGTGAATCTTGAAGTCGACACCGATCAGATGGTCAAGAATCTCAATTCATTACACGGAGTTGTGTTCTCGCAGTCGATTCTTCTCGCACTGGTGGAATCAGGAATGACTCGTGATGATGCGTATCGCATTGTTCAGAGTGCAGCACGAACAGCTATTGAAACGTCAACGCCATTGCGCGATGTTTTGGTTGCCGACAAAGCAGTCACGCTCGATGCATCACAAATTGATGCTGCGTTTGACCTCGGTCGCGTGTTGCAGAATGCAGGCAGGGCAGTTGATGCCCTGGTCGCTGCTCAGTAATTAATCGCGCTCGATACCAGCGCGCTTGAGCACTGCTGGCGTCACGCCAAACTCGCGCCATGCGTCGTAGGTGATGTCGTTGCGCACACTGAATGAACGCGCCACTTTGATGAAACGAGCTTCGGCAGTACTGACTTCAGTCTTTGTCTTCATGCCGGCGAGTTCAGTTCGAAGATTGAGTCGCTCTTGAATGAGGCGAACTTTGGTGACTGGATCTGCAGTCTTCAACTCGGTAGCAATGACGGCTAGACGCTTAGTGATTGATTCAGGAGTGCGCCGACGACCGCGTTTCGGCTTGATGGCTTCCACAATTTCGAGATACTCACGAATGATGCGCCCTTCGGTACGACCGTTAGCAAGCGCATT
The DNA here is from genome assembly GCA_009703055.1 of Actinomycetota bacterium. Lineage (GTDB taxonomy): Bacteria > Actinomycetota > Acidimicrobiia > Acidimicrobiales > Ilumatobacteraceae > UBA2093. The sequence continues at coordinate 2,955 of WLGW01000084.1, forward strand.
CTTGTGAGACGTACTCATTGTGGATGTTTTCGGGGAACTTTTTTTGGTAGCCATATCAACTCTTCTCTCCACAGTAACTAATTACAACTGCAGTTACCTAGTCATAAGTTGCTTTTCGCAACGACCTTGTATTTATTTGTTGCAATCCTCAAACAGTTAGTCCTCGCTACTAGTCTCGCAGTCAATGACGAACTTGTATCCGCACACACCTACTGGACTTCGGGAACTCAGTCCCACTCTGGCGAAATTGCGTGATCACGTATTTCAACACTCTCTAAAAACAGGTGACTTCACTTTGAAATCAGGACGCAAGAGCGCGTGGTTCCTCGACACCAAGCAAACAATGTGTCGCCCCGACGGAATGTTGCTGGTAGCACAAGCCGCTTTGGACATCATTCCTAGTGACGTCACTGCCATCGGTGGCTTAACGATGGGTGCTGACCCGGTTGCGTATGGCATCGCTGCGGTTGCTGCAACACAAGGAAGAAACCTCAGAAGCTTCAGTGTGCGCAAAGAGGCAAAAGATCACGGAGTCACGGGACGCATTGCTGGCGCCCTGCAAAAGGGCGACAAAGTTGTCATTACTGAAGACACAGTCACACGAGGAACAAGCCCACTTGAGGCTGTCGAAGTTGTCCGCGCATTCGGGGCTGACCCAGTTCTCATCACGGTGATTGTGGATCGAGGCGGCACATGTGGGGCGATGGCGAAAGACGCTGGCCTTTCGTTTGTCCCTCTTCTCACAGCAGAAGACCTGGGATTCGATTTCGGTTCATAGTCACAGCAGCAGCCACTGTTCCAATCGCACACCTCTGAAAGAATGAATCAATGAAGAAGTTTGCCCTTGCTGCAGTTGCAGTATTCGCATTGTCCGCGTGTGGAGGTGCATCCACAACTGATTCAACATCAGTGCCAACAACGGTTTCGTCAAGTTCATCCGACGAGATGAACACAGAAACGTTCACATTGACCGTCGGTGAAAATTCTGGTGTCAACAACATCATTACTTTCACCAAGGGTTCCAATGTCGAACTCACCATCGTGAACCCCAATGCAGATGATGAAGTACATCTCCATGGTTATGACCTTACGACTGGTGATTTGCCGAAAGGTGAAAAGTCAGTCATCAGCTTTATTGCGAATGAAGCCGGAGATTTTGAAATCGAGAGCCACATCACCGAAGAAGTTCTCTCCATTATTCGCATTTCCGAATAATGGGCATCGCACAACTCTTTGAACTCACGGACCATGGCACCGATGTCATGGTGGGTGAAGGATTCGCGTATCCGTGGGGCGGCTTGTATGGCGGCCATATCGTTGCGCAATCATTGCGTGCTGCATCACACACTGTTGAAGAGGGGTTCCTCCCGCACTCTGTTCGTGCGTACTTCATTCGCCGCGGTGACAACACCGAAACAGTGCGCTACGAAGTTGATCGCATTCGTAATGGTCGCAGCTTCTCTACGCGTCGCGTTGTCGCGCGTCAATCAAATGGCGCGATTCTCAACTTGGAAGCTAGCTATCAACTGCCAGAACCATCAGCAGAAGTAACGGTGGTGTCAATGCCATCAGATATTCCTCGTCCTGATGATCTTGCGCCCACTGATACGTGGTCACCACACATTGAGCAACGTGAAATTCCTATTGACTTCGTCTCGAAAGATGCACGCGATGGTTCGGGCCGTCTGATGAGTTGGTATCGCACGAAAGAAGACTTCGGTGATGATCAACTGATGCACCGATGTGCACTGGCGTACTTGTCTGACGACTTGCCAACTGGTGCAGTGATTCGTGGAGTGCCTGAACTTCGGAAGGAGTGGAACACAGAGAACGCGTTCTTCTCAGCAAGCCTTGATCACACAATCTGGTTTCATCGAGACATCGATTCCAGCAAGTGGCATCTGTACGAGATGAATTGCCATTCGTATCGCAACAGTCGCGGCTTGGCATTCGGATATGTGTTTGCTGAAGATGGCACACATGTTGCGACGGTGGCGCAAGAGACTCTGGTTCGCCTCAGCGACACCAAGTAAACAAAAACGACGACCCGAAGGTCGTCGTAGATGGTGGTCGAGACCGGCGTCGATCCGGTGACCCCACGCTTTTCAGGCGTGTGCTCTGCCAACTGAGCTACTCGACCGTGCAGATCGCCGGATTGCTCCGGCTGATCAACAAGACAATGACGATCCGCCATTGATGGCGGTCCCGACGGGACTCGAACCCGCGACCTCCGGCTTGACAGGCCGGCGTGAACTCCAACTTCACCACGGGACCTAGTGGAAACCACTTGGTCACTTTGCACCCCCAACGGGATTCGAACCCGTGCCGCCACCTTGAAAGGGTGGTGTCCTAGGCCACTAGACGATGGGGGCTAGAACGACTCCGGTTGAGAGCAATAAAACACTATCGGCAGGAGTGCGCTAATGCGCCCCTTGAATCTAGGGACTTTCAGCCGTTAGACAACGTGTCAACTGTCCATTCCAGTAACCAGCCCA
>WLGW01000085.1 GCA_009703055.1 Actinomycetota bacterium
GAAGGCGCGGGTCTTCGTGCAAAGCGTGCACTCGGACAGAACTTTGTCGTCGATGCCAACACTGTGCGAAAAATTGCACGTCTTGCCAATGTTGACAACCACCGACATGTTCTGGAGATCGGAGCGGGTCTCGGTTCACTGACGCTCGCACTTGCAGAAACTGGTGCGCTCGTCACGGCCGTTGAAGTTGATGATCAACTTCTTCCATTGCTGCGCGAAAACGTCGACCCCATTGAGAACATCACTGTTGTGCATGCCGATGCAATGAAGTTGAACTGGTCGACATTGCTGGAAGGTGGCGACGATTGGGCACTTGTGGCCAACCTGCCGTACAACGTTGCAACACCGCTGGTTGCAGATGTTCTTGACTTCGTGCCGCAAGTGCAGCGAATGTTGGTGATGGTGCAAAAAGAAGTCGGTGAACGTTTTTGTGCGTCACCATCCACCGAGGCCTACGGCGCACTCAGTGTGAAGGTTGCATTCCACGCCACTGCTCGCATCGCAGGCATCGTGCCGCCCACCGTTTTCTTGCCGCGACCCAATGTTGATTCCGCACTGGTGGAAATTGTTCGCCACAAAGAGCCCATAGATGCTCAGATCAATCAAAAAGAACTGTTTTCATTGGTTCGAATGGGTTTTGCAAAGCGCCGCAAAATGTTGCGCGGTTCTCTTGCCGGCCGTGTTTCGCCTGAACAATTCGAAGAAGCAGAGATTGCACCCACTGCGCGTGCCGAAGAACTTTCCGTGTACGACTGGATGCGCCTTGCTCGCATCGTGAACGGGACCGGCCAGTGATCCAACTAGAGGCGCCAGCGAAACTCACGTTGACTCTCTCCGTCACAGGTGTTCGACCTGACGGCTATCACCTCATTGATGCAGAGATGGTCGCGCTCGATATCGCCGACATCGTCACGATCACCGACGCATCTTCCACGCAGATTTCTCTCGATGGCCCATTTGCCGTTGGCATCCCCACTGATGAATCAAACCTCGTACACAAAGCACTCGCATTGGCAGGCCGCACTGCGCACGTGCACATCACCAAGAACATCCCTCACGGTGGTGGCCTCGGTGGCGGATCAACAGATGCAGCTGCGATCCTTCGCTTGGCCAATTTCACCGACACCACTGCTGCTGCTCGCGTTGGTGCTGACATCGCTTTTTCACTCACCGGCGGTCGTGCACGAGTCTCCGGCATCGGCGAGATCATCGAGCCACTGCCATTCGAACCTCGTGACATCACACTGCTGATTCCCCCGGTCCATGTCTCAACACCCCTCGTGTATTCCACCTGGGATGACATGGGAGGGCCTCGCGGCGACAATGGCAATGACCTTGAGCCAGCTGCATTGGCCGCTGTTCCCGAGTTAGCTGTCTGGCGTCAGCGGATTGCTGACTCGCTGGGGTTTGCCCCATTTCTTGCAGGCTCCGGGGCTACCTGGTTCGTCAACGGCCACGTTTCCCTCAGTTCTGAGGGCCTGGACGGACTTCGGGTGGTACACACGACAACGCGCCCCGATGCGGGACGCGTTGTATGAACTTGTACGTGTAGTTGTAGTGCTACTTGCGACGCTGGTGGCGTGTGCGACGAAGCATCTTCTTGTGCTTCTTTTTGCGCATGCGCTTGCGACGCTTCTTGATCAGAGAACCCATAAGGCATAAGAACCTATCGGGACAATGCAGAAAAAAGAAAATCCGCTACCGTTATTACTTCCTTCCGGGATCGTTCAATTGGCAGGACAGCGGGTTTTGGTCCCGTTAATAGGGGTTCGAGTCCTCTTCCCGGAACCACAGGGCACACAAGTGCCCTCCCAGAACCTTCATTGGAAGGCGCTGGGTATGGCCATCATCGGTGGCCAATGGGCGAGAAGCCCGCGCGTTCTACACTTGGTTTCCATGAGCAACCGTTCCATGGAGAAGGTCACCACCAAGCGCTTGTCGCTTTTCACCGGACGGACGCACCCCACGCTCGCCGCTGAAGTCGCAGGACATCTCAACATTGCGTTGGGAGACGCAAACGTTGTGCAGTTCGCGAACGGTGAAATTCGTCCACGCTTTTCCGACAGCATTCGCGGTGGCGATGTGTTTGTGATGCAGTCACACTTCGGAACAGATGCAGGTTCGATTAACGACAGCATCATGGAACAACTCATCATGATTGATGCCGCGCAACGCGCATCTGCAAAGCGCATCACCGCAGTGTGTCCTTTCTACGGATACGCGCGTCAAGATCGCAAAGCAGAAGGCCGTGAGCCAATTACTGCACGTTTGATCGCCGACATGTTCAAAGCAGCTGGCGCATCACGCATGGTGTCGATTGACTTGCACAGCAGCCAGATTCAAGGTTTTTTCTCTGGCCCCGTTGATCACCTCACTGCATTGCCCGTGCTCGAGCAGTACGTGCGTCAACACGCCGAACAAGATCTCGTCATCGTGTCGCCCGATGCTGGCCGCGTGAAAGTTGCAGAACGATTCGCTCAGCACTTGTCTGACAAGAATGCCGACGTTGCATTCATCAACAAGCGTCGCCCCAAGGGCACGCAAAATGTTGCGATCGCAAAAGAAGTCATTGGTGACATCGATGGACGTTTGTGCATCCTCACCGACGACATGATCGACACCGGTGGCACCATCTGCTCCGCAGCCGAACTGTTGCTCGACCGTGGCGCAAAGGAAGTCTGGGCAATGGCCACACATGGCGTGTTGTCCGACCCCGCTGTGGTGCGTTTGGCGAACTCCCCCATCACCCGGGTTGTTCTCACGAACACGTTGCCGCTTGCCCCCGAGAAGATGTTTGACAAGGTCGAGGTTCTGTCCGTGGCCAAAATCATCGCTGACGCACTGGCCGCCGTCTTTGACGAAACCAGCGTCTCCGAACTCTTCAACGGCGAAAACCAGTCCTAACAGCCGTCGAAGGGGGTCAATCCCCCATTCTCGATGCCATTTAGGGTTCCGTGTGGCAGTTGGGGCTTGCGGGCATAGACTCCCTAGCCGTGTCGAATACAGCAACTCTCTCCGCCGAAGTAGGCCGCGAAACAGGTAGCGCAGCTTCCCGTCGTCTCCGCGCCGCCGATCGCATTCCAGCAGTCCTCTACGGACATGGCATGGACCCCATCTCCCTCACCGTGGTGCGCCGTGACCTTCGTGTCGCAATCTCAGGTCCTGCAGGTCAGAACACAATTCTCACCCTCAACGTGGACGGCAAGAACTACAGCGCGGTCATCAAGGAACTGCAGCGTCACCCAGTGCGCCGCAACGTTGCTCACATCGACTTCATCCAGATCGACCTCACAGAGGAAATCACGATGCAGGTGCCAGTGGTTCTCACCGGTACAGCCAAGGCAGTTGTTTCTGCCGGCGGTCTCGTTGACCCAGCAGTCGACACCATCGAAGTTCGCACCACACCTGCAAACGTGCCAAACGAGATTTCCATTGACATCACTGAGATGCGCACCGACAGCGTGATTCGTTTGGCTGACGTCAAGCTTCCTGCTGGCGTTGTCGCAACCGGTGACCCTGACATGCCAGTGGCAACAGTTCTTATCTCACGTGCAGCAACCGAAGCTGCTCAGGCTGCAGCTGCAACAGACGCTGCTCCCGAAGCAACCGCCTGATGACACGGCCCACGGGTCGTTATCTCATCTGATTAGCCATGTTGCGTCGCTCTGAACCTCGTTCGGGCGACATGCAACGCACACTCATTGTCGGTCTTGGCAATCCAGGCAAGAAGTACGCCCGCACTCGACACAACGTGGGTACTGACGCCATTGAATTGCTGGCACAACGTCTCAGTGTTTCTCTGAAAGTCGGACGCGATCGCGCGCAAGTGGCCGAGACCCGTATCGGTGATCACGCCGTTGTTCTCGCAGTACCGACAACGTGGATGAATGATTCGGGTGAAGCTGTTGGTCCCATTGCTCGTCGTTACAAAATTCCTGCTGCGAACATCATCGTGATTCATGACGAACTCGATCTCGAACCTGGCGCAGTGAAACTGAAGATGGGTGGCGGGCTCGCCGGGCACAACGGTCTCAGATCAATTTCTCAACACATGGGAACAAATGACTACATGCGCGTGCGCATCGGAGTCGGCAAGCCTTCGACAAAAGAACAAGGTGCTGACCATGTTCTGTCATCCATTCCCGCAGCTGAGCGCAAGATTCTTGATGTTGCAGTGGAGACCGCATGTGATGCAGTCGAACGCATCATGAAAGAAGGCCTCGACGCCGCGATGCGAGAGTACAACGCACGGTGAGCACAGATGCTGAGCACATTGCTCCTTTTGAATCACTCGCTGCTGTCATTTCGCAAGAACCAGGCATCGAAGCAGTTGCCGGCTCACGCAATGCAGTGATTGCTGTTCCGGAAGCAGCACGTGCGGCAGTACTTGCAGGAATCACACGCGCCAATGGCCGTCGACCCATCATCGTGGCAACACCCACTGGCACCATGGCGCAAGAAGTCGCCGATGACCTCGCGGCGTTTCTTGGTGAATCATCCGTTGACCTTTTCCCTGCATGGGAAACATTGCCGTTTGAACGAGTGAGCCCGGCCGTGCACACGATGGGTGCACGCATGCGCACCATGTGGCGTTTGCGCAATGCAGAAGAATGCCCCACCGTGATTGTCGCGGGTACTCGTGCGCTTCTACAGAAACTTGCACCTGGCACCACAACAACTGATCCAATCCGCATCTCTGTCGGAACAACGGTGGACATCGATGCACTCTGTGAGCAGTTGGTGCAGTTCGGGTATCGCCGCGAAACAATCGTGGAACATCGCGGTGAATTTGCACGGCGCGGCGCCATCGTCGACATCTTCCCTGCGACAGATACAGAGCCTGTTCGTGTTGACATGTGGGGCGACGAGATTGATCGACTGACTCGTTTCACAATTTCAGATCAGCGCAGCACAGACGACTTAGCCACCACCTTGATTTTTCCTGCGCGCGAACTTCTCTATGTCGACGGCGTGAAGGAAAAGGCAGCAACCTTGGTGGCGTCAGAGCCATGGGGTCGTGAGCAGTGGGAACGACTCTCCGAAGGACAGATCTTCGACGGTATGGAAAGTTGGTTGCCATGGCTGACTGAGCACGACGAACTTCTCACCGACCACATTGGAGATGATGCACTCATCATCATGATTGAGCCGCGGCGCATGAGTGACCGTGCCAATGATCTACTCGCAGAAGAAGACGACCTCGCACGTGCACTCGCCACTTCATGGGCACGCGATGCGAATGTCGCGTTCCCGCGACTGCATGTCAACACAGATCGTTTGTTATCTGGCGACCATCGCATTCCCACTATCGCGTTAGTTCCGAGTGCCGAAAGTGTTGACGGCCCTGCAGTGCCCGCTTCCACCTGGGGAACCATTGTTCACGACCCCACCTCAGTTGTGCGCCGCATCAAC
>WLGW01000086.1 GCA_009703055.1 Actinomycetota bacterium
CGCTCGGGGAAGAACAAGTCAGGGTCGACACCAAGGCAGTTGGCGGCGTCTTGCCAGCCACGTTCTTGGCTAAAGGTCTCAGTGTCTCCGTGCATGTGTGCCTCCCAGCGTGGGGCCGAAGCGACTCCCCAAGGGGACATCGACTTGCGACCCTGTAATTACAGCGATGTCATTGTGTCAAAAATTGACACAAAATGCAATTCCGCAGGGTGAGAATTAGCGAGAACGGGCTGTTCTACGACGATTTTCCAAGAAATCGACCAGAACATAGTCACCAAGAGTGTCTGCAGAGGTGAAAAAAGCCCTGCCTTTATTGATTTCTGCCATCTGTTCGATGATTTGACGCAGAGATCCACTCGCATCAAGGACAAATGAGTTCAGCGTGATGCCCTCTTTTGTCAGGCGCATCACTTCACGCATTGCCAACTCGACCGACTCTTGAATGTACGGATAGGTGAAGACCGGATAACCCTCTGGAGTGATGTGAGAGGTGGGTTCACCATCGGTGATCATGATGATCTGCTTCGTGCCTGCCTTGCCGGCGAGTTGCTTACGAGCCAATGCAAATGCGTGGTGCATGTTGGTTCCGTACTCACGATCCCAACTCACTTCAGGCAACTGATCAGGGCGCAATGGATAAGCGATGCTGCTGAATCCGATGATGGACAAGAAGTCACGAGGAAACTGCGAGCTAATCAGCGAATGCATTGCAATCGCAACCTTCTTTGCGGGTACAAAACGATCTGCCTGCACCATCGAGAATGACAAGTCAAGCAACAGAACTGTTGACGCTTGTGTGGTGTGTTCGGTGCGCTCAATTTCAAAGTCTTCTGGTGAGAGACGCACGGGAGTACCGGAACCTTGACGCGAGATTGCATTGCGAATCGTGCGCTGTAAGTCGAGACGGAATGGGTCACCAAATTCGTACGGCTTCGAGTCATACGTGCGCTCGTGTCCACTGCCCTCACGCGGAATGCGATGTTGACCCAACTTGTCTTTCGACAACTTGTTGAACATTTCGCGCAATGCGTTGTTACCAATCGCACGCAAGCCGCGTGGGGTGACTTCAAGGCGGCCTTCCTTGTTGTTGATGAGGCCAGCCTCTTCCAACACCTTGGTCATTTCGGCCAGTTTTTGTAGGGACTTTGCAGCACTATCGCCCAATAAATCCCGCACTTTGTCAATATCAACTTCGGACAACTGCGCTGGGCTTGCCGCCTGACGCATCATCGCTTCCATGTCGTTTAACTGGCCCATTTCAGCCATTGCCTGCATTGCTTGCTGCATGTCCATGGGTTGTTCACCGCGGAAGTTGTAGCCCTGGCCATTGCCTGGCTGAGGGAACATCTGCGACAACTTCTCACCGAGTTGTTGCATCTGCCAACTGAGGTCCATGTCTTCCATGAGCTGATCAGAGAGTTGCTGCATTTGCGAACGCTGTTCCGGAGTGAGTGAGTTCATGAAATCTTGCATTGCTTGCATGCGCTGCGCCATGTTCTCGAGCAACTCATCAAGTGTTTGAGGATTCTCAGGGAAGAAGTCACCGAACTCTTCCATGAACTTTTCAAACTCAGGATCTTCGCCCTGTTCACGCTTCTCAATCATTTGATTGAGTGCCGCCATCATGTCCTTCATGCGTGCCATGTCTTCAGGGGTCATGTTCTGCATGCCCTCAGACATCTGATCAACAACCTGCTGCATCATCTGTTGACGCAATTTGTCGAGCATCTCTTCAAAGCGCTCTTTTGCTTCCTGTGATTCAAAGTCGTAACTCTGCAATTCACGAACAAGGCCGGCGAGATCCTCAGGCATCATGTCGAGACGGAAGTTGCGTTCCATCGCAGCATCTCGCGCTGTCTCAGCACGACGCTCATCGCCACTTGCTTCAGCATCACGCACCGCATTTTCGACAGCATGGCGTTCTTCATCCACGATGTCTTTCAGAGCATCAGCAATTTCCGAATACACACCGCCAAGGTCGCCGCTCTCTTCGAGTTCCTTCTTGCGCTGACGGATACGATCCATCATTTCGCGAAGACCCTCTATTCGATTTCCGTCTTTGTCGGTCATTCCTTCACGCATAAGGCGCCGCAATGCAGCTTGCAGGTCGCCGTGCATCAGCAAATCGTCGGTTAATTCATCGAGAATCTCATCAGCATTGACGCTGTACCCCGTTTGCGTTCCATCCCAGCGGGAATAGGTGAACCGTGCAGACATATCCGCAACCTACTTGTTCTAAGGTGTAGGTCAGCATGCGAGTACCAAGAACATTTGTATTCGTCGACATCTCTGGTTTCACCAATTTCACAACCGAGAATGGCGACGACGCCGCCGGTCGCCTTTTGGCGTCCTGGCGAGCCGTTACTCGCGATGTTGCCTCGGAAACTGGTGTCCGCATCGCCAAATGGCTGGGTGACGGTTGCATGATCGTGGCTGTGGACCAGCGCGACGCCGTGACGTTCTCCTTGGAGCTTCAGAAGCGCTCTGCGACGGCCTGTGCGCCCCTCAGCATCCGCATCGGTATGGCTTCGGGCCTGGCCCTGCTTTTCGAGGGTGACGACTACATCGGAACCGCCGTGAACATGGCTGCGCGCCTCTGTGACGCCGCTGAGCCGTACGAGGTCATCATTCCGACCGAACAGGTCGAAAACCTGCCTGAGGGCGTTATCACGACCCCTCACGTGGCTCTCACACTGCGAGGCCTCAACGAGGCCATCCCTGTGGTGACACTCACGGGCGAAGCATCAAATGCTGCGCGCAACGACACGGGCGAGTTGTGGACTCGCTCCCCCTTCGTCGTTTAGTTATTCAACTACTTCGAGCGTGAACGGTATGTGGCTTTGCCGCCCGATGCGTCCTTATTGAGACGACGGGTGAGGTGCAGACCTTCAAGAATGAATTCCACTGCACTAGCAACAACTGCAGGCGTCTGATCGCCACCAGTGATGGTGTTGATCGGGCCAGTGAGCGATGGGATATCACTCACAAGCTTCACGAGTTCAGTTGACGGAACGTCTTCACCAACATGTGCAATCGCACCTGTCTCAAATGCTGTGACAACCTCGGTCATTGTGATGCCGGCTGTTGCTTCGCGATACACCTGGAACACAGCGTCAGAGATAAGACGCTCGAGAATCATTGATTCGCGACCTTCTTCAAGACTTTCGATTTCTACTTTGCCCCCGGTGGATGCTGCGAGTGCGCCAAGGTCGCTTACGCGTGGTGCAACGTTGCGCTCTCCTGCACGCAATGCACGACGCACTGCATTTGCACTGAGGATTTCAATGTTGCTGACGGACAAACGCACACTGACACCACTGCGCTGATTCACCATTGCGCTTTCGCGTGCCTGATGCGAGAACGTCGCAATGATTCGCTCCATGAATGCAGGCATTGTGACTTGCACATCACCGATGGATGCAGGGCGAGCTTCCTGGCGCATGATCGCAATTTCAGTATCAATTTCCAACGGATAATGCGTGCGAATCTGGCTACCGAAGCGGTCCTTCAATGGCGTAATGATGCGGCCACGGTTGGTGTAATCCTCTGGGTTTGCGGAGGCAACGAGCAATACGTCAATCGGAAGATTGATCTTGTACCCACGAATCTGCACATCACGTTCTTCAAGAATGTTGAGCAAGCCCACTTGGATGCGCTCAGACAAGTCAGGCAATTCGTTAATCGCAAAGATGCCACGATTCGTGCGTGGAACAAGTCCGTAATGCAAGGTGAGTTCGTCACTGAGGTAACGACCTTCAGCCACCTTGATGGGGTCGACTTCACCAATGAGGTCAGAGATGGATGTGTCAGGTGTTGCCAACTTCTCGCCTGAACGTTCGCTGCGATGCACCCACGTAATCGGCGTGTTGTCGCCTTCGGCTTCCACGAGATTCTTCGCATGACGAGACACCGGGTTGTACGGGTCATCGTTGATCTCACTGCCGGTGACAATCGGCATCCACTCATCAAGAAGATCAGTGAGAGAACGAATCATGCGTGTCTTTGCCTGACCGCGTTCACCGAGGAACACAACGTCGTGGCCGGCGAGAAGTGCGTTCTCGAGCTGCGGCATGACGGTGTCCTCGTATCCCATTACACCTTCGAAGAGTGGCTTGCCTTCTGAGATGTTGCGTACGGCATTGGTGCGTAACTCTTCTTTCACCGGCACCGACTTCCAGCCAGAGGCACGGAGCGCTCCGAGAGTGGTGGGCAGGGACGCTGGCACTTCAGGCTTTGTCATAATGCGACAGTACCGCCCGCATCCTCAAGACCACCTAGCGAAACCGCAAAAGCAATCGTGAAAAACAAAAGGGCCGAGGCAAATGCCGCGGCCCTTTCATACTTCATGGTGCAATTACTTGCGAGCGAGGTCCTTGCGGTTCGAGAACTTCGCCTTGCGGTAATCCTTGTGCATGAGCGCGATGACGTCGATGCTGATTTCCTTCGGGCACGCGGCTTCACATTCACCGTGGTTGGTGCATGAGCCGAAGTAGTCGTCCATTGTCTCCACCATGTTCTCCACACGGCTGAAGCGCTCGGCCTGGCCCTGTGGCAAACGGTTGAGGTGAGCAACCTTTGCTGCGGTGAACAAGTTCGCTGCGCCGTTGGGACATGCAGCAACACATGCACCACAACCGATGCACTCAGCAGAGTCCATCGCTGCGTCAGCAATGGTCTTTGCAATTGGAATCAAGTTCGCGTCAGGTGCACCACCGGTTTCGGCAGTGATGTATCCACCGGACTCGATGATGCGGTCAAATGCTGAACGATCGACCATCAAGTCTTTGATGAGCGGGAATGCAGATGCACGCCATGGCTCAATGGTGATGACTGCGTTGTCCTGGAACTGACGCATGTGCAACTGACACGTTGCCGTGCCGCGCTGTGGGCCATGGGCCTGTCCATCAATCATCAACGAGCAGGTTCCGCAAATTCCTTCACGACAGTCATGGTCAAAGACGACAGCTTCTTTACCGGCGTGCACCAAGTTGTCGTTCAAGATGTCGAGCATCTCGAGGAACGATGCCTCATCGGTGATCTCATCGATGACGTGTGTCTCGAAGTTGCCCTTTGCCTGTGGGCCATCTTGGCGCCAGATCTTGAGCGTGATGTTCTTAAGGTTATGACTCACTTGTAGCTCCTGGTTGCGAGGTGAACTTCTTCAAATTCAAGTTTTTCAACGTTGAGGTTTGGCTTCATCGGATCGCCACCCCACTGATACGCCGAAACGTGGCAGTAGTTCTCGTCGTCACGAAGTGCTTCGCCTTCTTCGGTCTGGTATTCCGAGCGGAAGTGTCCGCCACAGCTTTCTTCACG
>WLGW01000087.1 GCA_009703055.1 Actinomycetota bacterium
GGTTCAGCCGGATTGTTCATGGCGATTACCGCTGTGGGGTGACCTCGCGCCACCCACCTTGTTGTGGTGCCACGACGACTTTGGTGCGGCGGCGAAGAACGGCGGCGACCATGGAACCCAAGGAAATGGCGAAGAAGGCTTGGCGGATGAATTTCACGGCAGCCTCCTCAGCAATTGGGGACCTACCCATCGGGATTCGATGGAGATGTTGGTGGGGCTAGCAAGAATCGAACTTGCGACCTCATCCTTATCAGGGATGCGCTCTAACCGACTGAGCTATAGCCCCTTAACGGGACTTAGAACTCTATCCCTGGGTCTGGCCAGCCTCAACCGACCGAGCGACCACTTCTTCTTCCAGAACAGTGACCCGAATGCCGCCCACCAGCTCTGTAATCAGGTTGAAAACGACCGCTGCGAGCACCCAAATGCCGGTTCCGAGAGCAATTCCGAAGATTCCGAGGACTGCAAAGGCTTGAAACATGGATCCGCCCTTGAAAGTGAAGGAATCCCAGCCAAAGGACTCCATGAACTGCTCGACGTTGTCGATGGTGCCCGTGGCACTGCCCACATTCCACAGCAGGACGCCCGTGATGAGGAGAACCATGTACAAAGCAGCATGGAAGACCAAGCCCACCTTGAAGACGCTCCACGCATCGATGTCTCTGATCACACGGGTGACGCGCCGAACACGGCGACGTTGACCAGTGGTGTCAGGGGTGGAAGCCATGCTCTGAGCGTAGTGACTGAGCCGTGGGCTCACGGGTCAACGACCAGATGTCGCCTCTGAGGTGGCGATGAGGTCGTTGGTGCTCACCTTCACCATCACATTGCCTGCATCGATATCGATCTCCGTGATACTGACGCCCAACAGTGATGCGAGTTGCTGTGCTGCTGGAGTGCCGCCGAATGCAGCTGCCAAAGCAATGGAGTCGGCACTCTCTTGAGCGAACGCACGTTGTTGCACCACAGATGTTGCGTGTGCAATCACCATGACACCGCACGCAGTGAAGGCAAGCCACACAACGCTAAGTACAGAAAGACTTCCGCGTTGAGAGTGATGGAATCGCAGGCGTTGCGCCGGCGAAGAATTATTCGGCGTCGTCCGCCGCGAGGATTGGTGCCACCGATGCAACTGTTGCTCCGTCGTCAAGATTCATCAGACGTACGCCTGAAGCGGAACGTCCTTGACTGGAGATCTGCCTGACCTCGGTACGCATCGCAACACCATTGGAAGCGATGGCGACGATTTCGTCGTCTATGCCCACCATGAATGCAGCAACAACTTGGCCCTTCTTGTCGGACAACTTCACACCGATAACACCCTGAGTGCCACGACCCTTGCGAGGGAACTGCGCAATCTGTGTGCGCTTGGCGTATCCGGCATCAGAAATCATGAGCAGGGCATCGTCACCGCGACCTGGGTCTGCAGAAACGACTTCGTCACCTGGCTTGAGACGCATACCGCGAACACCTGCTGCGGTGCGACCCATTGGGCGCACTTCAGCTTCGGTGAAGCGAATGACTTGACCGGAACGGCTGACAATAAAGATGTCGTCGTCGCCAGATGTTTCAATGACTCGCACCAGCTCGTCGTTGTCTTTCAGGTTGAGTGCAATCAAACCGTCGCGACGACTGCTGTTGTAGGCGTCGAATGCTGTCTTCTTGACTTGACCAGACTTGGTGACGAAGAAGAGGAAGCGTTCACCTGGGAACTCACGCGTGTCGATGATCGCCTGAATGGTTTCACCGGCTTGCAGTGGCAACAGGTTGACAATAGGAATGCCCTTTGCTGTGCGCTCGCGCTCTGGAATGTCGGCTGCACGCAACTTGTACACGCGGCCTCTGTTCGAGAAGAACAAGAGATACGCATGCGCAGTGGTGAAGATCACACGACGAACGAGATCGTCTTCCTTCAGCGTTGCACCCTTGACACCGCGACCGCCACGAGCCTGTGCACGGAATGCAGTTGCAGGAACAGCCTTCACGTACTGGGCTTGCGTCATTACGATGACGAACTCTTTGTCATCAACGAGATCTTCAAGTGCCATTTCACCGGAATCGTTGATGATCTTGCAGACGCGATCGGTTGCAAACTTCTCACGAATCTCTGACATCTCGTCTTTGATAACTGTGCGCAACTTTGCATCGGACGCAAGGATTGATTCATATTCCTTGATGCGCTCTTGTACATCGCCGAGTTCTTTCTCAAGATCAATACGAGACAAGCGTGTGAGTTGACGCAACTGCATGTCGAGAATGTCGATTGCCTGGCGCTCGGAAAACTCGAATGGCTTTGTCATCAACGCATCTTTTGCAGCTGCAGCATCTTCGCTCTCACGAATCAACTTGATGATTTGATCAATGACATTGAGTGCCTTGATGCGGCCTTCAAGAATGTGGCCACGATCTTTTGCCTTGTCGAGACGGAATTGCGTACGACGTGTCACAACTTCAAGTTGGTGACGCACGTAACCATTCAATGCATCAGCCAAGTTGACCGTGCGAGGAACACCATCAACAAGAGCAACCATGTTCACAGGGAAGCTGGATTGCAGTGACGTCATCTTGTACAGGTTGTTGAGAACGACATTTGCGTTCGCATCACGCTTCAACAAAATGGAGAGGCTTGTCTTTCCGCCAGCAGAACCGTCGTTCACGTCGGCAATACCTTCAAGGTCTCCGCCGTCGACGAGTTCTTGAATACGTGCAGCGATTGATGAACAACTTGTTTGGTATGGAAGCTCTGTCACCAAAATTTCCATGCGGCCTGCACGGTTTTCTTCGATGACTGCCTTTGCACGTGTCTTGATGCTTCCGCGACCTGTGCGATATGCATCTTGAATTCCTGCACGACCAAGAATAAAACCACCTGTTGGGAAGTCGGGGCCTGTCACAAACTTCATGAGGTCTTCCGGAGTTGCCTCTGGATTATCAATGAGGTGCAACGTTGCATCAATCACTTCGCCCAAGTTGTGCGGAGGAATGCTGGTGGCCATACCCACAGCGATGCCCTGGCTGCCGTTTACCAACAAGTTGGGGAAACGAGCAGGAAGAACTTGTGGTTCTTCAGATGTTCCGTCGTAGTTCGGAATCATGTCGACGGTGTTTTCGTCGATGCCGGCGAGCAGCTGCATCGCCAATGAATGCAGGCGTGATTCGGTGTAGCGAGCAGCAGCCGGACCAAAGTCTGGTGAGCCGTAGTTCCCGTGGAAGTCAATCAGTGTGTGACGAAGTGAGAACGGCTGAGCCATACGCACCAGTGCGTCATAGATCGCGCCGTCACCGTGTGGGTGATAGCGAGCCATCGTGTCACCAGTAACGCGCGCGCATTTGACGAACGGACGATCAGGGCGGAAACCCTGTTGTTCCATGTCCCAGATAATGCGGCGATGCACTGGCTTGAGTCCGTCACGCACGTCGGGCAATGCGCGCGACATGATCACGGACATTGAGTAGTCAAGGAACGAACGTTCCATTTCGTCCTGCAATGGAACAGGCTGAATCTGATCAAACAGATTTGGGTTGTCACTCATATGTGGTTCCTGCCCGTATTAGAAGTCGAGGTTGCGCACGTCACGTGCGTTGGTGGTGATGAACTTCTTGCGACTCTCGACGTCGTCGCCCATGAGGACGCTGACGACTTCGTCTGCAATTGCTGCTTCTTCCACAGTGACTTGCAACAGTGTGCGTGTCATGGAATCCATGGTGGTGCTCTTCAGCTCTTCCCAGTCCATTTCGCCCAGGCCCTTGAGGCGCTGGAATTCCTTTTTGTGGTTCGGACGTTCTGCAAGGAATTCTGCTTTCGCAGCGTCGTCCTTGAGGTACACCTTTTCTTTGCCCACTTCCGTTGAGAACAACGGTGGCTGTGCGATGTAGATGTAACCGGCTTCCACCATTGGCTTCATCTGTCGATAGAAGAAAGTGAGAAGCAGAGTACGAATGTGGCTGCCGTCAACGTCAGCGTCGGCCAACGCAATGATCTTGTGATAGCGAGCCTTTGTCACGTCGAACTCGTCGCCCACACCGCCGCCAATTGCGGTGATGAGTGCTTGAATTTCGTTGTTCTTCAACATCTTGTCGAGACGCGCACGTTCAACGTTCAGAATTTTTCCGCGGATAGGAAGAATCGCTTGTGTGCGTGGATCGCGTGCGTCAACAGCGGTGCCGCCTGCTGAGTCACCTTCCACGATGAACAATTCGCTTTCTTCGGGCTTGCTACTGCCGCAGTCTTTCAACTTGTCGGGCATACCAGCACCAGAAAGTGCTGTCTTACGACGCACTGCGTTACGAGCATTCTTTGCAGCAAGACGAGCTTGCGCTGCAGCAACTGCCTTCTTCACAACCTTGTTGGCTTCGGTGGGGTTCTCTTCAAACCATTCGGCCAAGTACTTGTTGGTGCTCTTCTGAACAAACGACCGCATCGGAACGTTGCCCAACTTCGCCTTTGTCTGACCTTCGAACTGAGGCTCGCGCAGTTTCACAGCAACGATCGCCGTGATTCCTTCACGAATGTCTTCACCCAAAAGGTTGTCTTCTTTTTCTTTCAGAAGATTCTTCTCGCGGGCGTACTTGTTCATCACCGAAGTAAGAGCTGTTTTGAAACCTTCAACGTGCATGCCGCCTTCGGTGGTGGAAATACCGTTGGCGTATCCGTGGATGCCTTCGTAGTAACCCGTGTTCCACTGAATGGCGATGTCGAGTTGCATGCCTTCTTCTTCGTCCTCGTCTTCAAACGCAGCAACCTTGTTGAAGAGAGATTCCTTCGACTGGTTGAGATGCTTCACGAAGTCGACGATGCCGCCCTTGTATTGGAAGGTCTCCGTTTTTTCTCGCGTTGGACGCTGATCTTCGAAAACAACTTCAAGGTTCTTGTTGAGGAACGCCATTGTCTGCAAGCGCTCCATGACAGTGCGCGCGACAAATTCAACACCTTCGGACGCAAAGATTGTTGGGTCTGGATAGAAGGTGACCGATGTGCCGGTCTTGCGTCCCTTTGCAGGCGACTTGCCTTCTTTCACCAATTTCTGCTTTAGCTTTCCGCCGTCAGCAAATTCCATGGTGTAGCGATCGCCACCGCGGTCAATTTCAAGAAGAACACGTGTGGACAGTGCATTCACAACAGAAACACCCACGCCGTGAAGACCGCCGGAGACTTTGTATCCCTCGCCACCGAACTTGCCGCCAGCGTGCAAAACAGTGAGAACTACTTCGGCTGCGCTCTTGCCTTTGTGGGGGCCCGATGGGTATGGATCAACAGGGATTCCGCGGCCGTTGTCGTCGACACGACATCCGCCATCGGCGAGA
>WLGW01000088.1 GCA_009703055.1 Actinomycetota bacterium
AGCGGTCATTTCTGTGAGGAACCAACCAGGGCACAAGCTGTTCACGCGTACGCCCTTGCGAGCCCACTGCAACGCAAGCTCTTTGGTGATTCCGATGACCGCGTGCTTACTTGCCACATAGTTCACTTGCTTGATGGGTGTTGAACCCACAAGTCCCAAGATGCTGGCAACGTTGACGACAACGCCCGACTTCTGCTTCACCATGTGCTCGCCACACAACTTTGCGAGATGCCACACAGCAGTGGTGTTGACTTGCAGTACTTCTTCAAAGTCTTCGAGTGTTTCCTGCTCGATGCCCTTCACCACTCCGATGCCTGCATTGTTGACCAAGATGTCGACCGTTCCGAAAGTGTCGACCACCTTCTGCACCATTGCCTCACGTTGAGACGCGAGTGCAACGTCGCACTGCACGGCCAATGAACCAGGCAACGTGGCTGCCAATGCTTCGAGACGATCAAGACGACGTGCCGTCATCACAACCGTGGCACCTGCAGCATGAAGAACCTTTGCAAAGCGAGCACCAAGCCCAGAGGAAGCACCCGTCACGATGGCGACCTTGCCGTCCAGACGAAATTGAGCAAATGGGTCAAGAACCTGTGTTTCAGCCATGTGCCGAGGCTATTGCGCGACAGCAGATATGACAGCATGGGAACGTGAAAGTACGCGTGGGATTCGGCCTCGGAGTTCGAACAAAGCTCAATGACACCAGTTTTCTTGAGGTTGTCGACACATTGGAACGCCTGCGCTTTGACAGCTTGTGGCTCAGTGAGCGCATCGGTGGCGTTGCACCCGACCCGCTCGTCGCAATGTCAATGGCTGCTGCTCGAACACAGAAGTTGAAAATTGGCATGAGCGTCATGGTTCTTCCTGGTCGCAATCCCATTGTCCTTGCTAAAGAACTCGCCACACTTGATCGCATGTCGGGTGGAAGGCTTCTTCCTGCCTTTGGTCTCGGTGTCGCTGACCCTCACGAACAACAAGCCTTCGGTGTCGAGCGTTCACAGCGCGCAAAAATGTTCAATGAAGCATTAGCTGTTCTTCGTGCATGCTGGACAGAAGAGTCCGTCACGTTCCACGGAGATTTCTACAACTACGACAATCTCAAAGTGGAACCAAAGCCACTGCAGAGTCCACCCGAAGTGTGGCTTGGTGGCATTGCCGAGAGTGAACTGAAGCGCGTCGGTCGCCTGGCAGATGGCTGGCTGCCATCATTCATCACACCAGCTGAAGCCGCTGCTGGCTGGAAGACAGTGAATGCTGTTGCAAGTGAACACCAACGAGAAATTGAAGATGAACACTTTGGTGTCCTCATTCCATATGTGATTGGCGAGCCTCCAGCCGCTCTTCTTGCCGGACTCAAGGCTCGCAGACCAGACATCGAAGACATCTCAACACTGGTCCCTGACAGTTGGGAAAAGTTGGTCGCCAACATTGAGCAGTTTGTTGCCGTCGGCGCATCAAAGTTCGTTGTGATTCCTTCGGTGGAACCAACATCAGTCAATGAATGGAATGACCACTTAGCTCAGGCTGCTGAGAAACTCATTCCTCTGCAGAACTAATCCGCTTCAAAACTAAACAGCGTCGTTGTACGCCATCGTTGGGTTATTTGTTTTTGCGACCTGGCTTGGTGAAGTTCGCGCAGAAGTCAATCATGAGGCGCGTGCCGTATGCAGTAGCACCACGATTCAGCCAACCATTGTCGCCATCAGAATCCATCGGGCCTGCCATGTCGATATGTACCCACGGTGTGGAACCGACGAATTCACTCAGGAACAACGCAGCCGTTGTTGCACCGGCAAGTGGGCCACCAATGTTGCGCATGTCGGCAGCATTTGAATCGAGCAGCGCACGGTACGGACGATGAAGTGGAAGTTCCCACACCAGTTCGTCAGTACGGCTGCTGGACTGCTTGATCTGCGCGAGAACAGCATCGTTGTTGCCCAACACGCCCGCCATGTGCTTACCCAATGCACCCATGCATGCACCGGTGAGAGTTGCAATATCGAGCATTGCATCAGGCTTGAGTTCTGCACCGAGTGAAAGTCCATCAGCGAGGATGAGACGACCTTCGGCATCAGTGTTATGGATCTCGACTGTCTTGCCATTACGCATTGTGAGAACGTCACCAAGCTTGAGAGCGCTTCCGCTCGGCATGTTGTCGGTGCACATCAAGAATGCAGTGACACGTGTCTTTACTTTCAAAGCACTGAGCGCGCTCATCGTTGCAAGAACTGCTGCAGCGCCGCTCATGTCCATCTTCATCGAAGCGTGGCTCGGGTCGCTTGGCTTCAATGAGATGCCGCCTGAGTCGTACATCACGCCCTTGCCAACAAGAACGACATGAGACTTTGCATTTGCTGGCTTGTATTCCAACTTCACCATGCGTGGAGGCTCAACGCTGCCTGCGTTAACACCAACAAGTCCACCGCAACCCATTGCTGCAAGCTGATCTTTGTCATACACAGTGGAGACAAGGTTTGATTCCGCGGCAATCGCCACTGCACGCTCTGCAAATGCGCGAGCGGTGAGGTGTGATGGCGGAGTATTAGCGAAATCGCGTGCGTTACACACAGCACCTGCCGTTGCAATACCAGCGTTCATGCCAGCAGTTACTGCAGTTGTTTCTGTCGACGACACCAATGTCACTGAGGTCAACTTCGGAAGGCTGCCTTTGTCGTTCTTGAGATCGGCCCAGCGATGCAGCGCAAGAGCCATACCCTCGACGACTGCCTGTGCATTTGCTTTTGTTGCGCCACGACCAACAGATGCAAGCGTGGTTGCAACCGATGCGTAACGACTCGATGCACGTGCAGCGGCTGCAGCAATGGTGCGCATTGTGTTGGCATCAAGATCACGAACATCGCCAACACCAACCAAGACGCGAACTTTTCCTTTGTCTCCAGGAAGCGTGACGGTCTGGGCAGTGCGGCCTTCAAAGCCAAGAGCCGAGAGCTGATCACGGTTTAAACCGACGCCAGCTCCGACGGGGCCCGAACTTGCAACCGGGATGATGACTGCTTCAGCTTTTGAGGGGGCTGACTTTGACGTTGAGAACGTGGTGCGCATACGCCCACTCTATGTTGCGCGCATCAGCGCATAGCGATGCGAGGCTTAGAGACTCTTGACAGGACGAGACACGCCCTCTTGCCAGCGAGCCATTGTCCACAAGAGGTCGGACAAGCGATTGAGATATGGCACGACATACGAGGGAAGCGGTGCAGCGCCATAGGCCTGACGCTCTGCGCGACGCACCGTTGTGCGGGCGAAGTCAAGCCAAGCCGACACAGGATGCTCACCGGGAACTACGAACTCGGTCGGCGGTTCGAACTTGGTGTCGAGGTCGTCGATGATGGCTTCAAGACGATCAACCATCTCGGGCGTCACGCAACTCGAGCCTGGGGTGAGCTTGTGACGGTTCTCAGGAAGAGTGGCAAGTTCAGCCATCAAGACATAGAGGTCTTTCATCACTGGCACCACGATGGCATCGACTTCTGTGCCATGGCCTGCTGCTGTGCGCACCAAACCGATGACTGCCTGAGCCTCATCAACTGCACCGTATGCACGAGGCAATTCAGAGTCTTTGGGCACTCGGCCTCCATAGAAGAGTCCGGTCGTGCCGTCGTCGCCTTCTCGAGTGTAGATCTTGTCGCGAGCCATGCCATTGACTCTATGGGCGACGACCTGTTTATGCCCTATTTCGCATGCAGTAATTGACAAAGAGGCCTGACGAGGGCGGTCAGCCGCAAGTAGCGTGGTGAGGTCATGAATCGCCAGCCATACCTTGAAGCCGTCCGCGAGAGAGTCATCGTTTTTGATGGTGCTTTCGGCACATTTATTCAGGACCTCGAGCTGGGGGCTGATGACTTTGGCGGCCCATCTCTTGAAGGTTGCAACGAGATGTTGTGCCTCACCCGCCCCGATGTCATCGAGGCCATGCACGCTGCCTTCCTTGACGCAGGTGTCGACGCAATTGAGACCGCCAGCTTTGGCAGTTTCTCCACCGTGCTCACGGAGTACGACATTCCGGAACAGGCGTACGAACTGAACGTTGCTGCAGCATCGATCGCACGACGCGTCGCCGATCGGTACGAATCAGATGGTCGCCCTCGCTATGTCGCGGGAAGCATCGGGCCAGGCACAAAGTTGCCCAGCCTTGGCCACATCGGCTTCATTGAATTGCGCAATGCATACGAAGAGCAAGCACGCGGCCTCATTGACGGTGGTGCAGACATTTTCCTGATCGAAACATGCATGGACCTTTTGCAGATCAAAGCAGCGATGCAGGGATGTCGCAATGCAATGAAAGCGTGTGGGCGCGAGCTTCCTATCCAGGTGCAAGTCACCATGGAAACAACAGGACGCATGTTGGTGGGAACCGAAATTGGTGCTGCGTATGCATCGCTTGCAGCAATGAAGCCAGATGTCATCGGCATCAACTGCGCCACTGGCCCATCAGAGATGCAAGAGCACCTTCGCTATCTCAGCGAACACTCCCTCATCCCCATCAGCGTGTTGCCCAATGCCGGACTTCCCAGCGTTGTTGATGGCAAGACCCATTACGACCTCACGCCAGAGCAACTCGCCGAGTTTCATCGTCACCATGTGACCGACTTAGGAATCGGAATTGTCGGCGGTTGCTGTGGCACCACTCCCGAACATATGCGTCAAGTCTGCGAAGCAGTCCATGGCGTTGCGCCAAAGACGCGCACTCCAGAATTTGAGCCCAGTGTCTCATCGCTCTACTCCGCTGTCACCCTCGAGCAAGACCAAAGCTTCCTCATCATTGGTGAGCGCACAAATGCAAACGGATCAAAAGCATTCCGTGAAGCAATGTTGCGCGAAGACTGGGACACCTGCCTCAAGATGGCAACCGAGCAGATTCGAGAGGGCTCCCACGTTCTTGACGTGTGCGTTGACTACGTCGGTCACGACGGCACAGTCGACATGAACGAGATTGCATCACGTTTCGCTAGCCAAGCCAGCGTGCCGTTGGTTCTCGACTCCACCGAACCTGAAGTCATGGAAGCAGGACTTCTGCACACCGGTGGTCGCAGCATTCTCAACTCCGCCAACCTGGAAGATGGTGAAGAACCCGGCAGTCGCCTTGATCGTGTCTTCACCTTGGCCCGAGATTTTGGTGCTGCAGTTATTTGTTTGCTGATTGACGAACGAGGCCAAGCTCGTGATGTCGAATGGAAGATGGAAGTCGC
>WLGW01000089.1 GCA_009703055.1 Actinomycetota bacterium
TAGCCGTGGCGTCATTGTGAAGCGTGCGCTCCCGGTGGTTGTTGTCGTTGCAGCAATCGTCATCTGGTTCATCGCTAAGTAATCAATGCTGCTCAGCGGCGAAGCGCCTTCAGCGGAAGACATTGAGGCAGTCACTCGCCTCATTGGTCGTGTTCCTCAAGGGGAATTTCGCGTAGTTGTGCGCACCGCACTCGGCGAGCCCGTCGTTCTCTTGAATGCTCCCCTCTTAGAAGACGGCACGCCCATGCCGACGTTGTACTGGCTTGTGGGCAGCAGCGAAGTGCATGCAGTGAGCACACTTGAATCCGATGGTGCAGTCGATGAGGTAGAAGCTCTCATTGGGCTTGATGCAATCGATGCGATCCACACGTCATACGGTGCACGACGCGATGCACTCATTCCTGATTCACATACTGGCCATCGCCCGAGCGGTGGCGTAGGCGGAACACGTCGCGGCGTGAAGTGTTTGCACGCACATCTCGCCCATTGGCTTGCTGGCGGAGATGACGCAGTCGGCGAATGGGTTGCAGGTCAACTTGATGCACGTGGTGCGACGCGAGCAGTACGACTATGAACGTCGCGATCATCGACGTGGGCACAAACTCCACCAATTTGCTGGTGCAAAACAGCACCGGCGCAGATCTCGCACGTGTCGTCGCAACGACTCGCCTCGGGGACACTCTGCAACAACTTGGCACTCTGAGCACAGAAGCCATTGCGCGCACTGTGGACACCATCGCATCACACATCGACGTTGCAACGAGCCACAATGCATCTCGCATCGTGATTACCGGCACTGCGGCATGTCGCCGCGCAAGTAACGCTCAGCACTTCTTCGATGCAGTTCATGCACGCACCGGGCTCACTGTGGAAGTTCTGTCTGAAAAAGACGAAGCCACCTTTGCATTTCGCGGTGCACTCACTGGCCTGCCCGAGTTACTTTCTCCCACCTTGGTGATCGACATCGGTGGCGGTAGCACCGAATACACCGTCGGAGTTCTTGATGCAGAGATGTCAGCCAGTATTCCGTTCGGTTCGGTCACAGGTACGGCATCCCACATCACCACTGATCGCCCGCGCCCCGAAGATCTCACCAATCTCATTGGTGCTGTCTCTGACGATTTAGAAGAGATTCAGCGAACGATTCCCGCTCTCACATCACCTGCTCGTGCCATTGGCATTGCTGGCACCATCGTCACCATTGCCGCTATCGAGATTGGTCTCGCATCGTTTGATGAGGACGCACTGCACGGTTTCGTCTTGACCCGTGATGCTGCCGAAGATGTCTTTCGCACAATGGCGACCGAGACATTGGCGCAACGTGTGCTGAACCCAGGCCTCTCCGCAGATCGTGCCGACATCATTGTTGCGGGGTGCTGCATTCTCGTGGCCACCATGCGCCGTTTGCGCCTTGATGAAATCGTCATTTCTACGCGCAGCCTTCTTGACGGAGTTGCGGCTCGTGAAAGACTGAATCCATGACCGCCATGCACCCTGCACGACCTTCCAGTGTCGGCTTGCGTCTGTATGGCCGGCGTGTGGTGCTGCGACCACTAGTCCCCCAGGACTTCAATGCATGGTCAGAGGTGCGTCGTCGCAATGGCGAATGGCTCACACAATGGGAACCGCTTCGTCTCCCCCATCATCCCGATCCTGAAACGAATCGCGAAGTGTTTGCGGCACGATGCGGTTCACGAGATCGCGAACGTTTGGCCGGCAGCCAATACGCATTCGGCATCTTTGTTGATGGCGCCTTTGCCGGCGAACTCAATCTCAACAACATCGTGCGCGGCGCCATGCAGTCGGCCACTATCGGCTACTGGATTGACCGTGCACGCGCTGGACGATCGCTCATGTCAGAGTCGATTGTTGTTCTCATGCAATTCGCTTTTGAAGAACTCAATCTTCATCGACTTGAGATTTGCATCATTCCGCGCAACAGCAACTCACGTCGCGTTGTCGAAAAGCTAGACCTTCGCGAAGAAGGAATCGCTCAACGATTTCTTGAAATCAATGGCGCGTGGGAAGACCACGTGCGCTTCGGTTTCACCATTGAAGAATGGAATGATCGCGGCGAACAGCTTGTGCGTGACTGGCTGGCCTAGGCCAGCGCGTTCCACGCTTGCGCGCGGGCTCGGCGCACCGTATTTCGACGCTTCCAGTCTTTGGTCTTCCAATGCTTCAAAGGCTTACGACGACCTTTTGCTTTCGCTTTTTCGGGGTCGTGATGATGCACAGGTTTCCATGCCATTCCAGGCTCAATGACATCTAGTACGTCGGTGCCGTGTTGAACGGCCTCGACCACGAGGTGCAACTCGCTGTTCACCCGATGCCGCTCATTGTGGGCGTGAGCCCTCAAGTCAGCTCGCGGTGCTGGCGCGAGGTCCTGATTGCGGTGACGTTGACCCATCGCCGCCTCCTTCCGGAGTCCGAGGACTCCAAAGTGGTTCCCTTCATCGCAAGGTACTCCTCGACCTCACCTTTGTGAAGCACCTTTGGGGAGATTTTTCTCCCTCATTTTTTGGTCTAGCGTTGAGGGTGATGCGTCTCTATCGAGACACACGCAAGCTGCGCAGCACGGGCGTACCGCCAGCATTAGTGCGCAATCCAACCTTGCAAGTCCCCGGGCGCAAGAAGCGCACATTCACACCCATCACTCTGCAGATACTGCGCGACGATGCGGCAACATTCCAGCCCAGTTCTAAGTCTCCACCGAATGTTGCAACATATGTGAGCGGAGTATTCAAACCCACACGCAAGCTGCGGACCATCCCCGTGGTCACTCGATGCGTTGCCACACCTTCACCCACTGCATTGCGAGCTTTGATCACAACTTGATACTTGTAGTTGTTCTTCAGTCCCGAGAATCGCACGGCCGTTTTTCCTGGTGCAACAGTTTTGCGCGCCAAAACTTTTCCATTGCGCAACAAGGAAGCAGTTGTGGATGTGATGGGAGATCCACCATCACACGGTGCATCCCAACTTGCTACAACCGATGCATTGTCAACAGTGGTCACCACATGAGATGGCTGACCAGGCACACCTGCATCAATAGGGGCGGTGTTGATGAACAACAATCTGTTGGGCGTGGTGGAGCTAACACCTGTGAGCACACCAGGCGTTGCACGAGCCACGATTGCATTAGCAATCTGATCTGTGCATAAACCTGGCTGCTGTTGAGCCAATAGCGCTGCATAACCAGCAACCAATGGCGATGCCATCGATGTCCCCACGTCATTGTCGTATGCAGTGGGCGATGTCTTCCATGCTGAAAGCACAGGCCTTTGACTTGTTCCGCCCGGAGCAAGAAGGTCAATACAAGGGCCAGAGTTTGAATATGTCGCCATGCTGTCGGTAATCGTGGTCGCACCAACAGTCAGTGCTCTCGGCACATCACCAGGTGCAATATTGCAGGCATTCACGGATTGCCCGTTTTCGTCGCCGTTTCCTGCAGCCACCGTGACAACGATGCCTTCTTCAATCAATGCAGCAACTTGTGTATCGATGGCTCTTCCGTTGTCACCTAAGTCGACACCCAAACTCAGATTTGCAATAGCAGCAACACCGGATTGATGGTGGCCACGAATCCACTTCAAGGCCTCCACCACATCATTCACATTGCCGCCACCATCGCAATCAAGAACTCTCACGGCAATGATGCGCGCCTGCGGCGCGACCCCGACTGTGGAACCTGCGGCAAGCGCCGATACATGCGTGCCATGACCATCACAATCGCTTGTTTCTGGGTTCACAACTGAATCACCCATTGACGTTGGGATATCGATACCTGGCACAACTCGTCCACCGAATTGCTCGTGAGTTGCGAGAACACCTGAGTCAACGATGTAGATGTTGATTCCCGCACCCGTCAATGCGCTGAGTGCCGCATTGGAATCCAATGGCAACTGCTGTTGGTTGATGCGATCTAGGTGCCACGCATCTGGCAACGGAGCCGACACTGCTGTCGTAGCGGAGACCATGGGAAAAAGAAGTGCACCAACGACGAGGGCGCGACGAATCCTTCTCACAATGAATCAGGCTAACGACGAAGAATTCAGGAGCGTCAAGAAACGAAAGAAGGTATTACTTCTTTGAAGAAATCTTGCTCTGTAATGCTTTCAAACGCTCGGCAAACCATGGTTGACGCGTGCTCCACAACTGCGGTTCCAGTTCGCGCTTCACCGCTGCAGGATGATTGTCCACGTCGGCCATGTCTTGAATGGTTTTCTTCACGCTTTCGAGCAACGGACGAGGAATGTCTGCGGCGCGAGCAGCAAGCTTTTGTGCTTCCACCAACAACTGGTCGTCATCAACGCACTTCCACACAAGGCCCACGCGCTCTGCTTCAGCACCATCAAGAATCTCGCCAAACACAACTGTTGCAAAGGCGGCCTGTGGGCCAGCAATACGACGAAGCATCCATGTGTGTCCACCGCCGGGGTGAATACCAATCTGTAAGAAACGAGTGTCGAACTTTGCACGACGTGCGGCAATACGAATGTCGCAACCCAACGCGAGGTTCATACCTGCACCCACCGCCGCGCCGTTGACAGCTGCAATTGTTGGCAATGGACTGCGAGCGATACGCAAGAAGCCTTCGTAGATCACACCGAGGCTCTCGCCCGTTGCTTCTGCGAGATTGCCCAGGTTTGCTCCTGCACAGAATGCTGGCGCTGCGCCCGTGACGACGAGTGCGCCGATGTTCGGGTCGCCCTCAATCTTGTCCATCGCAGCAGTGATCTCTTCGACCATTGGTGCGGTGAGCGTGTTGCGCTCATCGGGGTTGTTCAGGGTGAGGGTGGCGACGCCGTCGGTGACGGTCACAGTGACAAGGCTCATGGTCTAAGTTTCGCACACCGGCTTCTCCGACTCCTCCCCCGCTCGCCTACGGTGGAGCCCATGTCCGATGTGATCCTGTACGAGGTGAGCGAAAGA
>WLGW01000009.1 GCA_009703055.1 Actinomycetota bacterium
AGGTTGGAAGCGTGCGATTGCCCTTGTACGGTAAGGGTCTAACTACGACGCGGGGTGGAGCAGCCCGGTAGCTCGTCGGGCTCATAACCCGAAGGTCACAGGTTCAAATCCTGTCCCCGCCACCAGTAGTGGATGTCAGCAATGACATTGCACTTCTACATTTCTAAAACCCTCGGCCTCCACGGGTCGGGGGTTTTGGTTTTCTCGGGCAAAGTTCACATTCGTTGGGTTACTTCAACTGAGCCCATAAATGGCTGTACCTGCTCTAATTGTGAGTCCCCAAATTTTGATCGATTGAGCGCATTATGAGTATTCGAGGCGCGGCCTATATCGCCGGCATTTATGAACACCCAGGACGAGACCTTCCTGACCTGACCGTGTGGGATATTCACATCGATGTTGCACTTGGTGCACTCGCTGATGCCGGCCTTGGCATGGAAGACGTTGACGCGTTGTTCTGTGATGGCACTGCCGGCTTTGGAGTTCTGACCCTCGCTGATTACTTCAACATCAGCCCCTCTTATGTGGACAGCACAGAGACCGGTGGTTCGTCGTATCTTGCTCATGTTGGTCAC
Organism: Actinomycetota bacterium; assembly: GCA_009703055.1. GTDB lineage: Bacteria > Actinomycetota > Acidimicrobiia > Acidimicrobiales > Ilumatobacteraceae > UBA2093. The sequence goes on from WLGW01000009.1 coordinate 576, forward strand.
GCAGCAGCGGCCATTGCAGCAGGGAAGTGCAACGTTGCATTGGTGACTCTCGCTGGGAAGCCGAAGAGCGGTTGGCAAGGTCCATCCTTCACCCCAGGACCAGAATCTGCATTTGAGCAGGTGTGGGGAATGATGGGCGCGCCACATTCCTATGCGCTTGCAGCACAGCGTCACATGTATGAATTCGGCACCACGTCTGCACAGCTTGCAGAGATCAAAGTGGCTGCGAGTATTCACGCACAGTACAACCCCAATGCATTCCTGCAAAAGGTTGTCACGGTGGAAGAAGTCGTGAATTCACCAATGGTTGCCGACCCATTGCATCGTCTCGATTGTTGCGTTGTCACCGATGGCGGTGGCGCACTCGTGATTGTGTCGCCAGAGATTGCCAAGAAGCTCGGCAAGACCAACGCAAAAATTCTTGGCCATGGCGAAGCGGTAAAACACACCAACAACGGCCGTATTGATCTCACCCATACCGGTGCGGTGTGGTCGGGACCGAAGGCGTTTGCAGAAGCTGGTGTCACGGCGAAAGACATCAACTACGCATCGATCTACGACAGCTTCACGATCACGGTGTTGCAAACCATTGAAGATCTTGGTTTCTGTGAAAAGGGGAAGGGCGGCGCATTTGTTGCCGATGGTGGCCTTGTTGCACCGTTTGGCAAGTTGCCGTTCAACACCGATGGTGGGGGATTGTGCAACAACCATCCTTCGAACCGTGGTGGCATCACCAAAGTGATCGAGGCAGTTCGGCAGTTGCGCGGTGAAGCACACCCTGCAGTGCAAGTACCGAACCCACAGGTTGCTCTCGCACATGGCACTGGCGGAAGTCTTGGCTCTCGTCATGGCTCGGTCACTCTTATTCTCGGACAGGAAGACGCATGAGCACTTTGCCTACCCCCGCCCCAACAGTCACCCAGGCCAATGCTGCTTTCTGGGCAGCGACTGCAGAAGGTCGCTTTCAGTTGCAGCGATGCAATGAGTGCGACACGGTGTTGTGGTTCCCACGTCGTCATTGCCCATCGTGTTGGACAGACAACGTTTCAACGTTTGATGCGAGTGGCAAGGGTGTTGTCTATAGCTTCACCGTCATCCGTAAGGGTGCCATGGCATACAAAGAATCCGGTCCATTTGTCATTGCGTACGTAGAGCTTGCAGAAGGCCCGCGCGTGATGACGAACATCGTTAACTGCGATGTGGAGACCGTGAAGGTCGGCATGCCTGTCGAAGTGGTGTGGCATGACACCGGTCAGGGCAGTGCGTTGTATCGCTTTCGCCCCGTAGCGAACTAGTTAGCGACTGGCTTCCAGCTGATACATCGGTAAGCCATCAACGGGTGTCCATAGCCCCGCACCCACTTGGGTGAAATACGGCTGTAATTGCTTTCGATACCACGCCGCACTGCGCTTGTACACCTGTAAATCTGTGCCGCGAGAGTCAACGATGTTCTCGTAATCCCACTTTGTCGGAATCTCGAGATACAGCACGCATCGTGTTGCGGAGGCGAGGTTCTCAATTGCTTTGATGAACGATGTGTTGTCCAAGTACTGCAACACACTGTGGCAAATCACGAGGTCGTATTTGCCGCGAGGCTTCCACTCTGCGATGTTGCGCAGTTCGTGATTCCAGGTCTCGCATGCATGCTCGCTCACATCAATGGAACGAACTGTGATCGCAGGATGATTCGTGTTGTACCAGTCGCGCCACATGCCCATGCCTGCACCAACATCAAGAACTGTGGCGACATCCACACCCCACCAAGCACACATGCTGTGAACTGCTGTGGCGAGATGTGCGATGCGTTGCTCGTCATGAGCGCCATCTTTGCCGTAGAACCTTTTGTAATAGGCGCGATCAAAACGAGTCATTGTGTTAACGCTACGACTTAAACCCTGATGCAATCCACACATCAACGCTGACGTGAGTAACAGGTGCTGCATCTGCCGCTGTTTGCCACACGAGTGGAGTCATGGAAAACAAGTCTTGGGCAGATTCTTCTGTGAGATCTAAATCAAATTGCAGGCGTTGGGCATTAGTGGCATGTGCCGGCGGTTCATCGCGACGTCGTTCCCGTTCAAGAATGTTTTCGTCACGCTTTGGACGCATCTGATGCAGGTGATGAGCACCAGGAGTCGCTGTGACCCATTGTCCGCATGGGGCAAGAACTCGCTGAAATTCTTCAAGGGAGTGTGGCGCAAAGATGCTGAACACTGCGTCGCATGATTCATTGAGTACGGGAAGGCGAAACGCAGTCCCGACGACAAACTGCGCATCAGGTAGCAGCTTGCTGGCCATCTGTACGCCTCGCTTGGCGATGTCGAGGCCATATTGATCTGGGGATCTCATGTGCGACAAGTACGAACCCTCACCGCATCCGATATCGAGAACAGCTCCATCAACATCGCCGATTGTGTCGGCGACTGCTTGTGCGATGGGGTGATATGCACCCGTTGAAAGGAATCGTCGTCGTGCCGCGAGCGAATCCGGTGTGTCGCCTGACACGGTGCCTGCGGAGATTCGTCCAGCGACAAGGAGATTGAGGTATCCCTCCCGAGCGCGGTCAAAAGAATGACTATTCGGGCATTGAACACCACTTGTTGTCTCGTGAAAAGACAACCCACAGTGGGGGCATGCAAATACCGAGTGGTATTTCATCGCTTCTGCCATCCCTGCAGTCTCGCATTAGGCTGAAGTAAAAGGAGTTGTCATGGCAAACGCTGTGTTTACGGCAAAAAACACAGCACTCGTGGCATTGGGGTGCGTTGACGCCCCCCTTGAAGTGACCTCTGCCTGGATTGACGAGCAATTGGCTGAAACCTATGCCGCATGCGGCGCTCGCCCTGGTCTTCTCGAGCACGTCGCAGGCATCAAGAGTCGCCGCTGGTGGCCAGAAGGCACAACGTTCGACCAAGTGGCAGCACTAGCCGGTCGTGAGGCTCTCAAGAATGCCAATGTGCAGGCCTCAGATATTGATGTTCTGATTAGCACCTCAGTGTGTAAACACCATCTCGAGCCATCATTGGCCTCTGCAGTTCACCATCAACTCGGTTTGTCGTCTTCTGCAATGAATTTTGATTTGGCAAACGCGTGTCTTGGTTTCATCAATGCGATTTGGATTGCTTCACAGCTCATTGATTCTGGTCAGGTGCGGTATGTCCTCATCGTTGACGGCGAAGGCAGTCGGTACACCCAGGAAGAGACCATTCGTCGTCTTCAGATGCCGGGGACTACTGCCGAAGATATTTATGCCGAATTCGCTTCGTTGACATTGGGCTCTGGTGCAGTTGCTGCCGTGCTCGGACCAGCCGATCAGGGTGGCCACCGCATTGTGGGCGGTGTGTCGCGTGCAGCAACAGAGCATCACGATTTGTGCATCGGCACTCTTGATCGAATGACAACCGATACACGTGGGTTGCTGGAAAACGGTATTGCACTTGCGAATGATTGTTTTGTTGAGGCAGACCAATATGACAAGTGGAAGAACGACATCGACTGGTACATCTTGCATCAAGTCAGCAAAGTGCATACCGATGGGGTGTGTGCGCAATTAGGAATTGATCTTGCGAAGGTTCCTGTGTCTTTCCCTGAGTTGGGAAACGTTGGCCCCGCTGCAATCCCCCTGACGATGGCGAACAATCAACATCTGTTTAAAGATGGCGACAACATTCTGTGTATGGGTATCGGCTCTGGTCTCAACGTCAGTTTTGTTGAACTGCAATGGTGAAAAACGTTCGGCAGTTGCCGGGCATCGACCCGACGTGGGTTCGTTCGTACACCATTCATCGAGATGGAAATAGTGAAACCATTGCGGTGCTGGAGGCGTCTCCAACCACCCCGATACGCGGAACTGTTGTGTGCGTCCATGGCAACCCCACGTGGTCGTACCTATGGAGACAGATCGTTCAAGAACTAGGCCAGGACTATCGCGTGATTGCGATTGATCAACTGGGCATGGGTTTTTCGAGTCGCCCGATTGGTGCACGAACATTGGCCCAGCGCATTGAAGACCTTGATGCATTGATTGACGCGGCAGATGTTCATGGGCAAGTCACTCTGATTGCTCATGACTGGGGTGGTCCTGTTGCGCTGGGGTGGGCAACGAAGAATAAAAAGCGTGTGGAAAAACTTGTGTTGTTCAATACCGGAACACACATTCCAACGACAGGTGTGCCAGGTCTCATTCGAGTATCGAATACACCGTTCTTGCGTAATGCCATTTGTTCCACGTCAAAGGCGTTCCTTGTTGGAGCAGTTGCGCCCACTGGCGGCATTCCTCGCGACATTCGTTCTGCTTATTACGCGCCATATGCCAGTGCGGCTCGCAGGCGTGCGATTGCTGACTTTGTTGCCGATATTCCTACGACTCCTAGTCATGTCTCCGCCGCAGAACTTCAACGCGTGGCAGAACAAGCGCATGAGATCAAGGTGCCCACATTGTTGATGTGGGGGACACGCGATTTTGTGTTCCACACAGGTGTTCTTGCAGATATGCAAAAGACATTCCCGCATGCTCACACCATCACACTCGACATTGGGCACCTCTCACCAGAGCATCCAGACGCCGCACGATTGGTGCACGAATGGCTGGATAGTGCAGGTGCTCTTTCCGTTGGCGGCCCAGCGGAAGGCTTTGCAGACCTCAATGCTGCGATGCATCGTCGGGCGTCAACTACGCCGAACAGTGTGGCTGTTTTTGATGCCAAGGAAAAACTCACAACATCGTGGGCCGACTTGTTGTCGATGGTGCAATCAAGCAGAGGGCATCTTCGACGTGCTGGAGTGAAGTCGGGAGATCGAGTTGCGATTCTGACACCGTTTTCCGCCCAGACAATTGCCTGCATTTACGCTTGCTGGTCAGAAGGAATTGTGCCGGTTGTTGCAGATCCTGGTTTAGGGATCTCAAATATGCGCCGGGCTTTGCGAGAGAGCCGCCCGCAGTTTGTTCTCACGGTGCGTGCAACAAGAATTGCGTCGCGTGTCCTGCATCTTGCTCATCGTGCCCAGCGGCTTGACCTCGAAGAAGTGACGTCAATCAGTGGGCAAAGAGTGACTGAATCTCCTGCTGTGGTTGATTCTCAAGAGGCAGCAGTTCTGTACACCTCGGGAGCAACTGGCCCTGCAAAAGGTGTGGTCTACACCCACGGGCAACTACGTGCACTGGCACACGCAATTCAGCAGCAGTTTTCAATCACCGATGACGATGGAATCGCAGCGGCGTACATTCCATTTGCGTTATACGGTCCTGCATGGGGTGTGCCTGTTGCACTTCCGAAAATCAACGTCGTTGCACCGGGCAAGCTGGCCGCCAAAGATCTTCACGACGCACTCAACGGTGTCAACGGAACAATTCTCTTTGCCGCTCCGGCTCCGTTACGCAATGTCATCAAGGATGCAGCAGTTTTCCCCACTGTTCGTTGCATGATGTCTGCTGGTGCTCCAGTGAGTGATGCTCTGCTGCATGACGTTGCACACGCGTTTCCTCATGCTGAACTTTTCAGTCCCTACGGAATGACAGAGATGTTGATTGTGACTGATGGTGTGCGGGCTGAAGCATCACACCATGAAGGAGTATCGGTGGGCCGCCCCTTGCCAGGTGTTGATGTCATGGTCTTGCCATTGGGTTTCACGTCCGACGATGTGGTTCATCCCGTTGCTGATGGCGTGACCGGAGAAGTGTTTGTGACAGGCCCGTGGCTTTCGGTGGGTTACGACCAGCACTGGCAACGCAACAGAGATGCCCGCGTGCAGTTCAACTCACGAGAATGGCATCGCACGGGCGATGTAGGCCATGTGAAGAATGGTCTCTTTATTGAGGGTAGAAGTGCTCATGTTCTTCGAATTGGCGACACAGTTTTGACACCAGTTCCGATTGAACAAGCGGTAGAGAATCTCCTTCCCGATGTCACAGTTGCTGCAGTGACTGTGCCCGTCGGTTCGTCTTCTGCGCTGGTCGTTGTGTTGTGTGACGGAGAGACAACAGGAGCAGCTGTGCGTCCGATTGAAATGAAGGTGCGCGAAGTGGCTCCCGATGTAGTCGCGGTGTTGTTTAAGAAGAAACTGCCCGTCGATCGTCGTCACAACTCAAAGATTGATCGCATCGCACTTGGCCAGTGGGCCAATGAACAGTTGACCTGAAAATGAAAGTTCTTGTCACGGGCGCCACCTCAATGATCGGCAGAAAAACTGCTGAAGAGCTGCTTCGTCGTGGGCATGATGTCCAGATTCTTCAGCGTGGATCTTCTGATCTGGAAGTCCCCATTTTTCGTGGGGATATTCGTGATGCAGATGCAGTGCAGAAAGCAGTGAGCGGCTGTGACGTTGTGATTCACGCTGCAGCAAAGGTCGGAATCGTGGGTCGCATCTCTGAGTTTCGTGACATCAATGTTGTGGGAACACAGCACGTGATGAGTGCTGCTGTTGCTGCCGGTGCTCGGGGCGTTGTGTATGTGTCGTCTCCCTCTGTTTCGTACAGCACGACGCCTGTTCTCGGAGCTGTTTCACCACCTGCACGTGATGACGTGTTGGGTCATTACTCTCAGACAAAGTCTGTTGCAGAGCGTGCGGTGCTAGCGGATACGCGCATTGCAGCAGTTGCTCTTCGACCGCATTTGGTATGGGGACCAGGAGATACGCAACTTGTAGGCCGAATTGTGGAGCGGGCGCGACAGCGCCGCCTTGCATTGGTCAACAATGGTGAAGCAGTTGTTGATTCGACGTACATCGACAACGTTTCTGATGCGTTAGCCGCAGCTGCAGAGCGTGTGGGTGTGCAAGAGAACCTCAGTGGCCGTGCTTTGGTTGTCAGCAATGGTGAGCCTCGCACGGTGGCAAGTTTGGTGCAGTCGATTTGTTCTGCTGCCAATGTTTCCTATGCACCACGAAACATTGGCTTGGGCGCTGCAGTGCGATTGGGAAAGGTGATTGAGGCTGTGTACAAATTGCGGCCGCATTCAGAGCCACCTCTCACCGCATTCACCGCGTATCAATTGGGTATCTCGCATTGGTTTGACATCACTGAAACAAAGGAACTGCTGCAGTGGTCTCCACGGATCAGCCTTGATGAAGGCTTCGCACTACTTGCGCAGTCTTTTGCATCGCCTACGGAGTAGACAGAGAGGTCGTTAGCCGATCTGAAGAAATTCCACCAAGTTGCCATCGGGATCTTCAACGATGGAAATGGTGACTCCCGAGCGAATGGCGGTGGGAGGAACTTGCACCTTATGGCCAGCGTCTTTACACGCTTGTGTGATTTCTTCCAGGTTGCTGACCGAGATGGTGAAGTAGCGGTACCCACAAGCTGCCGTGATCGGTCCACCGACTGGATGTGCTGGTGATGGGTCGGTGCTGACGAGCTTGATGGTGGTGGTGCCACACAACAATCGATGCATGTTCCCGCCTCCAGGCATTGGCATTGTGCCTTGCAGTTCGAATCCCAAGAGATCCTTGTAGAACGCCAGTGAGTTTTCGATGTTGCACACCACGATTCCGAGATCGATGGAGTCTTTGGTTACCTGTGCCTTGGTCATACGGTCACCATAGTTGCCATTCGTTGCCCTATTTGCCGTCGAGATGAGAGTGACACATCGGAAGGCACGACAGAAGGCAAAATAGACGGGATGACGACGACGCGACGCTTTGTGGGCACTGTGGTGGCGATGACTGTCCTCATCGCATTGTTATCAGTGATGGTCATCATGCAGCGCGGTTACGTGCATGAGATTTACGTGCTTCCTCAATCAGACGGTCGAACTTGGTTTGAGTGGTTCGACTGGTATTCCATCCGCCTTGCTCGTCGCCTTGTTGAGGACAAGTCATTTTTTGAAGCAACCGCACTTCTGGGACTTCGAGGACTAATTCTGACTTTCTGTGTGCCGATACTTGCGCTCGTTGCATGGCGACGGAGAACGTGGGCACCAATAGTCGGGTTTGTCATTGTTCTTCTCTTTGAAACTGGTCTTGCTGGTTCTATGAAAATGGCAATGGGTCGACAATTTCCATGGGAGTCATGGCCACGTATGGGTGCGTTGGAATCTGGGGAACTTGCGTTTCCTTCCGGTCATGCAACGAATGTGGTGGCGCTACTCGGATACATGGCGTGGTACTTCACCAAGGCGGGCTCGATCATGCGCAAGGTTGCGTGGGGTCTGGTAGCTACGGCATCAATCATTGTCAGTGTTTCGTCATGGTTGATCCGAACACATTGGCCAACCGACCTAGCCGCAGGAACTGCGTATGGCGTGATTGCTCTTGTGACGGTGATTGCGTTGTACAACGCGGCAGGACTTAATCCTTCGGCCACTGCTCAGCATTCGCCAACAACTCGTCCCTGAATTGTGGATGACCAATCATCGCTAGCGCACGAGAACGTTCACGAATAGAACGACCCTCAAGTTCGGCGATGCCGTACTCAGTGATAATGATGTCGAGCTGATGACGCGGTGTACTCACCACACTGCCTGCTGGAAACTGAGGCAAGATCCGACTTGTGAGAACACCATTCACCATGCTGGTGGAAGGAAGACAAATCAGACTGCGACCCGAAAGATTGAGTCCGGGGCCTGCAACGAAATCTTCGTGACCACCAACGCCACTAAATTGTTGTCCGTTGATGGTGTCGGCCATGACTTGTCCGGAGAGATCCACTGCAAGAGCACCGTTGATTGAAATCATGTCTCGATTGGTAGAGATTCGCTCAGGTGAATTCACAACTTTGACTGGCAAGAAACGAACGTCTTCGTTTTCATGAAGCCATTCGTATAGTTCTGGAATTCCTGCAGCAAACGTTGTCGGGGAGAAACCATCAAACTCGTTGCCCTTTTTGTTGGTGACCTTTCCTGCTTGATGAAGTCGCATGAGTCCTGTTGTGAACATCTCAGAGTGCACTCCGAAATTACCGAGGTCACCATTGGCAAGGAATGTTGCAATCTGGTTGGGGATGCCACCGATTCCGGTCTGCAAAGTGCAACCACTGTGAATGAATGACAATGCAAGTTGAGCAATGGTCAGTTCAGCTTCTGTGGGTTCTGTGTCGGCGAGATTCAGCGGCGCACGATCAGTGGTAATCAGTGCATCAATGTTGTCGACGTGAATGCGATGGGGGTGGTGCGGCATGATGCCAAACGTGCGGGGGAACTTTTCACTGACTTCGACGATCAAGAGTCGATCTGGGTCGGCAGTAACACGATTGATTTCGTCGACGCTTGCTCCGGCGTGGACGGACAAACTGACCCACCCGTCAACGGGGGGAGAACCGGCAGTCGCGATGACCCGGGGCTTGAGCCATTCCAGCACGGGCTCAAAGCGGCGAAAGTCTGCTGGCACGTAGTCAATGGAGGCTCCAGTGTCGCGTAGGAAGCGTTCTGCGGGGCCGAAAAAGCCGCTGCGATAGTGGACGCCCTTCTGGGTCAAAACCCCATACAGGTCAGGCATGAGGGCTCCGAAGATCTGGAGGTTCTCGAAGTCTGTCCGTTCGCCAAGGGCGTGCATGAAGCCACCGGGAACACCTGGTCCGAGGGGCACTGCCATGGTGTCGGTTGACCGAATGAGGGCAACAGCATCAGCGAGGTTCATAGAAGCCATGTGACCCATGGTACGCAAGTAGTGGTTCCATGTGTCGTCTGGCAGGCTCTGAGTAATGCAGTCCGACATTCTCATCATTGGCGGTGGTCCAGCTGGTTCAGCTGCTGCCATCACCGCAGCACGTGCCGGCCTGAAAGTGATTCTTTTTGAGAAAGGCGTCCATGGACGCGACAAGGTGTGCGGCGACGGACTCACGCCACGTGCCATCGGTGCGCTTGATGAATTGAGAATTGATTACTCCGTTGCACATCGCATCGATGGCTTGCGAATGATTGCTGGGAAGAAGCAACGCGAACTTGCATGGCCGACAACAGCAAAGTTTCCGAATCATGGTGCTGTCTGGCCGCGTCATCGTTTTGATACTCATCTCATCGACGTTGCTATCGCCAGCGGAGTTGACGTTCGGTTTGGATGCGAAGCACTGCCAGTTCTTGAAGACGGCACAGTGATTGGTGTGAGTGTGGGGTCGGAGCAATACCGTGCGCCCTTCACGATTCTTGCAGCAGGTGCGCAAGGAATGGCTGCAACAATGCTTGGCGCTGTTCGTGACCCGAATGAAACATTCGGTCTTGCCATTCGTGCGTACGCACCTACTCCGCGTCACGCTGAGCGTCACCTCGAGGCGTGTCTTAGTTTGAGTGACGAACATGGCACTGCAGTGCCTGGTTACGGATGGATGTTTCCGGCGGGCGATGGCACTGTCAACATCGGAGTTGGCGCATTGAGCACGATGAAGGGATTCAAGAAATTGAATCTGAATACCTTGCTTGATCAATACGCATCACTTGTTCGCGACTCATGGTCGTTGGGTGATTACATCGAAAAGCCGCGCGCATGGCGCTTGCCAATGAGTTGTATCCGCCGACACGGACCTGGGTGGGTTGCTATCGGTGATGCTGCAGGATTCGTGAACCCCATGAACGGTGAAGGAATTGACTACGGACTGGAATCAGGAATTCTTGCTGCAGAGAAATTCATTGCAGATCCGGTCACTGCGTCAGAGGCATACGACCGCGAAGTAGGAGAACGCTTTGACGCATTCTTACGAACAGGTCGTCGGTTTAGTTTCTTGATTGGTCATCCGTGGTTATTGAAGCCAGGTTTGCGTATTGCCGTCGGAACCCAAGCAGCAGCAGACATCACGTTGTCGGTCATGGGAAATCTCATTGATTCGAAGACTCCTGGAGCCGCAGGTCGAGTGATGAAAGTTGCCGATACGGCACTGCGCATTGCTGACCCCGTTCTGCGTCGTACGCGCGCTCGTGCGTAGCTCTGACGGGGAGATAGGTTGAAGCCATGAGTGCAACAAAGCCTGAAGTAACAGTTCCTGCTGGTAATCCACCTGAAGACCTTGTCATCGAAGATGTCATCGTCGGCACCGGAAATGAAGCAAAGGCAGGTGCCAATGTTGAAGTGCACTACGTCGGCGTTGCATGGAGCACTCAGCGCGAATTTGATGCCTCATGGAATCGCGGTGACTCATTTGAGTTTCGTTTGGGAGCCGGGCAAGTCATTGCTGGTTGGGACCATGGAGTTGCGGGAATGAAAGTGGGCGGACGTCGAGTGCTCACCATTCCGCCGGCAATGGGGTACGGAGCGCAAGGCGCTGGTGGCGTTATCAAAGGTGGCGAAACTTTGATTTTTGTTGTCGACCTTCTCAACGTGAACTGATTCATTATGTCTGACATCAATTTCTTCACCGCCAATGCATCTCTTGCTGATGTTCCAAAATTGGAAGTTCCTGAACTGACGTTGATGTACCGCATTGAGATGGCAGGGGAGTTGTTCTACAACTTGTTGGCTGACCGTGTGAACAACGAAGAGGCCGCATCCCTGTTGCGGAAGAACGCTGTTGAAGAACGTGGACATGCTCGTCGGTTGGCCAGAATGATCAGCATTAAAAATGGCACTGAATGGGAGCCAACTGCAGAGGAAGCCGAGCTTCTTGATGTCCCGCTTCCCGACACCATTGATGCGCGAATGTTCGCGGGCATCGTAAAGGGTGAACTGAATGGCGACATTGGCTACCAGAAATGGGCTGACGCTGAAGACAATGAAGAAGTGGAACGACTTCTTCGTCTGAATGGTCGCGAAGAAACTATCCACGCAGGTCGTGCACAGCAGGTGTTTGACCTTTTGAGCGCGTAGATCATGGCTGCCGGTGTCGTTGTCTATGACGGCGACTGCGGTATTTGCGAAGCAGCTTCTGGCTTCATCCGTCGACACATTTCTCAAGTCGATGTGATGTCGCATCGTGAATACGGTGTCTCATCTCTGGCATCTGTGTGGTTCTTGACATTTAATGGTCGCTACGAAGGGGCAGATGCCGTTTCGCGCATTCTTCGGCTCTCTGAGAAGCGAGTTCTCCGTATGAGTGGGATTGTGATTGCTCTGCCAGTGATTCGCATTGTCGCACGAATTGTGTACTTCATCATCGCAAAGAATCGACGAAGAATTTCTCGACTGTTTGGCTTGAAAGCTTGCTCAGTCCCTCAAGCAAGATAACTAGCGCACCTCTGAGTTTTGCGGCAACATGCGTCGGCGGCGCCACCATTTTCGTACGGGGCCCGTTGTGTACTTACTCGTTGCACCAATGAGTGCCGTTGAGATAAGTACACGAGGAAGAATCGCCATCTTTGCGAGATGAGGTGCGAGCGCAACGGATGACACGAGCGCAACGGGATAGATCCATGCAATGTCTGCAACAAATCGTCCTGTCTTGGTGCGGTGTCGGTCAACTTCTCCTAAAGCATTAAAGAACTCTTCGGTGCCTGCCGTTGCAGTGACCCTCTCTGAGTCAATGAGTGAATCACCCCTATCGCGAAGATCTTGGCGAATCTCCGAGCGCTCCCACTGGCGTAGTGACAGGACATCGGCGAATCGAAACACCATTTGGTAGGTGTTGTTGTTGCGGTCAGGATGCAAAGTTGTCGCGCCCAAACAGCCAGGAGCTTCTTGAACTGCTTGTTGCATCTCAGTGCACCATTGCTCAAATTCAGTGCGATATCCCTTCTTGGGGATTCGTGCGATGGTGATCGTCACTGTCCCAGGAGCAATCTTGGGAAGGCGCCCTGTCTCGAAGTTTCCTGTTAAGTCGGGCATGGGCGTTACGGTAGTGGGCATCCCGACTATCGGGGGTTCATTTCATGCGTGCTCTCGTTGTCTACTGCCATCCTGTTGAGGGAAGTCTCTGTTCCGCAATACGCGACGCTGCAGTAAAAGGCCTTTCTGCAGCCGGACATGACGTCAGCGTGATTGACCTCGCTGCTGATGATTTTGATCCTGTGATGCCCGTCGAAGAGTGGCGAACATATATGGATCGCAAAATTGTGACGACGCCAGAGATTGTTCGCTACATCGAAAAGGTGCAAGAGAGCGAGATTCTCGTATTTGTATACCCCACGTGGTGGTCGGGCTTGCCCGCACAACTGAAGGGCTGGCTGGAAAGAGTTCTTGTCGTTGGAGTGGCGTTTCGTTTCACGAAGAAGGACCGTGTTCGCCCAGGTCTGACACAGATGCGACGCATTCATGTGATTTCCACGTATGGCTCTCCGAAGTTGTATGTCCGCCTGGTGAATGACAACGGTCGTCGTATTTTGACGCGAGCTCTTCGTTTGTGTGGAACAAAGCGAACAAGAACGTCACATCAAGGTTTGTATGCGCTTGATACATCGACGCCAGAGAGTCGTCAGCAGTTCTTGCGAGATGTTGAGAAAAAGATGACGACGTTATGAACGTTCTCGTAATTTCTGCTCATCCATCGCCGGACTCGTTTATTGGAACGTTGCGCGAAGAAGTCCTGGCTGAGCTCTCTCAGCTTGGTCATGATGTTCGCCATCATGATTTGTATGCCGAGGAATTCAACCCTGTCTTCAGCTCTTATGAACGGCTGAATCATGTGGGGGATATCCATGAGAAACTACGACGGTTGCCCGATCTGAAACCCCACGTTGAAGATATTCAGTGGGCACAGGCTCTCGTGCTTGTGTACCCAACGTGGTGGTCGGCGCAGCCGGCAATTCTTAAAGGGTGGATTGATCGAGTACTCATGAATGAGATTGCATGGATTCTTCCTGAGGGTGCTGCACGAATTCGTCCTCTGCTGACCAACATCAAAAAGGTTGTTGTCGTCACCACACATGGTTCAACAAAGTTTGTGAATGCATTGGAAGGCGAAGCAGGAAAGCGAACGGCTTTTCGTTCCATTCGTTTGATGTTCAACAAGAGAACCCGGTGTCATTGGATTGCTTTGTATGCACTTGACCATGCTTCTGCAAGGAAGCGCGGCCAGTTGATCATCCGTGTTCGTCGGCGTGTTCGTCGAGATCTCGGTTCTGCGTAGCTCTCGGCAGCGCATAGACAAGTGCCACGATGGCAATCAGTCGTACAGCAACTGCAGATGTCACCGAATGTCGGGGGTGTTCAATACCTGACGTCAGCAGTGTTGTGGCATAAATAGCGACAAGCGTGATGCACATGGAAGCAAGAAAGAGGAAATCCTTTCGGCTCTTGAGAAATACAAGAAGAAGTGCTCCGATGGTGATGATGCTCCATAGTTCCCATGATCCGAAAAGCACTCGAGGAATCATCGGGCCATTTTCCAGTGGAAGAAAGTCATCATTGGGCGGTGAGAGTGTTGCGTTTGTGAGTGATGTCAATCGAGAGAATGTGTCTGTGGGGTGTGTAAGGACGTAGCGAACGTATGTCCTCCAGCCGCTGTCATGAACCCATTGTGCAAGTGGGGCTCCTCCGACACGCATGAGTGTGGGTGGCACTTGACCATCGGGGAGAGGGATGACTGCTGAGACTTCGGATGGCAGTTGATCGATGTAGTCGTAGCCAGTGGCATCTCGCATTCCTTCTGAAAGAGGCATGCCTTGTTGAGCGAACCATGCAAAACGAGTGTCATCAGTAATCACTCGTTCCTGCAGAACTGTATAGAAATTCAGCGCTGACGTAGAACTGTTCCCTTGAAGTTGCAAAACCCCGCCGACCAACACGACAAGCAGAATCAGTGTTGTGAGCGAGACCTTGCGTCCTCGACTAGCTATGAAAGCGATGAAGGGCGAGACGAGAACGATGAGAAGCACCCAGAGATGAACTGGTCGCGTGTAGGCACACAGAGTCACACTGGCAAGCCAAATGCTGATGGATAAGGGGTTGGCGTTCTTGCGCATGTTCAGTGAAGCGGCAATTGTCAAAACAAAAAATGAGATTCCGAGAGATTCGGACAGAAGCGCCAGGTCGTATCGAACAACTTGAGGGGATACCCCCAAGAGCAGAACTGTAGAGAGCACTGCACGGGGGTAGCGAGACATCTTGGAAAGGATGAGCGCACACCATGACCATGCGATAGCGGCGATGACGGCCTGAAGAGTGATTCGTCCGACGTCGGTATCGACCAGTGCATAGAGAAATGGCACGGACCAGAAGCGATCGATGTCGCCCAGAAACCGAAATGACTCGTAGCCAGTTGTGTCGGGGAATCGGGCTATCGGCCGATCAAGTGAAGCCACTGCACGAAGAGCGAGGGAAAGAAAGATAGCCAGTGGGGTGAACGTCGATGTGCGCATCAACTGGCGGAGACGATGCATATATGTACGGTAGTCGGGTCGTCATAGTTGATGTGAGGTCTAGTACCGTCATCAAGATGAAGACAATGTTGGTCGAAGCCCTTGGTTCAGTTGAAGATCTCACACTCGTTGAGATGGAGAGCCCGGCGCTCATTGATGGTCACATACGTATTGAGATCCTTGCTTGTGGGTTGAACTATGTCGATGCCTTGATGATTGAAGGCAAGTATCAAATCAAGCCACCGGTGCCATATCGACCAGGCTCCGAAGTGGTGGGTCGCGTCACAGAGGTTGCATCTGATGTCACTCGTGTCAAAGTCGGCGACCGAGTGTTTGCGCCTGTAGGCAACGGAGGTTTCTCTAACGAAGCAGTAGTGGCGGAGAGCCGCGTTCTCGCACTTCCCGACAACATCACAGATGGTCAAGGTGCAACGTTTATGCAGAGCTACCTCACTGCGTGGTTTGCATTTAACTACCGTGCGTCCATTGTTGAAGGCGACACCATGTTGGTCTTAGGCGCTGGCGGTGGTGTTGGTCTCGCTGGCGTGGACTTAGCTGTATCAATGGGAGTGAAAGTCATCGCAGCTGCTTCAACTGAAGAGAAGCGTCAACTTGCACTGTCGAGAGGAGCCTTCGCTGCTATCGATGTTTCAACCGAAGATGTCAAGGCTCGAGCACGCGAACTTGCTGATGGTCGACTCGATCTGGTGTACGACCCAGTTGGCGGTGACTTAGCTGCTCAATGCTTGCGAGCGTTAGCGCCTGGTGGTCAGTACATGGTCGTCGGTTTTGTCGCCGGAATTCCTCAGTTACCTGCAAATCATGTCTTGCTCACAAACCGCACAGTGGTCGGTGTCGACTGGGGTGCATGGATGTTGCGCAATCAAGTTGACAACGCAAAGATGCTGGTCGAAGTGATGGGTGAGATGGCAAAAGGAAAGTTGCATCCAGTTGAGCCAGTGACGTATCCCATGTCTCAAGCTGCACAAGCATTGAAAGATATGCAGAATCGAAAGATTGCCGGCAAAGTTGCCCTCGTGCCCGATTTTGACGGTGTCTGATTTCAACTAAAGATCAGGGAGCGCATGTCGCGCTTCCCTGGTCATAGGGAAGATTGTCAACTGCACTCACGAATGACCATGAGAATGCTGTGGGAGTGAATGTCACATTCATCACGCCGTGTTCAATGTTGGTGCGGTACTGGCTGCCAGGCACCGGAGCATCGATTGGGTACACGGGTGCGCCGCCGAGGCCTGTGATGAAGAGCGGAACTCCACCTACTGCAGGGGCACCTGCTGCATTGAGGGGTGCGAAGCGCTCGTAATGGTGATCGTGGGCAGTAAACACAACATCTGCGCCGCCAGCAACGGACGCCTCCCACAATGGTTTGACTGTTGCAGTAGCGAATCGTCCACTGGAAACAAATGGGTGATGCATCATGACCGCTGCACAACGCCCATCAGTTTTTGCGCGTAGCAGTTCGGCCTGTAGCCATTGTGTTTGTGGAGACGTTGCGGAGCATCCAGCAAACAGAAGACCTTGGCACCATGAATCAACGGCGATGATTCGCCAACCACCTGCATCTGTCGTCCAGTACGAAGGTGACATTTCAGCGAAATAGTCGACGTAACCAGCAGCACCACCGGTGATGTACTCGTGATTGCCCCGCACTGGGTATGTGATGTTTTTGAAACGTCCCCAAGTCGGTTCATAGAAAGCAGCGATCTCTGCGGTGCTGGCACTTTCGTATTGGAGGTCACCAAGAGCGATGACTCCCTCAGGGGCAAGTGATGTTGTGAGCAGGGCGGTTGCAACTTCGCCGCATTGAGTTCCGATTGGTCCGACACCAAACCGGTCTCGTCGAGGCGTGTCGCACGAGATGTCACCTGCGATGACGACTCGTGCTGAAAGATCAGTGCCAATGGGTTTCATGCGCACCCCGTTTTGCCACACCGCGGTCCCACGCATGCGATTCCCACCGCCGCTGTCGCCCAGTTGACCATTGAGACCAAGGCCCCAGCACCACATGCCACTTGTTGATACAGCAATTCCACATGCATGCGAAGCACCAGTCGTGAGTGAAGTGAGCGTGCCAACAGCTGATGAAGCAATGACCTTCTGGGGAGCCGCTTTGCGGATGCTGGTTCCGTTTGCTAACTGTCCAAATCGATTTCGTCCCCAACACCAGGTGGTTCCTGCCTCAGTCAGGGCGCAAGCGAACTCGCTACCAGCAGAGATGGCAGTGGGGCTCTTCACTCTGATGGTGACTGGTGTGTAACGAGATGGGCCTGATGTAAGTCCCAGTTGTGCGTAGTTATTTCGTCCCCAGCATTGAACTCGTTTGATGACAGAGGCAATACATGTGAATGAATCACCGGTCGTGACAAGTGTGGCTCGCACTGTCGGAACATATGCGGGAACAGGCTGGCTTGCCGAGGAGCGAAGACCAAGGCGTCGATACTGGTTCGAACCCCAGCACCACACCGAACCAGTGGAACGCACTGCGCAACTATGGGCAAGGCCCACATCAGCAGAGATGACTGAATCAATGCGTGCACGAACTGGGACCACTGTGTTTGTCTTTGTTCCATCACCAAGTTGCCCGCTGGTTCCGAGACCCCAGCACCACAATGTTCGATCTTGCAAGATTGCACACGAGTGATTGGCGCCGACAGCAACACTGGTGACACCGACGAGTGGAATCTGCACTGGAATAGGTGAGTCAACGCGGACAATTGCAGGAGGAATTGTTAGTGCGTCGAGGGAGGAGATGATTTGACCCCAGCACCACAAAGTCGCATCGCTTCGCACTGCGCAGGTGGAATGAGTGTTGGCAGAGAGTTGAACGGCATTTGTCATCAAAGATGGTGCAAAAGCAATTGATCTCGTCGTTGTGCCAGTGCCGAGTTGGCCTCGTGAATTAGATCCGGTGCACCAGACGTTTCCGTCTCGGATGATGCAGGTGTGTTCATTGCCTGCTGCAGGGGCAGACAGTGCTGGTGTCACAGCAAGACCAGGAACGTTGGGGGTTGCAGATTGTGCAGTGGGGGCGGCAATTGAAAGAACTGACGTAAACAGAGCAGCCGAGAGAACAGAGACGAACTTCATGAGAAGCCTTCACGCTAGTGAGAAACCCACTGCGAGGGACATCGGTCTCTGTTTATAGAGAGAACGGCGTGTATCCCGGCGCAGTGAGAGACCACGGCTGAATTTTTTCAAGGTGAGCAGCGAGTCCGAGAGCCAGACCATCTTGAAAACGCGGAGCAACTACTTGCATTCCGCAAGGTACGCCATGGTCGTCAAGACCCATCGGAACAGAGACAGCAGGGTGCCCTGTGTAGTTATTGTCGGGGGTATTGAGAGTGATCATTGGATCATCGGTTGTGCCCGCGCGTGTTGGTAGTGGGCCTTCAGCAGGCCATGAGCGAGCATTTGCTGTTGGTGTCACGATGACGGTTCCCGCAGTGAGGAGGTCATCAAAGCGTGCAGAAACGTCATGTCGCTTGCGTTGCGCCGCAATGTACTGGTCAACAGTGACAGTAGAGCCGAACTTCAGTTGTGCCTGCACATAATCAGTGAGTTGATCCCAGCGATGCTCTTCGTGACGAAGACTTTGAGTGAGTTCTGCAGTGGAGATCACAAACCAATTCCATATCGTCTCGTTGTTGCTCGGTGAATCAATGCGCTCAACCTGGACACCACTGCGCTCAAGTGTCATCAGGGTGTTCTCAAAGTTCTCTTCAATCTCAGGATCAACATCTGATCGAAAGGTGCGACATGCCAACACTCGCGTCGGCATGACAGGAGCAAAGTGCACTCCGTCGCGAGGGACTGCAAGAAAATCACCACGGGCTTCACCGATTGTGACTGACGCTTCTGTGAGGACATCAGCAACAGTTGCCCCTGTGGTTCCTTGCGTTGAGAATTCAATCCAGCGCGGCAAAATGTTACGACCAATCGCGCCCATCGTTGGTTTGTATCCAACAAGACCTACTGCAGCAGCCGGACCACGAACGCTTCCTCCACCATCTGATGTTGTGGCAAGAGGTGTCAGCCCAGCTGCAAGGGCAGCGGCAGAACCACCGCTCGAGCCACCAGGAGACTGCGCAGTGTTCCACGGATTTCGTGTGGCGCCATAGATGGCGTTCGACGTGTAAGCCGTGGCACCAAACTCGGGGCTGTTTGTGCGGCCGATGACAATGGCACCAGCGGCACGAAGTCGTTGCACCACCGTGTCGTCAGTTTCGTCGGGGGCTGCATCAACGTATAGACGAGATCCTGAGGTCGTGACGTGTCCCTTCACCCGAGCCATGTCTTTCACCAGAAGTGGTAGTCCTGCGAGTGCACCTTCTCGAGAATGATTTCGTGCAGTCTCTAGTGCCTCTTCGGCGTAGAGAGCCACGACGGCATTTAATTCTTTTGCGGACTCGATTCGACGAAGACTCTCGTTGACAAGATCAACAGGGTCGATGGCGCCAGAGCGGACACGTGCGGCAAGTTCAGCGAGCATGTAGTGACACTAGTGATGTCACATCGTTGTTCATTAACGGACGGGAACCCAGCGCCAATCAAGGGAAGTAATTGTTGGATCAACGATTTCAAAGATGGACAATCCGATGACAGTCGCACGCGAGGACATTCCTGTGTCGGGGCGGATGTCGGCGTGAGCAGGGGCATTTTCTGCTGCTTGAAGAATTGTGCGGCGCGCAATAGCTGCGTATCCGGCAATCTGCTCGGACACTGCATCTGAGTGTCGTGCTGCAATGAATGCTTCGAGCCGGAATCGACGCCACTGCACATACGACGGTGACATGTAGTTAGTCAATATCTGGGTGACCATTGCACGCTGGTCTGGGGCGGTGAAGACGCCTGCCCATGAACGGGCATCGTGTGCCGTTTGTGGGGGGAAAAGCACCTCGAGACAATCCGAAACCAAAGAGTCTTTGTTTTCATACAGACCATAAATGGCACCAACACTCACACCTGCGCGGCGCGCGATACGAGAGACAGTGGCGCGATGGACACCGGAACGCGCAATGACATATTCACTGGCTGAAATGAGCGCATCACGAACATCGTCGTACGTTGTGGGGAACGCATACGGCGCAACTTCCCGAACTGGACCCGCGGGTTTCGATGGCTTCGTTCCTCTTTGTAATGCGACCATAAAAGATTCCAGAAAAGGAAATGGATCAATGTCTTGAATTGACTCGTTGCTGTATGAAGAGTTCAGGAGAGCTGCGCCAAACACTGTGCAGATGGCTCCGACAACAGCTTGTCGATCTGCTCCATCTGTAGAGGGACCCACGCCGTGGTCTTCCATCAGCCCGTTGATGTCACGTTGAACAACTTCGGCGATGACCTCATCGCGACGAGAGGCCACAATAACTTCCATCGCACTTCCCAGATCGGGAATTGCATCCTCACCACTTGCACGCTCGAACAATTCTCTGATCTGTTCTGAATTCACGGTGGATCGTGAGAGAACAGATTCGATAAGAAGCGACAAGATCTCTGACAACATTGGCCAAAAACTTTTCTCCCACGCAAGGACAACAAGTTCAGACCGATCATCGCATCGCGCGTAGATGGCACCACTGGAGAATCCGGCATCGGCAGCAACACGCGTGAGTGCCATCTGGTCAACTCCAACAGTCCGCACTGCTTTAGCTGCACTCTGTGCAACCTTGAGATCTGTCTGTCGAGACTTCTCCGATTGCCGACTAGCGATTGCCATGGGTTGATTGTCCCACAGCAACCCATGAATTTGTTAGGCAGTGAAAGTGTGCTCTATTCAGATGCGAAGAGATTGTTCACGAGGGGATTGCCCAATCAATGGGGCGGTGGCCTACTTGTTCTAATGCAGTGTTGACCCGTGAAAACGGCTTGCTCCCAAAGAATCCTCGATAGGCAGACAAGGGGGAGGGATGGACCCCTTCAATCACCACGTGATGGGGCTGGGTGATGAGGGTTTTCTTCTTTCGCGCATGTGCGCCCCAGAGGAGAAAGACAACAGAATCAGGCTTTTCGTTGATTTTTCTAATGATGACATCAGTCAAAGTCTCCCACCCGCGTCCGTAATGAGATCCGGCTTCTCCTCCCCTCACAGTGAGAGTTGTGTTGAGCAAGAGCACTCCTTGTTGTGCCCAAGAGATGAGGTTGCCATGAGAAGGAATTGCAGCACCAGTGTCATCGTGCAGTTCTTTCAGAATGTTTCGCAGTGATGGTGGTATCGGTGTTCCTTTTGAAACTGAGAAGGCGAGTCCATCAGCTTGTCCGTCACCGTGATACGGGTCTTGTCCAAGAATGACGACTTTGGTGTCACTCAAAGATGTCGCGTCGAGCGAGGCAAAGACTTTTTCTTGCGGTGGAAATACGTGATGTGCAGAGCGCTCATCATGAAGAAACTGAGTCATTGATAAAAAATAGGGACTAATGAATTCATGCTGAAGAATGTCGTCCCATGAAGATTTCACGCTGTAATCGTAGAAAACAATCGAAGACTTAGGTACTTCGTAGAAAAGTTTGTCGTATTTTCGTTTGGAAATTAATTGTTTTTGCGAGAATAGACGCCTTATGGATTTGGCACTCGCAATCGACATCGGAGCAACGAAGTTCTCCGTCGGTTTGGTGACTCGTGCCGGAGAACTTGTCGACCGTCTCAATGTTCCTGTCGATCACACCGCAACCGCAGAAGAACTTTTTGATGATCTCGACAAAGCTGTTCATTCACAACTCGTGAGAGCTCGCGACCATCACGGCGCAACTCCATCTGTTGTTGGGGTGGGTTCTGCCGGTCCGATTACTCGCAATGTTGAAACAGTGTCTCCACTCAACATTCCGCAGTGGAAGAATTTTCCTCTTCGTGATCAGCTTGCATTCAGCACCGGTCTTCCTGTTTTTGGCGATGGTGATGCCAAGGCCCTGGCTCTGGCCGAAGGCTGGCTAGGGGCCGCCAAGGGCGTCGACAACTTCATGGCCATGGTCGTTTCCACGGGTGTGGGCGGCGGAATCGTGCTCAATGGGCAGCTTTTGGACGGCGAAAGCGGCAATGCGGGCCATGTGGGGCATGTGATTGTGGAGCCCAATGGGCGTCGGTGCACCTGTGGGGGCCGTGGCTGCCTGGAAGCAGAGGCCTCTGGTCCCGCCATCGAGGCAATAACTGGTCGAACCCCATCGCAGCCCACCTACGAGACAATGGTCCGTACGGGCCGTATGGTCGGACGCGGTGTCGCTTCTGTCTGCAACCTTCTTGATCTCAAACTTGTCTGTGTCGGCGGAAGTGTCGCACTCGGTTTTGGTGCAACGTTTTTTAACTCTGCTCAGAAAACGCTTGATGAGTTGTGCGGACTTGAGTTCTCTAAGAATGCTCGCATTGTTCCAGCGCGTCTTGCGGATGAAGGACCACTTGTTGGTGCATCTGCTGTCGGCTGGCGCGGTTTAAATCGCGCCGTGTCTTCTCAGGTTTAGAAGTAGTTACTTAATCCACTGCAGGAGATCAACTTGCACGCGTGTCATCGGCTGCTGAACATCGATCCATTCACCAATGCTGGGAATAGGACGTCCTCTAGAAACAATCAACATTGATGTGTGCATGTGTGGTGGTTCCAACACATTGAGACGCTGGCGTTGATAGTGGAACGGACTGCGACCATCTGGGAGAAGCGTGACACCATGCGCTGTTCCGCATCCGACGAGAACGATTTCTCCTGGTCCGTCAACCTTGACTTGGCGATAACCAGCGCGCATGCCAGCTTCAATCGGATGATGATCAACAATGTCCGCAGAGAGCTGCATCATTGACTTATCGCCATGCCACAGGGGAGTTCCGAGGCGAATGCGAAAGTCTCGATCGGGGTGAGTGGTCCGCAACTTTTCGTATGAAGCACTATCAAGATGGCTGACGTATATCGGGAGTCGAGCATCAAGAACATCGAGCCATGTCGTGACATCCTTGAGATGCAATGCAGCGTCGCCGTCTAGTGGTGGATGAACTGCAAAACCACGAACCGTGAGTCGTGCATTCTCGATGTCGGATAACAACGATTGCAGCATGGACTTCTCGACGCCGTAACGCATCGCTGAAGACTGAAGCTTCACAATGACCTCACCGGTCCATCCAGCAGAGTTCAGCGCAATCACATGATGAGGCGAACTAATCGTCATCACCGTATTCAAAGGTAAGTTTTTTGGTGGGGCAGTAAGTGTCGGCGTGAGAACGATCGGGGTCACGTTGCTCGGAATGTCTCGTGCTTCGAACACAGTTCCGACGGCAACTTCGTTACTGAGTTGGCCTGCGAGCGGCATGAGATTCCAGCGACGAAACCCGTATCCGTTGCCCTTGACGACAGGAACGAGGCCAGGCATTGCCTTGGCAACACTTTGAACATGTGCGAGCCAACGGGGCTCATTCACTGCAAGTCGAATCGTCACACCTTTGACCGTAGTCGGATTGAACTACGAGTGACTACCGGCAATAAACATCTGAGGTTGCGGTCTCGAAAAACGCCAGTCCACACGCCGACGCCATATGCCATGGGGTCAAGAATACGAAGAGCGATATACCCGACGGTATGTCGCGGTTTATTGCGCATGAGTCCGTACATCGCAGGCACGAAAGCACTGAAGACAAAGACTGCTCCGACTCGCAGTGAGAATTGGCCTACGAGAAGTACGGGTGGCCACCAGACTCGCACGACTGCAGAAGTCAGGAGTCGAACCGTGGAGAACCATCCTGTCATCGCGAGTTTTGCTCTCGTTGTGAGTGGAATTTTGGTCTGACGCAATGTGATCGAGAACCACACAAGCATGAGAGGCACGAGAGCGGCTGCGACAAAGACATATCCACTAAGAAGTGCAATGGCTGGAATCAGCATCACGATGTTGGCACGCAGTGGCGCTGCAGTGAACGGATGTTTTCTATCGAGTGATGCTGCGCTGCGTCCGTAGCCGAATCGTTGTTTCAGTAACGCACGTATTGTCATGCGAGGTGCGTGATGACAGACCACTGTTGGGTCGTATCGGACAGTTTTTTCTGCTTCCACCATTCGCCAGATGAGGTCAACGTCTTCACCGAGTCGCATCGATGTATCAAATGCATGCATCTCTTTCACGACACGTGTGCGAGCGACAAGGACAGCAGCAGGAACATAAGAGACGCGCGAGAGCGGACGAACAACAGAAGGAAGAAGTCCGAGATCTAAGGGGGAGTGAAAAGTCTCGTACTCGGCAACAAGTGATTCTCCAGCTGCACTTGCAACTCGCGGTGCGACAACATCGACACTCATGTCGGTGAAGTGAGAAGTCAGAGCGAGAAGTTGGTGAGTAGTCACTGTTGTGTCATCGTCCACAAAGGCGACAAACGTAGTTGCGACTGTGTTGAGCCCTGCATTGCGCGCTTCGCTTGGGCCCTTGTTGGCAGCTAATCGGATGACCTCGGCGCCACTGACAACAATCTCTATTGGTGAACAGTCATCAACGACAATGAGGTGCAGTCCGGCGAGCGAATCCACCAATGTTTGCAGGCGTTCTAGGTGGGTGGTCTCGGAAACATATGAGGGGATAACAACTGTGAGATCCGCAGCGTTCCCAGGTGTGTCATACGCCGGGTGAACTGCCCCTTTGGCGAGCAGACGTTGCGTCAGAGCTGCGTGATTAACGGGAAGAGGTTTGTTGTTTTCGATTGCATCAAGAATCTTTTGACCAGCATCAGTGACTGAGAAATAAGTCAGCGGTGATCCCGCAAGGAGTCCTGATCCATTCTCGGACCGAAACCATTGATCATCAGTTGTGAGACCTGATGTGTTCATTTCTTTGTTGTCCACTCACGGTGGCAGTCAAGTACATGTGCACGAAGAGAGTTGGTGTACAAATCGAGGACTGCTTTCCCATGAGACGCAGTCGCAGTGCTTGCATCGCCAATGATTCCATTTTCAGAAACTGCTTGCACCCCACCTTGACGCATCGCGTCAACAAGTCCGGCTTCATGTGTCGCACCGCGTGCAATCACATTGCTGCGAACTTCATTGGGTGCGATATGCAATAAAAGAGACGTCTCGGTATGGCCAGCATGCATGTCGCCACCGATGTATGACGGCAATGACCAGATGCTGTGTGTGATCTTTTCGTACGCAAGTGCGGATGTGATGGCTGCCAATGCATCTGCATTGCCTCCATGACCATTGACGATGCAGACTCCCCGTGCCCATGACGCAGATCGACAAATTGCGACAACTGAATCCTTCAATGCCTGTGTGCCTGTGCTGAGAGTGCCAGGGAAACCGTGATGTTCATCACTTGCAGTGATGGAAAGAGGAGGCGCTGACATCACATTGACAGTGCGGAGGTCTTCGTGACGCAGGACGTCAGAAATCACACGAGTGATGATGATGGTGTCGGTATCAAGAGGCAGATGAGGTCCGTGTTGTTCCCATGCACCCAAAGGAAGAAGAAGTATTGGACGTGAGTCAGCGATTTCGGCAGATGTCGCAGAGCCCATAGAGAACAATCTCTACTTCTTGACGTCGAGAGTGTTCTCGCTACCTGACAAAAGGCGCTTGATGTTCGAAACATGTCGAACTTCAATGAAAAGAGCTATCCCGACAAAAGCGAAGACTTCCCATGTCGGCTTCTTGGACAGAGCAATCATGATGATGGGCAAAGGCACAACAACGATGGATGCGATGGAAGCCTTCTTTGTCAACTTCATCAGACTGATCCATGTGATGGCACAGATGATCATGAAGAGTGGATGCAATGGCAACAACAGGCCAGCGCCTGTGGCAACACCCTTGCCGCCCTTGAATTTACGAGTGATAGGGAAGAGGTGTCCGAGAATGGCAAAAGCTCCGCACACGTAGGCAATGGGGCGATCACCTAAGAAGATGGCAGCAGGAATGGCTCCCTTTGCAGCATCAATTGCGAAAACAATGGAGCCGTATTTCCAGCCCAAAGCCCGTGCAACGTTGCTTGCACCAGGGTTACCCGAGCCGAAAGTTGTGATGTCAACGCCTTTGGCGCGAGCAACAACAATGGCACTGGGAATGGTGCCGATGAAGTACGACGCAATTGCTGCAAGAACAACAACGACTGGACTCATGAGTTGACCTTGATGCGGGCTGGCTTTGAATGGTCCATGGAAGGACGGGGAAGAAGAGCAACGGGAACTGCACCCAACAACTTCTCGCCGTCGCCGCCGACACATTCTGGGTCGGGTCCATCGAGTGGAATGCCTGTGAAGAACTTGGCTGCCATGCAACCGCCTTGGCATGCGTCAAACGCACCGCACGATGCGCAAGCGCCGGCACTTTGTGGTTCGCGAAGTTCGAGGAACAAATCAGATCCGCGCCAGACCTTGGTAAAGCCGCCATCATCCAAAACATTTCCTGCTTTGAAGTCTTCGTGAATCACGAACGGGCATGCATACACATCACCCAGTGGATCAATGAGACACACCACGCGACCTGCTCCACACATGTTGAGGCCGGGGAGTGATTCACCGAATGCATTCAGGTGGAAGAAAGAGTCACCAGTGAGAACGTTTTCTCCATGAGCCAACAGCCAGTCATAAATCTGCCGTTGTTGTGCGTTGGTGGGGTGCAACTCATTCCACGTGTCGGCGCCACGGCCGGCAGGACGAAGGCGGGTGATGCGCAACTGTGCACCAAACGAATCTGCGAGTGCTTTGAACTCATCGAGTTGATCAACGTTGTGACGTGTCACAACAACAGAGATTTTGAATTGACCAAAGCCAGCATCACGAAGATTTTCCATTGCAGTAATTGCTGTTGCGTACGATCCTTCGCCGCGCACTGCGTCGTTGACCTCTGCAGTGGTTCCATCAAGACTGATTTGAATGTCGAGATAATCCATAGCGGCCAAACGCTCGGCGTTCTTCTTGTCGATAAAGGCACCGTTGGTCGAGAACTTGACGCCAATGCCGTTCGAGATTGAGTGCTCGAGAATCTCAAAGAAGTCACGACGCACCATAGGCTCGCCGCCACCGATATTGATGTAGAACACCTGCAAGTCACGCAGTTCATCAAGAACTGCTTTTGCCTGCTCTGTTGACAATTCACGCTCGTCGCGCTGACCAGAACTGGAGAGGCAGTGGACACATGCAAGGTTGCAGGCGTAGGTGAGTTCCCATGTGAGACAAATTGGGGCATCAAGCCCTGACTTCATCTGGGTAACGAGGCTTTCAGCGGACACGAATGATCTCCGATGTGGTGAGAGAGGAAAGTGCCTTCACGAAGGAAGGCCAGCGCTGCTCCTCGACTCCTTCACCTGCGAGTGCATCGCGAAGTGAGGGATACGTGGAGACATTGCGTACCACCCGAACAATGTCGGGATGGCGAAGAAAGACGAGGCGTCGGTTGCCATAGTGATAGGCGAGCGCCCCGAATGGCTCGGGTCGCAGGGCGACCTGCGGGTGCATCTCGCACGCCGACTCGAGCGTGAGGGTCATAACGGCTGAGCCTGAGGGCTCAGTAGACACCGCACATGCCATCAATGGAGATTTCCTCAACAAGGAGCTCTTCAGTGACGACTGCTTCGGTGGCTTCGACCTGCTCGGCGACTGGGGTCTGTGGGGTGTCTTGTTCCATGCCTATGAGAGTACCCCCGCCAGGCCCCACTAGAGAAGGTTGGGGGCCTGTGAGTAATCTTCAAGGACACCAGTTGGGCCTCGTCCAACTGACCGAACCAAAGGGGACGTCATGAAGACGAAGGCAGCAGTGCTCTGGGAAGTTAATGCTCCATGGAGCGTCGAAGAGATCGAGCTTGATGCTCCTGGTCCAGGCGAAGTTCTGGTCAAGATTGCCGCATCAGGCATGTGCCACTCAGATGAGCACCTCACAACAGGTGACCTTCCATTCGCACTGCCCATCGTGGGCGGCCACGAAGGCGCCGGCGTTGTGGAGCAGGTCGGCGAAGGCGTCAGCTGGATTGCCCCTGGCGATCACGTGGTGTTCGGTTTCATCCCATCATGTGGACGTTGCCCAAGCTGCTCCACCGGTCATCAGAACTTGTGCGACCTCGGTGCGCTCATGGGACTTGGTCTTCAGATTTCTGACGGAACCTCACGTCACCACGCACAAGGCAAAGACCTCACACTCATGTGCATGCTCGGAACCTTTGCGCATCACACAGTGGTGAACGAAGCATCGTGCATCAAGATCGAAAAAGATGTTCCTCTCGACAAGGCATGCTTGCTCGGTTGCGGTGTTGTCACCGGTTGGGGTTCAGCTGTGTATGCAGCAGATGTTGCTCCTGGTGACACTGTTGTGGTTGTCGGCGTGGGCGGTATCGGTGCAAACGCAATTCAGGGCGCAAAGCTCGCTGGTGCAAAGCGCATCGTCGCCATCGACCCTGTCGAGTTCAAGCGCGAAAAGGCAATGGAATTCGGCGCAACTCACACAGTCAGCTCAATGGCTGAGGCATTGCCGTTCTTGCAAGAACTCACATGGGGAACCATGGCAAACAAGGTCATTTTGACAATGGGTGTGGGCGATGGTCAGCTCATGGGTGAAGCAATGGCACTTGCTGCAAAGCGTGGTCGCGTTGTTGTCACCAACATTCACCCTGCTTTTGAAATGGGTGGAGCGAACATGAGCCTTCTTGATCTCACATTGATGGAGAAGCAAGTTGTTGGTTCTTTGTTCGGTTCGGGTAACCCACGTGCCGACATTCCGAAGCTTCTTGGCATGTACCGCGAAGGTCAACTTGATCTCGACGGCTTGGTGACAAACACCTACACGCTTGATGACATCAACCAGGGATACCAAGACATGCGTGATGGCAAGAACATCCGCGGCGTTCTCGTTTACGAATAAATCAACCGCTTAGAAAACTTTCAGGGGGAATCATGAAATCACGTGCTGCTGTTTTGTACGGAATGGATCAGCCATGGGTCGTCGAAGAGATTGAAGTCGACGAACCAAAGGCGAATGAAGTTCTCGTCAACTGGAAAGTCTCCGGTATGTGCCACTCAGACGAGCACTTCGTCACGGGTGACATGGTTCCTCCGAAGGAACTCCTTGCCATGATGGGCGTGGATGATTTCTTCCCATTCATCGGCGGTCACGAAGGTGCTGGCGTTGTAGTGAAGTGTGGCCCTGGCGTCACGACATTGCAGCCCGGCGACCATGTGTCAGCCAGCTTCGTCCCATCCTGTGGGCGTTGCCGTTATTGCTCCACAGGGCGTCAAAACCTCTGCAATCTGGGCGCAGGAACCCTCACGGGCGGCATGATCACTGATGGCACCCACCGTCACCATGTCAAAGATGGTCGCCCCGTGAAGTTGATGGCCAAGTTGGGCACATTCTCTGAATACGCAACAGTGGCAGAGGCATCACTCATCAAGGTGGAGAAAGATCTTCCCCTCGATGCAGTCGCATTGGTGTCATGCGGTGTTGCAACGGGTTGGGGCTCAGCCACCAACCGCGCCGACACGCAACCTGGCGACACTGTTGTCGTCGTTGGCATCGGTGGCATTGGCATTAACGCCGTTCAAGGTGCTCGCATGGCTGGCGCCAAGCGCATCATCGCAATTGACCCTGTGGAGTTCAAGCGCGAGAAGGCAATGGAGTTCGGTGCAACGCATACGTTCTCATCGATGGCCGAAGCGATTCCTCATATCAATGAATTGACATGGGGTGAGATGGCCGACCGCGTCATCATGACCCCCGGCGTGTTGCACGGCAACATGATGGGCGAGGGTATGGCAATGGTTGGCAAGGGTGGTACATGTGTTGTCACTGCAATCTCGCCCATGCATGAGACAAGTGCAGACATCAACCTCTTCCAGTTGGCAATGTGGAACAAAGAAGTCAAGGGAACCATCTTTGGCAGCTTGAACCCACGTGCAGACATTCCAAAACTTCTCGACATGTATCGCGTTGGTGACCTCAAACTTGATGAACTGATTACAAAGCGGTACACGCTTGATCAAATCAACGAGGGCTACCAGGCAATGCGTGACGGCGAAAACATTCGCGGCGTCATTGTCAATGACTAGCGCTGCCTCTCTACGGAACACGCTCTCATCACAAGTGGTGGGGCGAACTCGTGAACTTGAATTAGTTCTTGCGGCGTTAGCTGCTGATCGTCACGTGTTGTTAGAAGGTCCTCCGGGCACTGGTAAATCAACGTTGTTGCGTGCAGTTGCTCAAGGACTTGGCATCGGATTCGAGTTTGTCGAAGGCAATGCCGAGTTAACACCTGCACGTTTGGTGGGTCACTTCGACCCCGCACGAGTTCTGAATGAGGGCTACGACCCATCGGTGTTTGTAGATGGACCCTTGGTCTCTGCGATGCGCGATGGTTCTTTGTTGTATGTCGAAGAGATCAATCGCATTCCCGAAGAAACACTCAACGTTCTCATCACTGTGATGAGTGAAGCTGAATTGAATGTTCCACGTTTGGGTCGCATTGCTGCTTCACCTGGCTTTCGGTTAGTTGCTGCAATGAACCCATTCGATGCAGTGGGTACAGCACGCATCTCTGGTGCCGTGTACGACCGTGTGTGTCGTGTTGCGATGTCGTATCAATCTGCTGAAGAAGAACAAGCAATTGTTCGCCGAAATACCGAAGGGTCTTTAGTGACCGATGCATGGCTTACAAAGGCCGTAGAAGTCGTACGACGCACTCGTCAGCACCCTGACCTGCGTGTGGGCTCATCTGTTCGTGGCGCCGTTGACTTCGCAAAAGTGGCGGTTTCATTGGCTGAATTGCGCGAATCCACTGTTGATCAACCAAGTGTCGGTGTTGACGCCGCACTGGTTGCATTGTCAGGGCGCGTGCGTGTGCGCGAAGGTGGCGTGCGTACATCTGAAGAAATCGTGACGGAAATTTGGCAAGACGTTTTTGGCCGTGTTGAGGGAGACCCTGGCGAGGGAAAAGCTGGAGCCCCGATGAACCGGGGCACGACCTCCCTCTAACAAAGGAAGGCGAAGCCGCCGACCAGGCAGTTGCAGATGCGGGCAAGCGCACCACGTCACGTCGCGATCTGTCGCGCAACAACAACTTTGAACAGATTTCTCCGGAAGTAGGAGAACTCGATGAGTATGCCGTTGATGAAGCTATGCAAAACAGCCCCGACGAAATTTTGGGATTACTCGCAGATCTCACGGGTGCCACTGACCCGAAGTTGCGTGAGTTAGCAAAGCGTCTCGCCGGCAGATTGATGTTGGATCTAGGTGCGCGCGGACGTGCTCGCCCACGCGGCATCGGCAAGATGGTGGAACAGGCATACAGTCCAGAGGCTGGTGACATAGACATCGATGCGAGTCTTGAAGCAATCAGTGAATCGCGTCGTGGGCATGCCATTGATCCTGATCGTTTGCGTGTGCGCGGATGGCGTAAGCCGGGCACTGCCTTTTGTCTACTGCTCGATCGCAGTGGCTCTATGGGTGGTCAGCCATTGGCGACGAATGCCGTGGCAACTGCATCGATTGCAAGTCGTAATCCTGAGGACTACAGCGTGATTGCATTTGGGAAAGATGTCGTCGTGACAAAGAGTCAGGATGTGCCGAAGTCGAGTGAGCGTGTGATTAACGATGTCCTCACACTGCGTGGGCATGGCACAACCGACCTCGCAGGAGCATTGTTGGCTGCACGTCAACAGTTGTCGCGATCACGTGCAGGTCGTCGCATCACGATTCTTTTGTCTGATTGCCGAGCAACCGTAGAAGGCGATGCTGAGATGGCGGCCCATGGCATGGAAGAACTGATTGTGATTGCTCCTCGCGATGATCATGATGAAGCGCGTGCGTTTGCCAACAGAGTGGGGGCGCGTTTGGCTCTTGTGGGTGGACCCAGCGAGATTCCTGAAGTTATTGCGTTTGCGTTGGAAGCGAGCGCGTAAACCCCGTCGTTACTGACGAATCAGTATTGGCAAGTGGGGTCGTTCGGAGGGATAACTCCGCGTGTGTCCTGGTCGATGCTGACCTTTGGAACAGTTGTCGTTGTTGGTGCTGTGACAACGGTTGTCTTGCTGCTGCCAGAACCGCTTCCGGACCGAGGGAGCGATGTTGAGGCAATGACAGCCAGTGTGGTTGTTGTCGTTGTGGCGACAGTTGTGGTTGGTGCACCTTTGATCGTGCTACTGAGACTTGCCTTGCCTTGAAACACCGACAGAATCTTCTTTGACGTGCTGCTCTCGAGATCAGGAATGATGACTGCTGCTTTGTCAATCATGGTGCCAGTACCAGGCATTGTGTAACTGCCCATCGTCTCAGTGTCAAAGTTCTTCATTGCTTGACCTAACTGCAACACAGTGAGTGGTGTGAGTTTGTCGTCAGTGATGATGTTCTTTAGTGCAGCATTCATAATGCCTGTGGCAACACGTGGATTGGAGCGAGCTTTGTCCAATGATTTACGAATGACTCGCTTCATAAAGTCTTGCTGGCGTGAGATACGGCCATAGTCAGATGTGCCATCTGTGCGCCACTTGCGCGTTGCAGGGTCGAACCAGGAATAGTGGCGAGACCGCATGTAGGCCAAAGCATGGTCGCCTTGAAAGGTGTAACACACGCGTGCACGGAGAACCTTGAAGCCTGTTCGCTTGTCTCGAGCCTTGTATTGGAAAGGAACTCGAACACCACCAACAGCGTTGACGATGCCTGCGAAAGCGCAGAAGTCAACATTGATGTAATGGTCAATGCTGATATCGAAGTTTTCCTTCAGAGTCCGAATCAACCGGTTGGGATCGTTCTTGTTGAAGTTTGCATTGATGCGGTTGCTGCGAGATGAGCCAGCTTGCTTCACCCACATATCTCGAGGGAAGGAAAGAATTGCTGCTTGGTTATCAATGGGGTTGACGCGCACAACCATGAGGGAGTCGGATCGGCTGCCATATGCGCTGCGCTTGCCAAAACCTCCGTAGAACGGTGAATCTTTGCTGATGCACGCGTTGTTGTCAGAGCCAGTAATGAGGAAGTTTTTGGCTTTACGGTCGCCTTCAGGAAGATTCAGATTGCCATCTGAGTTGTTCGTAGTGTCAATGGCGACAACTTGACGATTTCCGAGCTTCCAGTTGGCGTAGATCAACCCTGAGCCAGCAACAATTGTGATGACAGCCAACGTGATATTGAAGATCACAAAAATGCGCTGCTTCCCGCTGTGGCGCGATTTCTTGATGGCGTCTGTCATGCGTGTGTAACCGTAGTTCTCGGGGTGGCTCGTAGGTTGTCGTTGCAGGGAAGTCTGGGCTATTCCGCAGGTGGCGCAAGGGTTACAGCCACAGAAACATCTGAAACTTCTGCGATGGTGCTACTCCAGTTGGTGACAGACCCAGCGTTTGCGATGTCTTCCCAGCCATCAGTGATCGCCTTGACTGCAGATTCAGATGCTGTAACCACTGCCAATTCGACAATCGCTCTTTGGCTGACTTTTGCTTCCGTCTTTGCGCGACGAATGAGGGCGAGAGTTCCACAGACTGCATCAATGAATGCGTCATCTGCATCAATGGATAGTCCTGCTGTGAGTTCTTCTGAGTTCGGCCATGTTGCTTGATGGATGGAACCGGTTTGCCACCAGCTCCAGACTTCTTCTGTCGCGAATGGGAGAATCGGTGCAAAGAGACGCTGCATGGTTGATAATGCGCGGCACAAAGCGGCGCGAGCTGATGCTGCACCTTCTGCATTGCCGCCTTCACCGTATGCGCGAGTCTTGACAAGTTCAACGTAGTCATCACAGAACCACCAGAAGAAAGATTCTGTGCGCTCGAGAACACGTGCGTAGTCGTAATTCTCAAATGCAGTAGTGCATTCATCAACAACCGCGGCAAGACGACGCAACATTGCGGCATCAATGTGATGTGAAGGAGTGATTGTTTCGTCTGCGTCACCAAAGCCGAGTACAAACTTGGTCACGTTCAGCAACTTGGTTGCAAGCTTGCGACCAACTTTCATTTGGTCTTCGCTAAATGCGGTGTCGATGCCAGGTCGTGCGCCTGCAGCCCAGTAGCGAACTGCGTCGCTGCCGTACTTTTCAAAGAGATCTATCGGAGTGACAACATTGCCCTTCGACTTCGACATCTTCTTGCGATCAGGATCGAGAATCCATCCGGACATTGCAGCGTTACTCCAGGGAGCCATGCCATGTTCGAAGTGAGAACGCACCATGGTGGAGAACAACCACGTACGAATGATGTCGTGACCTTGTGGGCGAACATCAAATGGGTACACGCGTGAGAACAGGTCTGTATCGTCTTCCCATTTCGCAGCAATTTGCGGTGTGAGTGATGAGGTTGCCCATGTGTCCATGACATCGGGGTCACCGATGAAGCCACCAGCCACGCCACGTTGCTCAGCGGTAAATCCAGCTGGAACGTCGGTGCTGGGGTCAATCGGCAACGCTGATTCCTCAGGAACAATTGGGCTGTTATGCATGATTTCGCCCTGGGCATCGAGTGGATACCAGACAGGAACAGGCACGCCGAAGTAGCGCTGACGGCTAACAAGCCAGTCACCATTGAGTCCTTCGACCCAGTTGGAATAGCGATGACGCATGTGGTCGGGGTGCCATGTGAGTCCTGCACCGCGAGCCAATAATTCATCACGCAATGCGGCGTCGCGACCGCCGTTGCGGATGTACCACTGACGGCTCGTCACAATCTCAAGAGGACGATCGCCCTTTTCGTAGAACTTCACAGGGTGCGTAATGGGGCGAGGCTCGCCGACCATTTCACCGTTCTCCATCAGCATCGTGGCGATTGCGGTTTGTGCTTGCTTCGCAGACTTGCCAACAAGTGATGCGAAGTGTTCGAGACCAGTTGCATCGGTCAGTCCCTGAGGTGCATCAGCAACAATGCGACCATCGCGGGCGATGATGGGGCGCATTTGTAATTGCAGTTCTCGCCACCAGATCACGTCGGTGAGATCGCCGAATGTGCAACACATTGCGATGCCTGTGCCCTTATCGGGTTGTGCAAGGGAATGTGCCAGAACAGGAACTTCCACATTGAACAGTGGAGAACGCACTGTCTTTCCGAAGTACGGGATGTAGCGTTCATCGTCAGGATGTGCAATCAGTGCAACACATGCTGGAAGAAGTTCGGGGCGCGTGGTGTCAATGAGAATGTCGCCGGAACCATCTGACTTGTGAAACTTCACTGTGTGATACGCACCAGGGCGTTCGCGATCTTCTAATTCAGCTTGTGCAACTGCAGTTTTGAAATCAACATCCCAGAGAGTGGGGGCCTCTTGTGTGTATGCCTCACCACGCTTCAAGTTGCGAAGGAACGCACGCTGACTTGTACGACGAGAACGTTCATCAATCGTTGTGTAAAGAAGAGACCAATCAACAGAGAGTCCCAGCTGACGGAAGAGATCTTCGAAGACTTTTTCATCTTCAGCGGTGAGTTCTTCGCACAACTCGATGAAGTTCGGACGTGAGACAGGAACTGGTTTGTGATCCTTTGGCGGATCACCACGGAATGGCGGCTGCAGATTGGGAACGTACGGAACTGAAGCATCGCATGACACACCGAAGTAATTCTGAACGCGACGCTCGGTGGGCAGGCCGTTGTCATCCCAACCCATGGGGTAGAAAACGCTCTTGCCGCGCATGCGCCAGAACCGAGCGACAGTGTCGGTATGGGTATAGGAGAACACATGGCCCATGTGCAAAGAGCCGCTGACAGTGGGGGGAGGGGTGTCGATTGCGAACACATTCGAGCGCTCAGCGGAGCGATTGAAGGAATATGTGCCCTGCGACTCCCAAGAAGTGACCCATTTGGGTTCGATGTCGTCAAGGGAGGGCTTCTCAGGGACAGTGGACATAGGTCTTAAATCGTAGGCTTGTCAGAGTGCTGAACCTCTACGACACCGCCACCAAGAGCGTGAAACCTCTCGCCATGCGAGAGCCGGGCAAGGTCAGCATCTACCTCTGCGGCCCTACGGTCTATGGACCACCCCACCTGGGCCATGGCCGAGCCACCCTGGTCTACGACATCCTGCGCCGGTACCTCTCTTATTCGGGTCTTCAGGTTCGCTTGGTCTCGAACATCACCGATATCGACGACAAGATCATCGACCGCGCCCAGCGCGAGGGTCGCCCCTGGAACGAGATCACCGACAAATGCGAAAACGTATGGTTTGAGGCGATGGGCAAGTTGGGTGTTCAGCGCCCCGACGATGTTCCCCATGCCACGGAATACGTGCAGCAGATGGTGGACATGATTGCCACGTTGATTGGTCGCGATGCCGCGTACGTCACCGATGATGGCGTGTACCTCAGCATTGCTGCAGTGCCCGACTATGGCTTGCTCGCACATCAGAGTGTTGATGACATGTTGAGCGGTGGCGGCGACCGTGAA
Source organism: Actinomycetota bacterium (assembly GCA_009703055.1). Taxonomy (GTDB): domain Bacteria; phylum Actinomycetota; class Acidimicrobiia; order Acidimicrobiales; family Ilumatobacteraceae; genus UBA2093. The sequence goes on from WLGW01000009.1 coordinate 37,050, forward strand.
GTGTTCGGCGCTGGCAACAAGAAGCATCCGGCTGACTTTGCATTGTGGAAGTTCACTAAGCCCGGCGAGCCAGCGTGGCCATCACCGTGGGGCGAAGGTCGTCCGGGCTGGCACAGCGAGTGTGTGGTGATGAGCCTGGAACTTCTTGGTGAAGGGTTTGACCTTCACTGCGGTGGAGCAGATCTTCGTTTCCCGCACCATGAGAACGAACGTGCACAAGCTGTTGCGCTCGGCAAAACATTCGCGAATCATTGGATGCACAACGGCTTTGTTGTGGACCTTGAAGGCGAAAAGATGTCGAAGAGTCTTGGCAATGTGATGAACCTTCTTGACTTGCTTGAGAAGTATGACGCCCGTGCGTATCGCATGTTGTTGTTGCAGACTCATTACCGCTCACCAGTGCGTGTTGGTCAAGACAACATCGACTCCTGTGCTGCGGCGCTCGCTGGTCTTGATTCGTTTGCTGCGCGCACTGCTTCGTATGCAGGTGGTGTTGCTGACCGCGACATCGTCGCGATGTTCCGCGCATCGATGGATAACGATCTTGATACTCCTGCCGCCATGGCGTTGGTGTTTGACACTGTGCGCCGTGCAAACATTGCAACCGACTCAGGGAAAGATGCGGCTGTTCCCGCAATGCGCGCAGCAGTGATTGAGTTGCTTGAATCACTGGGGCTCTCGTTGTCTTCCGGCGATGACAACGATGATGACATCATTGCGAAGGGCCGGGCACTTGATGAAGCTCGCGCCGCAAAAGATTTTGCAACAGCAGATGCAATTCGTATTGAGTTGCAGAACCTTGGATATCTCGTAGAAACCTTTAAGGAAGGCACGCGCATTCGTCGTGGCTAAGCGCGAACGCACACCAATGCCTGCGGGTTATTGGATTATTTGGACAACTGTCGCTCTCGACCTCATTGGTTTTGGCATCATCGTGCCCATCCTCGGTCATTACGCGGAAACATTTGGTGCCAATGGACTCCAGGTAGGTCTCATGTTCGCCACGTTCTCAGTTGCGCAGATGATTTTTGCGCCGATTCTTGGGCGTGTTTCTGATCGCATCGGACGCAAGCCAGTCATCATCTTTTCGCTTGTCGGTACTGCGGTGGGAAGCATCGTGACGGGTTTGGCAGGGGCGTTGTGGGTGTTGTTCCTCGGACGTGCACTTGACGGCGCATCAGGTGCGAGTGTTGCCGTCGCGCAGGGTGCGGTGGCCGATATTGCTCCACCAGAACAGCGCGCCAAGTTGATGGGAATGATGGGCGCAGCATTCGGTGTGGGTTTTGTTGTTGGCCCCGCACTTGGCGGACTCGCCGCTTTAGGTGGGCCACATGTTCCCTTCTTTGTTGCAGGTGCGATTGCCGCGGTAAACGCAGTGATTGCAATCTTCCGACTTCCGGAAACAAAACCAGATACGTCTCATGTGCCAGTTGCTTCGAAAAAGCGGAGTGCACTTTCACCCGCGTTGCAACGCTTTGCGATTGTTGGCTTCATTTCGATGCTCGGATTTGCCGGTTTTGAATCGACATTTTCTCTGTGGGGCAAAGAGAACGCAAACTTCGGATTCACCAGCGGCACTGCCTCGTTGGTTTTTGTCTTCGTCGGCATCACGTTGGTCGGAGTACAGGGTGGCCTCATCGGACCTCTCACAGCGAAACTTGGTTCACGAAAATTGCTGCGCCTTGGACTCGTGTTAGTTGCAGTGGGGCTGTTGTTGTTGAGTCTTGCAACGTCGTGGATTGTGTTGCTCGTTGCACTGTTCCTGTTGTCCGTCGGTCAAGGATTCTCTAGTCCGTCGGGTAGCTCACTTGTGGCAGAACTTGCGCCAGTGGAACGACGCGGAGAAGCAATTGGTTATCAACAAAGCACAGCGGCGTTTGGTCGCATCGCCGGCCCGGTGATGGCTGGCTTGTTGTTCGACCGCGTTGGGATCAGCGCGCCGTTCGCAGTGAGTGGCGTTCTGATGGTGGTAGCGCTCATGGCTGTGTGGAGCATCACTCGCCCCGCTGCGGTTGCCGTTCAATAACTAGCGAAGAGAGTTCACCATTGCGGCCATGATGGCCACCGAGATGGCTTGCGATGTTCCGATCGCTGCGACCATCTTCCACGTCTGTGCACGGAAACCTTTTTCCATCGCAATGCGTACCTCTGCGATGTCGGCTTTGAGTTCCGCCTTGATCTCGGCCATCTCGGCGCGGAGTTCTAACTTGGCCATCGTGACGTCGTCTTTTGTGGCGAGGTGGGACCATCCGGCTGGCGGTAAGTGCTCCATCAGAATGTCCCCCTCTCGGTTGCCGAGGACCTCACGGATTCGAGAATGAAGAATCCATCGGTCTGTTTCGATTGTGCTCAAAGTACACCTCTTTTTCTGCTTGTGTACGTGAGATGTGCACTCCAAAACCCTTGTACGGCATGATGAAAAATCGGCACCCTGTGAAATCTGCCGAACACACTCCACTACTTGTGCTGTTGGCAATACCCGCTAGTAACTTTGAGCCATGGCTGAATTTTCCCTCCACCTCAACGATGACCAATTGCAGATCAAAGACTGGGTGCACCAGTTCGCAAAAGATGTGATTCGCCCCAATGCAATCGAGTGGGATGAGCGCGAAGAGTTCCCATGGCCAATCGTGCAAGAGGCAGCAAAGATCGGCATGTACGGCTGGGAGTTCTTGATGAACAACATGTCAGACCCCACTGGTTTGACAATGCCCGTGACAATCGAAGAGATGTTCTGGGGCGATGCCGGTATCGGTATGGCCATCATGGGTTCCGGTTTGGCAGCTGCAGGTATTGCCGGTAACGGCACACCAGAGCAAGTAGCGGAATGGGTGCCGCAGTGTTACGGCGATGCAAATGATGTGAAGCTCGGCGCGTTCTGCGTGTCTGAGCCAGACGCCGGCTCCGACGTGTCATCACTTCGCACACGTGCCGTGTACGACGAAGCAAAAGATGAATGGGTATTGAACGGTACAAAGGCATGGATCACCAACGGTGGTATTGCAAACGTGCACGTTGTGGTGGCAGCAGTTGATCCTGCACTCAAGGGTCGCGGTCAGGCGTCCTTCATCATTCCTCCCAACACAAAAGGTTGCAGCCAAGGTCAGAAGTATTTGAAGCACGGCATTCGTGCATCGCACACGTCAGAAGTGGTGTTGGACGATGTGCGCATTCCTGGTCATTGCTTGTTGGGCGGCAAGGAAAAGCTTGATGCAAAGCTTGCTCGTGCACGCGACATCGGCAAGACCGGCGAAGCACAGCCTGCAATGAAGACGTTCGAGTCGACTCGTCCAGCAGTGGGTGCACAAGCACTTGGTGTTGCACGTGCTGCCTACGAAATCGCGTTGGACTATGCCAAGGAGCGCACCGCGTTCGGCAAGCCCATCATCATGAACCAAGCAATTGCGTTCAAGTTGGCCAACATGGCAACACAAATTGATGCATCACGTTTGCTCATCTGGCGCGCCTCTTGGTTGGGTCGCAATGGCGGCTTCACCAACGCTGAAGG
>WLGW01000090.1 GCA_009703055.1 Actinomycetota bacterium
ATGATCTTCATGTGGTGGAACAAGCGACGTTCTTCATCGTTCCAACGCTTGAGGTCGTCACCCATGAGTTCCTGGCGCTTCTGACGTGCTTCAGGGAAGGTGGTGTACGAGCCTCCGTGCACCCAACAGCCAGAACCTTCGACAGCGATGATTTTGGTTGCGACGCGCTCAAGAAGAACGCGGTCATGGCTCACCATCAAGATGGTGCTCTTGCAACGGCGAATTTCTTCTTCTAGCCATGCGCGGGTGGGAATGTCGAGGTAGTTGTCGGGTTCGTCAAGGAAAAGAACATCGGCTCCGGAGTTCAACAACAAGTCAAGAACAAGGCGCTTGCGTTCGCCGCCTGAAAGTTCTCGCACAAGACGAGAGGCGAAGTCGGTCACGGGTGTCTTCACACTGCGTTGTGCGGCAGCAGACCATTGCGTTTCGAGGTCGTAGCCACCGAGGTCACCCCAGTCGCCGAGAGCTTCTGCATACGCCATGCCGTCGTCTTCGCCGGCCATCATTGCTTTCTCTGCAGCGAACAAACGCTTGCCCGCATCGCGCAATGCAGGCGGCGCCACTTCGATCAACATGTCACGCAACGAATCATCAGGACTGCTCATACCCACGTCCTGGGTCATCTGCAGAAACGTGCCACCGATACTGAATTCGCCATCGTCTGGTTCGTATTGCCCAGTGAGGATCTTGAGGATGGTGCTCTTGCCGACTCCGTTCGGACCAACGATGGCCGCGTGCTCACCAGCAGCAACGCCAAAGCTCACATCAAAGAACAACTGTTCAGCACCCGGTGGGGAATACGCCAATTCAGAAACCACGATGTTGCTCACGGCTTTCCAGTATGGCGAGAAGTATCGTCAATGAGGTGCCAAAACATGAGTTGAATCAGTTGCAAGCCGTGTTGTGGGACATGGACGGCACCATTGTTGATACCGAGCCATATTGGTTTGAAGCCGAATACGCGGTGGTTGCAGAGCACGGTGATTCGTGGAGCGATGAGCTGGCGAAATCAGTCGTGGGGTTCGATCTTCTTGATTCGGGACGCTTCATGATTGAACATGGTGGCGTTCGGTTGACGCCCCATGAGATTGTCGAACTCATGCTCGACAGCGTGGTCACCAACTTGAAGCGTGAAGTGCCGTGGCGTCCAGGCGCACGTGAATTGCTCGCAGATGTTCGCGCAGTTGCGATACCAACAGCACTTGTCACGATGTCGTGGCGTCGTTTTGCGACAGAAGTTGTTGATGCATTGCCGCAGGGCGCTTTTGATGTCTCGGTTGTAGGAGATGATGTGGAGCGTGGCAAGCCACACCCAGACCCCTATCTCTTGGCTGCCGAACGTCTTGGTGTGGACATTACGAAGTGCGTCGCAATTGAAGATTCACCAACTGGTGTTGCGTCGGCGTTGGCAGCCGGTGCGTATGTACTCGCGGTGCCTCATCATGTCGATGTGCCAATGCGACACGATGTAAATGGCCGCATGATTCGCCGTGAAACTCTCGCAGGCATCACCGCGGCAGAACTTGCGTCGTTTGTGAACTAGCTCTCGAGTTCAGTGGTGTATTCCAACCACTCGTTCTCTAACCGTTCAATGTCCGTCTGTACTTCGGCAAGAGAGGTGCTCAGCGCTGCAAGTTTCTCGTGGTCATTGCCGGCTTTGCTGATGGAGTCCTCAAGATCAGCACGGCGCTTGTTGCGCTTTTCTTGATCTTTCTCGTTGTTCGCAATCAGACGACTTAACGTGCTGGGACTGCGCTTGGCCTTTGGCATAGATGCAACAGGTTGTTGTGGAGCAGTTGCCGTTTTTTGTGCACCCGTTCGTTGTGCAGGCATGTTGCGTGATGATGCAGGACGAGCGCTGCGCATCTTGAGCCAGGCATCCACGCCGCCGACCATGAGTGACGCACCGCCTTCGCCATCAAGCGAGAGAATTTCCTCCACAGTGCGGTCAATGAATGCACGGTCGTGGCTGACAACGACAACAATGCCTGGCCAATCATCGAGGTAGTCCTCAAGCGCACGCAAGGTGTCGAGGTCGAGGTCGTTCGTTGGTTCGTCGAGCAACAACACATTGGGTTGTTCAATCAGTGTGAGCATCAACTGCAATCGGCGACGCTCACCACCTGACAACGTGCCGATCGGTGCAAACTGTGCATCACCGTCAAACCAGAAACGCTTCATGAGCAGTAGGTCTTCGACTGATGGATTGCCTTTATCGCCGGCCACTGCATCACGCACACGCCTACTCAAGTCGAGGTCGCGACCAAGTTGGTCGTAGTAACCCACTTTGACTGTGCGGCCAATGTCGATTGTTCCGGCTGTTGGTGTGAGACGACCCGCTACCATGTCGAGCAAGGTGCTCTTACCGGCACCATTCGGCCCCACAATACCGAGTCGATCACCAGGCTCTAATGCATGTTCAAACGGACGCAGCACCATGTTGCCATCAGGCCATGTGAATGCAACGCCATGAAACTCGATGCCCTTTGAACCGAGACGCTTGCTACCAAGGTCAAGTCCGAGTTCGCCTTGGCGCGCGGGGCCATCGGCCTTTTGCGCAATGAGAGCTTCAGCCGAAGCAATGCGTGCCTTTGGCTTGGCAGTACGTGCGGGTGCACCGCGGCGCAACCATGCAAGTTCTTTCTTTGCGGCGTTCTTGCGCACTTGTTCAGCGGTTGCTGCGTTTTCTTCACGCTCGGCGCGTGCGGTGAGATATGCCGCGTAACCAGAACCCGCGTTAATGCCTTGTGGAATATGCAAGTAGCCGTGACCACGATCAAGTTCAAGAACTCGGTTCGTTACTTTGTCGAGCACATGACGGTCGTGCGTGACCATGATGAGTCCGCCGTTGTATTTCGCTAACCACTCTTCAAGAAATGCGATGGCATCAAGGTCGAGATGGTTGGTGGGCTCGTCAAGAATGAGGCAGTCCCATTCGCCGGCAAGTAACTGCGCCAAGGCAACGCGCTTTTGCTGACCACCAGAGAGTTCTTTGGTGTCGGCTTCGCCCATGGCGCCCATGCCTAACTTGTCGAGCATCGCATCGCCTTGCCATGTGCCGCCACATGCATCGCGCACCGAACCTGCAGGTAATTGTGGAATCTGTGGGAGAACACCAATGCGTGCGTTGCGTCCGCGACGAACAACACCGGCTTCGGGGTCATCTTGACCAGACAAAAGACGCAACAAGGTGCTCTTGCCGCAACCGTTCAAGCCGACGACACCTAAACGGTCGCCGGTGCTCACGGTGACCGAGACATCGCTAAACAACGCGCGTCCCGGACGCGAGGCACGAAGGCCTTCGGCGTCAATGAGAATCATGTCAGTCCCTACTGCCCGCGATGATCGGGGTGAGAGTTAACGATGGTTCGTCTGCTTCAAGTCGTTGCAAGCGATAGCGACTTTGGAACAACGCAACAAGTGCATCATCGCTGCGACGAAGAATACGAATGCCACCAATTTCGCGTAAGCGCGGAGCTGTCTCTTTGTCGGTGATGCGAATTGCTTGGTAGTCGGCACTCAAGATTTCGGTCGGCGCATTGAACTCATGTGCAAGACGATGCGCTAGTACTTCGAACTGCAATTGACCAACAGCGGCAAGGATGGGGTCGGCGTCACCCATGTCGGGGTCGCGAAGCACCTGCACAACACCTTCTTCATCAAGCTGTTGGAGACCACGACGGAACTGCTTGAACTTTGAAGAGTCAAGTGGGCGAGCGGTGGCAAAGACTTCGGGGGCGAAACGGGGGAGAGCGGGGAATTGCACGCTTTTGCCTGCATGCAACGTGTCCCCAATTTGTAACCCAGATGTGTTGACCAAACCAATCACGTCGCCGGGATACGCCTCTTCAATTGTTTCGCGCTCGGAACCAAATGCTGTGGTGGCGTACTTCGTTCCCACATTCTTTTCGGTGCGCGCACAGTCCACATCCATGCCGCGTTCAAACTTGCCGCTACAAATGCGTGCGAAGGCGATGCGGTCACGGTGGTTCGGGTCCATGTTGGCCTGAATCTTGAAGATGAATGCAGCAAAGTCATTATCAAGTGGGCGAGGGTCGCCATTGATGTCGTTGCGTGGTGCAGGGGCTGGTGCAAGATCAACAATCGCATCAAGAATCATCTGCACACCAAAGTTGGTGAGCGCAGAACCAACGAACACTGGTGTGCTCTCACCTGCAAGGAAGCTTTCAAGGTCAACGTCCGCGCCGATTGCATCAAGAAGTCCAATGCCATCGAGTGCTTGCTGCCATGCAGCACCTTCTTCTGCGGCGGCGACTTCAGGGCTCACCACTTCTTCAGGGGCGATCGATGCGCCACGGGCGACACGTGTGAAACGAATGAAGTCACCCGTGCGGCGATCAATCACGCCGCGGAAGTCGCCGGACTGGCCCACTGGCCATGTTGCAGGTGTGGGGCGCAAGCCGATCTGCTGTTCGACTTCATCGAGAAGTTCAAGAGGGTCACGACCAGGGCGGTCGTACTTGTTGAAGAACGTAATGACGGGAAGGTTCTGTGAACGACACACTTCAAACAACTTGAGTGTCTGTGGCTCGATACCTTTTGCAACGTCGAGCACCATGATGACTGCATCGACAGCAGAGAGCACGCGGTAGGTGTCTTCGGAGAAGTCGCGGTGACCAGGTGTATCGAGAAGATTGAAGATGCAGTCGCGATAGGGGAACTGAAGCACGGTGGATGAAATCGAGATGCCACGCTGGCGTTCCATCTCCATCCAGTCAGAAGTGGCTGCACGACGATCGCCACGAGCCTTCACAGCGCCACCGGTCTGAATGGCACCCGCATACAGAAGGAACTTCTCGGTGAGGGTGGTTTTGCCCGCGTCAGGGTGCGAAATGATGGCAAAGGTGCGCCGAGAGGCAGCTTCGCTCAGGATTTCGGCGGTTTCGGGCACTCATCAATTCTACGGGGCTCGTC
>WLGW01000091.1 GCA_009703055.1 Actinomycetota bacterium
CTGAGCAATATCCACCGATTTTCCAAACGGGGTGGTCCCATTGTTCGAACGTTTTACAGACCGAGCCCGCAGGGTTGTTGTTCTCGCCCAAGAAGAGGCGCGTCTCCTCAACCATTCATACATCGGCACAGAGCACATCCTGCTCGGCCTCATTCATGAAGGCGAAGGCGTTGCCGCCAAAGCTCTTGAGTCTCTCTCCATCTCCCTTGAGGCAGTACGCGCTCAAGTCGAAGAGATCATTGGTCAAGGTGGGTCTTCCCCATCAGGTCACATTCCGTTCACACCACGTGCGAAGAAGGTTCTCGAACTGTCATTGCGCGAAGCGCTGCAGTTGGGTCACAACTACATCGGCACCGAGCACATCTTGTTGGGTCTTCTTCGTGAAGGCGAAGGCGTTGCCACTCAAGTTCTCGTGAAGTTGGGTGCCGATCTCGGCAAGGTTCGTCAGCAAGTCATCCAGTTGCTCTCTGGCTATCAAGGTCCAGCCGCAAAGGGCGATGCTCCTACCGGTGGTGCACCTGCTGGTGGCGCAAAGGAAGAAGCCGGCGACAAGGGCGGAAGCCAAGTTCTTGACCAGTTCGGTCGCAACCTCACGCAGCTTGCTCGCGACAAGAAGCTTGACCCCGTGATTGGTCGTACTCGTGAACTCGAGCGCGTTATGCAGATCCTTTCTCGTCGTACCAAGAACAACCCAGTTCTCATCGGTGAACCCGGAGTTGGTAAGACAGCAGTTGTTGAAGGTCTCGCACAAAAGATTGTGTCGGGAGACATTCCTGAAACTTTGAAGGACAAGCAGCTCTACACACTTGACCTCGGTGCATTGGTTGCTGGTTCTCGTTACCGCGGTGATTTCGAAGAGCGCTTGAAGAAAGTTCTCAAAGAGATCAAGACTCGTGGCGACATCATTCTCTTCATCGATGAAATCCACACACTCGTGGGTGCCGGTGCAGCAGAAGGCGCAATTGATGCTGCAAGCATCTTGAAGCCAATGCTCGCTCGTGGTGAATTGCAGACGATCGGTGCAACAACAACCGACGAATACCGCAAGCATCTTGAAAAAGATCCTGCACTTGAGCGTCGCTTCCAGCCAGTGAAGGTGGAAGAGCCAACCGTTGCACACACGATTGAAATCTTGAAGGGTGTGCGCGACAAGTACGAAACGCACCACCGCGTCACCATCACCGACCAAGCAATCGTTGCTGCTGCAAACCTTGCAGACCGCTACATCGCAGATCGTCACCTTCCCGACAAGGCAATTGACCTCATCGACGAAGCTGGTTCACGTTTGCGCATCAAGCGCATGCAGACACCTCCAGATCTCAAAGAACTTGAAGGCAAGATCTCTGAAGTGCAGAACGCAAAGAAGAAGGCCATCGAAGAACAACTCTTCGAAGAGGCTGGACGCTTGCGCGATCAAGAGCGTCAGCTGCTTGAAGAAAAGACTGCAAAAGAGACCGAAATCAAGGCTTCTGGCGTCAACCTGTTTGATGAAGTCGACGAAGAGGCAATCGCAGAAGTGCTCAGCATCTGGACAGGTATTCCCGTCTACAAACTCACCGAAGCAGAGACACAGAAGTTGCTCAACATGGAAGGTGAATTGCGCAAGCGCTACATCGGCCAGCCTGATGCAGTGAAGGCAGTGTCACAAAGCATTCGCCGTACACGCGCCGGATTGAAAGATCCTCGCCGTCCAAGCGGTTCATTCATCTTCCTCGGACCAACAGGTGTTGGAAAGACAGAACTTGCAAAGACTCTTGCTGAGTTCTTGTTCGGTGACGAGCAAGCTCTCATCACACTCGACATGTCCGAGTACCAAGAGAAGCACACTGTTAGCCGTCTTGTTGGATCACCTCCGGGATACGTCGGATACGAAGAAGGTGGCCAGCTCACCGAAGCAGTTCGTCGTAAGCCATTCTCTGTTGTGTTGTTCGACGAAATCGAAAAAGCACACCCCGACGTGTTCAACACGTTGCTTCAAATTCTTGAAGAAGGTCGTCTCACCGACAGCCAGGGTCGCAGCGTTGACTTCCGCAACACGGTTCTCATCATGACGTCAAACCTCGGCACACAAGACTTGCGTAAGGGAAGCCTCGGCTTCACCAAGGGTGACTCTGCACTGTCGTACTCACGTATGAAGGACAAGGTCACTGATGCACTCAAGGCGCACTTCCGTCCTGAGTTCTTGAACCGCGTTGACGACATCATCGTGTTCCACGAACACGGTAAGGAAGAGATCCTCCAGATGGTTGATCTCATGATGAAGCGCACTGCTACTCAGCTTGAGTCACAAGGTTTGGGCATTGAGCTCACACAAGGCGCGAAGGATTACCTCGCTGAAGTCGGTTACGACCCACAGTTGGGTGCTCGTCCATTGCGTCGCGCCATTCAGCGCAACATCGAAGACGAACTGTCAGAGAAGATCCTCTACAAGGAATTCACTGCCGGTCAAATCATCGTTGTTGATGCAGAAGACGATCCTGAGAACGAAGGCAAGAAGCACCTCGTGTTCCGCGCCGTCGAAGGTTTTGTTGCACCAAGCGAGCCACCACTCGTGGGTGACGGCGACACTGCCGACTAAACATTCCTCGTGACTTTTCTTAAAGGGCGATTCGCACGGCTCAGCGTCGTGGCATGTGCAGCATTGTTACTGACTTCATGTCGCGTTGATCAGAGTGTGTATCTCACTGTGGAACCGAATGGTTCAGGAGAAGTCACGGTTGTCATCACGGCGAACAAAGACATCGTTGCCAAAGCACCCAACCTCGCGGCTGATCTTCGAACAGACGATCTAGTCGAAGCAGGCTGGGAAGTCACCAAGCCTGTGAAGACAAAAACAGGCGGACTCACTGTCACGCTGGTGCGGCCGTTTCGTAATCCCGCAGAAGCAAACATTGCTCTCTCCCAGGTCAACGGACCCAAAGGCCCATTGCACGAGATGGTCGTGACGCGCTCAGGCAAGGACACCAATAGTCAATGGTCATTAGCGGGTCGCCTTGAAGTCACCGGTGGGCTGGAAGCATTCATTGACGATGCAGGTCTTGAATTGGTTGGTGCTGCGCCTTATCTCGCCAACGTGCAAGAGGCAGGCCTCGACCTTGGCGATGCGGTGGGCATCACATTCACGGCAGCTCTTCCCGGAACCATTGATCAATCAACGGGCGTCAAAGGCGAAGGCCTCGTCAGTTGGGCAGTCCCGATGGATGGTTCAAAGATTGACATCGCCACAACATCGACAAATGTTGACGTGGTTTCCAGCATCTCGCGAGTTGGCAAAGTTCTTCTTCTCGGACTTTTAGTTCTGTGGATTGCAGCAACACTTGTTCTGCTGATGTTGGTGGGCAACGCTCGTCAGCGCCGTTCCCGCCCGCCGACACGTCTCTAAGTGCTCCACCCCCCTATTAAGGTCTGCACGTGGCCAAACTAAAACTCGTGCATCGTTGTTCCGACTGCGGAACTTCTTTCCCTAAATGGTCCGGCCGTTGTTTGTCTTGCGGGGCATGGAACTCCTTGGTGGAAGATGTTGAAGGCCCCGATGAATCCCACGCCACGTTGGCTGCCGGTCTTGCCCTCGTTCCTCCCGGTGAAGCCACACCCATCGGAGACGTCAGTTCTCACGAAAGTGACCCAGTGCCCACAGGAATTGGTGAACTTGATCGCGTTTTGGGTGGCGGCTTAGTTCCTGGTTCAGTCACTTTGTTGGGCGGAGAACCGGGCATTGGCAAGAGCACTCTGTTGTTGCAGTTACTTGCAGGTGCGACGGGGCCCACTTTGTATGTGACCGCAGAAGAAAGCGCACAACAAGTTCGTCTTCGCGCTGATCGTCTCGGTGCTGTCAGTCCTCAGCTGTGGTTGTTGCCAGAAATGTCAATGCCCAACATCATTGCGGCCATCGACAAAATCTCTCCTGCTCTTGTCGTCGTTGACTCCATTCAAACTGTTGTTGATCCAGAGCTTGGCTCTGCACCTGGTTCAGTGGTGCAAGTGCGTGGTTGCGCACACCGCCTCGTGCAAGAAGCAAAGCGACGCAATGTCAGCATTGTGATTGTTGGTCATGTCACAAAAGAAGGCGGTCTTGCTGGCCCGCGTGTGCTTGAGCATGTCGTTGACACTGTTTTATCGTTCGAAGGTGAGCGTCATAACGCATTGCGATTGCTTCGTGCATCAAAGCATCGCTTCGGACCAAACAATGAACTTGGTTTGTTCGAGATGACAGAGACAGGTTTGCAAGGTGTTCCCGATGCAAGTTCTCTGTTCCTCACCGATCGTCGCACTGGCGTTCCCGGTTCAGTTGTTGTGCCAACAATTGAAGGCCAACGTCCGTTGTTAGTCGAACTGCAAACTCTGACGAACCCGGTGAACTCTGCAGCACCTGCTCGACGCAGTGCACAAGGTGTTGACCCTGGTCGTCTCTCCATGTTGCTCGCAGTGCTCGAACGTCGCGCGCGCGTCAGCTTGGCTGCACACGAGGTGTACGCATCTGTCGTTGGTGGCGTCAAGCTGGGTGAGCCCGCCGCAGACCTCGGCTTGTGTCTTGCGCTTGTCTCTGCCATCACCAATGTTCCGCTTCCCGCAGATCTTGTAGTCATCGGCGAAGTGGGCCTTGCTGGCGAAGTGCGCCAAGTCGGCCACCTCGGACAGCGTCTCAATGAAGCAGCCCGACTCGGATTCAGCCAGGCCATCGTTCCCGCCAGCGCGCCCGACATCAATGTGGGGTGCACCATCCGGCGAGCCAGCACACTCAATGAGGCCCTTGCCCTCGCTGGTCTCACCACGAACGGCTAAGGCTCCGAACCAGAATCCTTCCCCAG
>WLGW01000092.1 GCA_009703055.1 Actinomycetota bacterium
ACACGCTGAAGGTTTAGAGGGTGGACTTCGTGTCGAAGTGCGCGGAGTCCGCGAGGGACGACGCCATGTTGAAATTGTTGGAGTTGCGGATCGCGTTGCAACAGTGGCAGGTGCAGTGGCAGCACATACCGCATTGGTGCTTGCACAAGGCACTGTGATTCCGGGTGTACACAACCTTGGCGAAGCAACAGTGCCAAACGCAGACATTCTTGATGGCGTCACAACATCGGGTGTCACGTTGCACCAATTCATCGGCAAGATCTAATGACGACAAACAGAATTCTCGGAATCATCGAGGGTTTTTATGGGGAGCCCTACTCCCACGATGTTCGACTCATGATGATCGATCACATCGGACACTGGGGATGGAACTCCTATGTGTGGGCGGCGAAATCAGAACCACGGCATCGTGAATTGTGGGATCAACCATTTACGCAGGAAGAACTTCAACAGTTCGCTGAACTGTCCTCACGTCATGCTGGCGTCAAGTTTGTGATTGGTCTAACTCCGGGTTCTGGCGCAACAAATGATCAAGTAGTTGAGAAGTTGAGGCCAGCGATCACTGCAGGTGCGACCGCGGTTGCCTTGTGTTTCGATGACCTTCCCGTGTTGAATGCAGCATTGGACCACCAACGCATTGCTCACGCAGTACGTGATGCATTGCAGATACCTGTCTGGATTACACCAACGCACTACGCCGGTCTCACGTCCTCGCCATATCTAGTTGCGCTGTGCGATGGCCTTGGGGATGACATTGAAGTGATGTGGACAGGAAACTACGTCGTCAATGACACCATCTCGGTCAAAGATGCAGTCGCTCGACGCACAGCCACAGGTGGCCGTGCACCACTTGTGTGGGACAACGTGCCAGTGAATGACGCTTTTATGCGTGCTCATTTGCATCTTGGACCATTGCAAGGCAGAGAACAAGGCTTGCAAGATGTCTGCAGCGGTTTCCTGTGGAACCCCATGGTGGAACCACACGCATCGATGCTGATGCTTGAGACAGCTGCAGCATGGTGGCGTGGAGAGGACGCACAGGCAGCGTGGGGTACAGCGGTTGATCGTGATGGATGGCGATGGCTTGCAGAAGCAACGGCGTATCGCGGTGATCTTCATTGGCCTGGTGAGTCCCCATCGAGGGCTTGGTGGGAATCAGTGCGTGACATGCCTGATATGAAAGACGAAGTCATGCCATGGGTACACGCTGCACGTTCGGGTGCACGGGTGGCGCTTGCTGCCCTTGCCGTGATTGAGGCAGATGTGACCAATCTCTCGCAAGAAGAACTCAGTCGGTTAATGCGACCTCTGATGGTTTGGCACACTCATCGCATTGCACCAGTGCTGACATTTGGACGAGGTCCACGCCAACGCCCTTTGGCAACTCAGAATGACCACGGCAAGTTTGTCTTTCGGCCCGGCACGATTACAGAGTCGGAATCCTTGGTGGACACTTTGGTACACAAGGCATTGACAGCGATAAACAGCTGATTCTCACTCATTCTCGATAGCGTGGTCTCATGCCTTCGACTAAGCACACGCACAAACACGTCGAAGCCGCAGATATTGCTCATCACGTCGCAACGAAGCTTGACGAGATTGGTCAGCGCTACACCTCTGGTCGCCGAATGATTGTTGAATCATTGACCGCCGCAAAGCGCCCTCTCTCTATTCCAGAGATTCTGGAAACAACAACAGGGCTCGCACAGTCATCGGCGTATCGCAATCTCACAGTGTTAGAAAACGCTGGCGTTGTTGTTCGTGTGATCACAACCGACGAATGGGCACGGTTTGAACTCAGCGAAGACATCATGGGACACCACCATCACATGGTGTGTAGTAAGTGCGGATGGGTTGACGATGTGCGTATCCCCGATGCAATGGAACATGAACTCGATGCGGCGTTGGCAAAAGTTGCGAGCAAAGCCGGATTCGTCATGGCACATCATCGCCTTGATGTTGTGGGTATTTGCAAGGCGTGCAAGTGAAACACGCTGCAATAGAAATTCCACCACTGCTTCCTGGCCGCATTGTTCACTTGCCTAACCGTGGTGAGATGTTCGTGCGTCATCATCAGCACAAAAACCCCGATGCACCAACAGTTCTTTTGTTACACGGATGGACTGCATCATCTGACCTGCAGTTCTTCACCGCGTATGAAGAACTTGCAAAGGATTACAGCATTGTCGGTGTTGATCACCGTGGCCACGGCCGAGGCTTACGCCCGCACACACCATTTGCATTAGAAGATTGCGCCGATGATGCAGCAGCAGTGATTCGTGCGCTTGGTATTAGTTCTGTCACCACTGTGGGCTATTCCATGGGTGGCCCCATCAGCTTGTTGTTGTGGCATCGCCACACAGAGTTAGTGGGCAGCATGGTCTTGCAGGCCACGGCTCTTGAGTGGAACGGCACACGTAATGAACGTGTGCGATGGAAAGTAGGCCGCGTCCTTGGCCCGGTGATTCGTCGTCTCAGTACGCCACGCATGATTCGCATTGGTTTGCGCCGTGCCATTCCACGTGGTCATGAACTCAGTCGTTATCTTCCGTGGATCATTGGCGAAATTCGCCGCAATGATCAGTGGATGATTAGCGAAGCGGGACGTGCGTTGTCGAAGTTCGATGCACGCGGTTTTGCGCCGAACATTTCTGTGCCTACGGCTTTTGTGTTGACCACAAAAGACCGTTTGGTGTTACCGCACAAACAAGAAGCACTCGCTGCAGCAGTGAACGCAACTGTGGTGCATTTAGACGGCGACCACTTGGCACCGATGCAGATACCGCATGAATTTGCGGAAGCTACGAGTCGTGCCGTGGGGCTTGTGACTCGTTCTCCTGAATAGCAACAAGCTTTTCTAACGCCTCGTTGATGGCCTCGAGGTGATCACGCAAGTCTGCAGTGGTCACGATGTCGGCCAAGGCCAAACGGACACCGGCAAGTTCGCGTGCCAAGTACTCGGTATCGGCTTGTGTGCGCATTGCCATTTCACGATCGCGTTCCACTTGCTCACGCTCGCGATCCTCTTGACGATTCTGTGCAAGAAGAATCAGCGGTGCAGCGTATGACGCCTGCAACGACAAGATGAGCGTGAGGAAGATGAACGGATAGTCGTCGAACGGTGCGATGTTGAGCACGTTGACCACAACCCAGACGATGACGATGATCGACTGAATAACGAGGTAGCGCGCGGTTCCGAGGAAACGTGCGATTGCTTCACTGAACTGACCGAATGCATCGGTGTCGTAGTGAATGCCAACACGACGGCGCTGGCGTGGGGTGGTGAGATCATTACGGCGCTTCATGGTTGCGCTGCCTGACGTCGACGCTGCCTCCAGTCGGCGGGCAACATGCGGTCGAGAACGTCGTCCACAGTGATGGCGCCAAGAAGGTGGCCTGCTTCATCGCAGACACCCACAGCTAACAAGTTGTACGAAGCGAGGAACTCAGCAACTTCACGGTCGGACATGTTTGCCGACACCGTTGGCTCTTTTGCAAGACACCGTGCAAGTTCTGTGCTGGGTGGTTCACGAAGCAAACGCTGCACGTGCACAACACCAAGGTACGTGCCCGTTGGTGCGCGAAGTGGTGGCTGCACAACAAACACCTGTGCAGCAATCGAGACAAGCCATTCAGGGTCACGTACTTGCGCCAATGCTTCGGCCACAGTGGCATTGCTGCTCATTATGATGATTTCTGGTGTCATCAACGCACCAGCAGTGCCTGGTGCATACGAAAGAAGTGAACGAACAACATCGGCGTCTTCATCGTCCATTGCTTCCAACACTTCAGCACGACGCTGTGCAGGCATTTCTGCAAGAAGGTCGGCAAGGTCGTCGAATTCCATCTCTTCCAACACGTCAATGACGCGATCAAGATCAAGGTTCGAAATCAGTGCGAGCTGCTCTTGCTCGGGCAACTCTTCCAAGAGGTCGGCAAGACGATCGTCGTCCATTTCCTTTGCCAACAGTTGACGCTGAGCAAGGGGGAGTGCGCGAACAACGCCGGCCACGTCGCTTGGGTGCATGTCGCGTAAACGTGCAGCTTCGGCAGCCATTTCAGTGGCGGCAGCAAAGAGTCCGCCCACTTCGTTCCATTCCACCAAGCGATAGGTGTTGCGACGACCAAAGAGTCCGCTGCGAGTGAGGCGCACCTTGGCAACTTCCCAACCGGTCTCGCGGGCATTCACGGTGGGGCGCAGGGCCACATCGCTGACGGTCTCGCCATTAACGCGCTTGTCAATGATGTGGGCCTGGAGCAGGTGTTCACCGTCGCGGGTCTTGAAGGGGTTGAGGTCCACGTCCCAACTGCGCAGGCGAGCGCCTTCTGTATCAAGGGAAATCACGCGATTCGCGTTCACGAAAATGCGGCGTCGCTGGCTGGTAGCCACAAAACCGGTCACGCGGGGGGCATCACCCAAACGGCCAGGAACAACGACAATGTCGTCAATTCGGCCAATTGCTGCACCGCCGGCGTCGAGCAACGGCAAGCGCATGATTCTGAATGCATAAATGAGCTCGCCTGCCATGCGATAAGGGTACCCCCGTGGCCTGTGGATAACGGGGTGCTTTATGGCTCCCACACGGGTTTCACGGGCCCTTGTGGTGGTCTGCGTGGTCCGCCGATAGTCTTTTCCTTCCTTCGGGGACGTAGCTCAATTGGTAGAGCGCCTGCTTTGCAAGCAGGAGGTCGTGGGTTCGATTCCCATCGTCTCCACCACTGTGA
>WLGW01000093.1 GCA_009703055.1 Actinomycetota bacterium
GATTGGCCTCGCTGGGAGCGTCGATTACTCGGAAACGTCTGACGGCGTAGTTTCCGATGCCGAGTCCTCGGGCGGTGGCAGTTTCCTGGCCCGAGTGGTGGCAAGGCGCAACAGGGCAAAAATGATCCCAATGGGGACCGCTGCATAGAGGAACTCGTCCCATCCACCTTGATGCGCCAACATGTTCCCGAGGTTAGGCGAGCAGGGCTCCCAGGTGGGTATCGTCTTACTGGTATTGGAGGACGACATGACAATGCGTCAGCAAGTCGAAGAGACAATTGAAGTCATCAGGCCCGCTCTGCAGGCCGACGGTGGCGACATCATCCTTCGCGAAGTAGATGAATCCTCGGGCATTGTGTCGGTGACTCTCACCGGCGCCTGCACGACGTGTCCTGCGTCTGATCAAACACTCAAGGCCGGAATCGAGCGCATCATGAAAGATCGCATCGATGGCGTGACCGAGGTTGTTCAGGTCGCCTAAATGAGCCGCCGCAATCTCAGCCCTACTGAACTCTTTGACGCTGCATGCGCGGGGGATCGTGCTGCGTTGGCACGAGTGCTGTCTCTTCTGGAACGAGGCGATGTTGTCGCTCGTGAAGTGGGTCGCATGGCGTACAAGCGTGGCGGCCAGGGTTACACAGTGGGAATCACGGGCGCACCTGGCGCTGGCAAGAGCACACTGACGAGTGCAGTCATCAAGCACTTGCGGTCGATGCAGTTAGAGATTGCAGTTCTCGCAATTGACCCGTCGTCACCATTTACCGGTGGCGCCATTTTGGGTGACCGTGTGCGCATGCAAGACCATGCAACTGACCCTGGTGTCTTTATTCGTTCAATGGCCACGCGCGGTCACTTGGGTGGTTTGTCGTTGTCGACACCCGAAGCCATTCGCATGCTTGATGCCGTTGGTCGCAAGTGGATTCTTGTGGAGACCGTGGGTGTGGGTCAGGTGGAAGTAGAAATCGCCGGCAAGGCAGACACCACCGTTGTTGTGTTGAACCCCGGCTGGGGTGACTCTGTACAGGCCAACAAAGCCGGCCTCATGGAAATTGCGGACATCTTTGTCATCAACAAAGCAGACCGTAAAGGCGTGGAAGAAACACGTCGCGATATTGAGCAGATGTTGGAACTGAGTGACCTTGCCCACGACGCATGGCGCCCACCCATCATTGCCACCGTCGGCAACACGGGTGAAGGTGTCACGCAATTGTGGGATGCCATTGTTGAGCATCGCTCCATCATTGAAACAAGTGGTGAATTGCAGAAGCGTCGTGACTTCCGATTGCGTGAAGAACTGCGCGAAATCGTTGCGCGTCGTTTGGAACTTCGTGCACGTGAAATTTGCACAGGCGACCAATGGGAATCACTGCAAGATGGAGTTCTTGGTCGCACAATCGACCCTTGGTCGGCGGCCGATGAAATGTTGAAGGGTGTGGGGGCATAGATATGTCGAATCAAGATCTTGTTTTGCTCGAGCGTTTGGAGAACGGCACTGCTGTTGTCACGTTGAACTCGCCGAAGGTCAATGCGTTGTCCACACAGTTGCTGGGTCGCTTGCTGGAAGTTGCGCAAGAACTCACGACAACTCCTGCCGGAGCAGTTGTCATCACTGGTGGTGATCGTTTGTTTGCTGCTGGTGCAGATATCTCACAGTTCGGTGGTGCCGATGACGCACGCGTTATCGGGGCTGCATTCCATGCTGCTCTCAATGCCGTTGCCGACATTCCCGCCATGGTG
The DNA here is from genome assembly GCA_009703055.1 of Actinomycetota bacterium. Lineage (GTDB taxonomy): Bacteria > Actinomycetota > Acidimicrobiia > Acidimicrobiales > Ilumatobacteraceae > UBA2093. The sequence goes on from WLGW01000093.1 coordinate 1,738, forward strand.
ATCGCCGCCATTAGTGGTTACGCATTGGGTGGTGGGTGTGAACTCGCACTTGCGTGTGACTATCGTATTGCATCAACAAAGGCAGTGTTTGGCCAGCCAGAAATCTTGTTGGGCATCATCCCTGGCGGTGGTGGCACGCAACGCCTCCCGCGGGTTGTCGGTGCCAGCCGCGCAAAAGAACTCATGGTGACTGGTCGCCAAGTGAAGTCTGATGAAGCATTGCGTATTGGTCTTGCTGACGAAGTGGTGGAACCAGAAGCACTTATGGCTCGGGCACTGGAACTCGCCGGATCTATCTCGTCAGGAGCCTCTGTTGCTGCACGCATCATTAAGCGCGTGGTGAATGAAGGAATTGAAACCGACATTGCAACTGGTCTTGCCGGAGAACTCGTTTCGTTCGAAGAAGTATTCCGCACGGAAGACAGCCAAATTGGTGTGAAGAGCTTCCTTGAGAACGGCCCGGGCAAGGCAACCTTTACAGGTCGCTAACCCATGCATCATTTCCGCGCACCTCACGCGCGTCGATTCATTTCTGCATCACTGATGATTGGTATTGCGTTCATCATCTTTGGTTTGTCATTTGGCGTGCTTGCGGTATCGGCTGGTGCGAGTGTTCTGCAATCGTGTGCGATGTCATTGCTGATCTTTACGGGTGCTTCCCAGATGTCTGCTGTGAGTGTGATTGCAACAGGAGGAAGTCCTGCAAGTGCATTCGGTGGGGCAGTGCTTCTTGCTGGTCGTAATGCGGTGTACGGGTTGGCGATGGCTCCGGTGTTGCGCGGTGGTTCTCTGCCGTCACGGCTTCTTGGTGCGCAGTGGGTGATTGATGAAACAACAGCTGTTGTTTCTGCAGAAACAGATCCTGCAACTCGTCGCACTGCCTTCTGGATTTCGGGTGCGATCTTGTATGCGTGCTGGAACCTGGGCACGTTGTTGGGCGCACTATTGGGTTCGAGTATCAACCCCAGTGATTTCGGTTTAGACGTTGCGTTCCCTGTGATGTTCACCGCAATGGTGGCGTCTCATCTGCGCACGAAGCAAGGACGCCGCGCTGCGATCTTTGGTGCAATTGCCGCAGTGGCGTTAGCGCCGTTCATGCCCATCGGTTTACCCATTTTGGTATCGGCATTTGGCATGTTGTTTGGCCTCGCGCCACAGTCTCAAGAGAATGAGACAGCATCGTGACGTGGACACTCATCCTGAGCCTTGCAGCAGCGGCGTACTTCTTGAAGTTGCTGGGCAGTGTCATCATCGGTCATTGGGTCATGCCGCCGGTGTTAGAGCGTTGCCTCTTGTTGATTCCTGCAGCATTGCTGGCGGGCCTCATTGCAAAAGACACGTTTACAGTGGGTCAGGAATTGGGTGTCGACGCGCGTGCTGCTGGCTTAGCCGTGGCTGTCATTGCCACATGGCGCAAGTTGCCATTTGTGGTCATCATCATCGCGGGTGTTGGCACCACAGCGCTGATTCGCTTGTTCGTATAAGAAAAGTCTTAAGCGGCTTCGACGAGTTTTTTCAGCTTGCGCAGGTTGCGACGCCAGATTGCCTTCATCACGATCTGGCCGCCAACTAAAGCACCGAGAGGACCTCCGAGCCACCACGGAAATATGAGCTTTTCTGTCCACGTAAATCGAGTGTTCGAAGCATCAATGGCTTCAAGGGTGAATTCGCCTGTGCCGGTGACGACACCAGTGTGGGTTACACCCATGACTTTGCCGGGCTCCCATGCGGTGATGGTCATCACATCGACAAGTTTGATGGGACCCACTTTGGTGTCGCAGAAGAACTTGGTTCCTGTGCCGCGTGTTTGCTCCGTTTGAAAACGAATCGCCACAGCATCGGCCATCCAGTCGATGTGGCGCTCAATGGGTTCAACAATGTCCCACACCTTTTGTACGGGTGCTGCGATGTCGATGGAAACGCGAATGCTCACCGCGTTATGCCTGCACTGCGACGTTGCGCAGTTCTGCCGCGGCAGTCTCGGGAGGCATGATGTTGATCATCACGCCAGTACCGCGCTCAAAACCTGCAGCGGTGGTGAGTTTCGGCCAAAGGTGCACGTGCCAGTGGTACATGCCTTCGTGGTGCGATGGGGCAGTGTGGAAGACCAAGTTGAATGCGATGTCGCCAAGGCGTGAAACGAGATGTGCAAGCGCATCACGAATTGCAATACCCACTGAAGTGAGTTCGTCTTCTGTCGAATCTGGAAGATGACGATGGTGGTCCTTCGGCATGATCAACAATTCGTATGGGCTAGAACTCCAAAACGGGCAAACAACAACAGCATGTTCGTTGTCGAGAACGAAACGCTCGCTGTGAGACTCTGCTTCGGCAGTGGTGCACACGATGCAGCCACCCTTGAAGCGTTCGAACGCACGCTCTTCTTCAAGAATTTCGCCCGGAACAAATGGGAGACCAAGGAGCTGTCCGTGAGGATGCGACAACGATGCACCGGCTTCACGTCCGTGGTTCACGATGGCTTGTGTGTAGCGAATGTTGGGCGTGTTCTTGTGCGCAATGAAGCGACTGCGAAGAGTCAACATCAATTCACGAATCTTCTCATCGGAGAACATGTCGAGACGATTGGTGTGATCAGGGGAGAAGACGAACACTTCGTGAGTGCCACTTGCTTCCGCCATCACGTGCACCGGACCAAGGTTGCGCACGGCGAGTGATTCATCGCCGACGAATGCAGGGAAACGGTTCGCGACGACACGGCTTTGCCATGTGCCAGACGCATCTGCATTTTCGATCAAAGCAGGGTCAGGGTCTGAGTATTCGGGGCAGAAGGGGCACTCGTGCTCGGGGCCGCTTTCCACTTGGGGTGCGCGCGGCGCAAAGTCGGTACTGCGATTGGCACGATCGGGCACAACTGTGACCCATCGGCCAGTAAGA
>WLGW01000094.1 GCA_009703055.1 Actinomycetota bacterium
AGGAAGGCATGGCGCGATGCGCTCGACGTCGGTGAGGATGCGCCATGCATCTTCCACGGGTACTTCAACGGTGAATGCGTGGTTCAGATCCATTTGGAAAGGTCCTCCGTGGTGTCAATGTCTGCAGAATTGCCTTTGCAGGCTACTTCCCGAACTAGTTCAGGGTGCAGGTGAATCAGTGCGCGAGCACCTGCATCAGGGTCGCCTTCTGTGGAACGAAAGAGGTCCCACACAGAAGATGAGAGTTTCACAGGATTTCCTCGAACGCCGTCATAGGTAGCAATGGCAATGGGGGCGTCGGCATCAGCCACCGCGTGCCAGGCGTCGGCCTCGATGAAAGGTTGATCGCCAAGCCCCACCACGATCGATTCGTAGCCATGGGTGTGGGCGTAGTCAATGGCGGCCAAGACAGAACTGCGCTGACCTGTGGTCCAATCGGGATTATGGACCTCAGTGACGCCATCGAGAAGGCCCGTCAGAGCCACGGAGCCAGTCACTGCAATGCACTCCTCAAAACCAGCCGAAAGCATGGACGACACGGCGTAGGAGACCACTGGAGCGCCTTTCAGGGGAGCAAGAAGCTTGTGGTGGGCGCCAGTGAAGCGTGAGCCGGCACCTGCTGCCAAAAGGACCCCAAGAGGCGTTCGGCGGGGGAGGTACATAAGTAATAGCCTGCCTTAAATGTTCCGCGCTGCCACAGCCCGTCGTGCACTTGCTGCACTGGCAATTGTGGCTGTTGTGACCCAGCCGGCAGGAGCCTTTGCTGTTGATGGAGCGCCCGGCGCATCAAAGGGCGCTGACAGGCTCCAGATGCCTGGCGAGAAAATGAGAATGCGCAACCCGATATCAATGCAAGCGGTCTCGGCATTGCATTTCATCCAGCGCACTGAAAACATCAGCGACCCGCAATACCTTGCAGCTCGCAAAGAAGTTTCTGATGCAGTGGCAGCAAAGTTACGCATCGATGCAGTTGCTCTGGATAAGGCATGGTCTCGTGCTCCTCGCGCGCATCAAATTGCTGTACTCGCCGCGATTACTCAACTTGATGTTCCGTACCTCGAAGGCAAAGAGTATCCATACGTCTTTATGGATTGCTCAGGACTCATGTGGTACGCGTGGCGCACAGCAGGTGTTGACTTGCCGCGACAGTCCGTTTCGCAAATGGATCACCACATGCGAGTTGATCGTAAAGATGCAATCGTCGGAAACATTGTTGGTGAGGGAACTCACATACATATGTACCTTGGTGTCGGCAACGCGATGATTCACGCACCGTTCAACCGCAAGACTGTTCGTCTCAAGATGATGTCGGAAGAACAAGCGAAGCGTGTTATCTGGACAAACCCCAGCCTTATCGCTACGTACCGTTTGTAAGTAAGTGGCTTCTGTTGTGACGGTGTCGTCAGGCAGTTAATGAATCGGGCCGTCGGTGGCACCGAGTGAACGTGCTTCACGTCCGGTGCGTGACGAAATGATTTCGCCCACGATGGAGATTGCAGTTTCTTCGGGTGTGCGTCCACCGAGGTCGAGACCAATCGGTGAATGAACACGAGAGAGTTGTTCTGCCGAAGTGATGCCGACGTCAGCAAGGCGCTCTAGACGCTTTTCATGAGTCTTGCGACTACCCATGACGCCGATGTAGCCCACTTTGGTGGCGAGAGCACCTTCAATGGCGGGAACATCAAACTTTGGGTCGTGCGTGAGAATGCACACTGCATCGCGAGGTCCGAGGCGATCACCGCGTTCTTCGAACATTGGCGTCGGCCATGTCACGCGCACCTCGTCAGCCATGGGAAAGCGGCGACGTGTTGCGAAGATCTCGCGAGCATCACACACAGTCACGTGGTAGCCAAGAATTTTTGCAACACGTGCGAGTGCGGCGGTGAAGTCAACAGCACCAAAGATCCACATCAGTGGCGGTGGAGAAAAACTTTCAATGAACACACGAACGGTGTCGGTATCAATGAGATCTTCCGGAGTCGACTGACCCTCTGGTCCGTAATGGCGAACGATGGTGCGACCTGCTTCGAGTTCACCCATCGTGTCGCGAGAAACAACACGATCAATTTCAGAATTACCGAGTGTGCCGCCCGCAACTCCTTGTGGCGTGACAACGAGAAGGGCACCGACGTTTGGACCTTCGATGATGGTGGCAAGTGCGACGGGTGAATTGTCGCGGACGTGCGAAGAGAAGATTTCGTATGGGCTCATGTCACCACTCAAGAGGCTGAATGAACAAGTGAATGATGCCGCCACATGTGAGGCCGACTGCAAATGCATCGTCATCGGAGTAACCGAATGTGACAACACGGCTTGGCTGTTCGCCAGAGAGAATCGCAAGTGCTTCGGTGACGACAGCGCTTTCCACGCATCCACCACTCACGGAACCAATGACTTCGCCATCTTCGTTCACAGCCATTGCGGCACCTGCGCCGCGTGGGCCAGAGCCTTGAATGTCAACAACGCGAGCAAGAGCGATGCGCTTGCCGGCTGCGCGCCAACGGTCGATGTCGTCAAGTAGATCACGCATGATTAATCACCCTAGTGAGATGTTCGAGGGCATCAAGAGAGTGCCCCTCAACAAAGTTGTCAACAAAGGGGAGTGCCGCAGCCATTCCCCGTGCAAGAGGTGCGTATCCGGGCGTGACCTTCAGTGGATTCACCCACACCACCCGAAACGCAACGCGTTGCAGCCGTGCCATCTGCTCGGCGAGAACTTCAGGGTCTCCGCGGTCCCAGCCATCGGACAAAATCACGACGATGGCACCACGGGCCATGCCACGCACGCCCCACTGATCATTGAAGAGGCGCATTGTCTCGCCGAGACGAGTACCACCGCTCCAGTCGTGCACTTGCTCGCCCGTGGCGCGCAACGCACGGTCCGGGTCTTTGCTCGAGAGTTCACGAGTGACGCGAGTGAGTCGGGTGCCGAGTGTGAAGGCTTCGACACGTTGACGGCCCGCAACACCCGCATGCACGAACCGGACGAGTGCGCGCGCGTAGGGCTCCATCGAGCCGCTGACATCGAGGAGGAACACAATGCGGCGTGGCTTGGTGCCGGGTGTTGTCCAGTGGCGGCGCATTGGCTCGCCGGCAGCAGCAAGCGATGCACGCACGGTGCGGCGCATGTCAGGGCGACGACCACGAAAGCGAGTGGGCACTGTGCGAAGTGACGGGCGTGGAGTTCCTGCAACGCGCAGTGTCTCCATGAACTGTTGTGCTTGACGCATCTCGTCATCGCTGTAGTCAGCGAAGTCTTTCTCGCGCAATGTTTCAACACCTGAGAATCGCACGGTGATGGTGGGCTCGTCTGAAGCATCAGCTTCTCCACCTTCAGAACCTTCTTCTTCCGTGTCAAGCGCAACAGTCACGCTCTGCGTCTCTTCTTCGGGCATTGCGACGCTTTCGCGATGCTCCCAAAAAACTGCGAATGCTTTGTCGTAGGCAGAAATATCTTCGGGACGTCGCACCAACGTGGAACGGCCAGCCCAGTACACAGCGGATCGATCAGTCACGCCGACTAGCGCGAGTGCGTTCATGAATGTCAGAACAGAGTCAAGCGGTGCTGGGATTTCAAGCGAGCGCAAAACACGCGCGAACCCAACGGCAAGTTGGTCGGCAGATGATTCGACCGTGTGGGACATGATTATCCGTGAAGGAGGCCGCGGTCGAAGGCTTGCTGCACTATCGCGCCGATGCCATGATCGCGAACACGGCTCTGGTCTTCGCGGTACTTCAGCACGGTGCCGAGAGTTTGTTCCACGACCGTTTCATCAATCTGTGTGACACCAAGACGACCAAGTGCAGTAGCCCAGTCGATTGTCTCTGCAACTCCGGGTGGCTTGTACAGGCTGATGCCGCGCAGTGCTTCAACAGCACCCGCCACTTGACGAGCAAGAACATCGCCGGCTTCGGGAACGCGTAGTTGCACAATCGCAACTTCACGATCAAAGGTGGGGTGCTCAACCCAGTGATACAAACAACGACGCTTGAGTGCATCGTGAACATCGCGAGTGCGGTTCGAGGTGAGAATCACGATGGGCGGAGTAGCCGCTTTGAATGTTCCAATTTCAGGAACAGTGACTTGAAAGTCGGAGAGAACTTCGAGAAGGTACGCCTCGAACTCATCATCGGCACGGTCGATTTCGTCAATGAGCAACACGGGGCGCTTGCCATCTGCTTGATCAATTGCGCGAAGGATGGCGCGCTTCAACAAAAAGCGCTCGTCGTACAGTTGGCCTTCCAAGGCCTCGGTGCCAGTGCGGCTTGCTTCACCACTTGCTTCAGCGGCACGAAGATGCAACAGCTGACGCGAGTAGTCCCAGTCGTACACGGCCTGCGATGCATCGATGCCTTCGTAGCACTGCAAACGAATGAGTTCGGCGTCTTGCCAGCGTGCGATTGTTTTGGCTAGCTCGGTCTTGCCAACGCCGGCTTCACCCTCAAGGAAGAGCGGACGTCCAAGCGACAAAGATAGAAAGACTGCGGTCGCAAGGCCCTCGTCGGCAAGGTATCCATTGGCAGCAAGAGCTTCGGATACGTCGTGCGTGGATGACGGCTGAATAGGCACCCCTAGAGCGTAGGGCGGGAGGCAACGAGCCCACCATCTGAGCC
>WLGW01000095.1 GCA_009703055.1 Actinomycetota bacterium
AGACCACAGAGCGACTTCTCGACGCTGAATAGGGCCACTTCGCCGGCTCTGCAGGTCGGGCTGGGCTTGGATGCCAATAGCATCAGAGCGTGACCTTCCCCGTTTCACGCCCCCGCCGTCTTCGCACTTCTCAGGCAATGCGAGAGCTCGTAGCCGAGACCAGGTTGCATGTGTCCGACCTCGTGGCGCCTTTGTTTGTTCGTGAGGGCATTACTGAGCCTCAGCCCATTTTGTCGTTGCCGGGCGTGGTGCAACACACTGTCGCCTCTCTCGTTGAAGAAGTGAAGGGTCTTCGTGACCTAGGCGTGAAGGCAGTCATTCTCTTTGGTGTTCCTGCATCAAAAGATGAGATTGGCTCTGGCGCCTTTGATCCGAAGGGCATCGCACAGGTCGCTCTTCGTGCATTGCGTGAAGCTGTGGGTGACGACATGGTGATCATGGCGGACCTATGCGTTGATGAATACACATCGCATGGTCATTGCGGAATCGTGGGCGCCGACGGTGATGTCGACAACGACGCAACGATTGAGATTTATTGCAAGGCTGCAATTGCTCAGGCAACTGCAGGTGCACATGTTGTTGCACCAAGCGGAATGATGGATGGTCAAGTCGGTGCGATTCGTTCTGCGCTTGACGATGCAGGTTTCCAGAATGTCGCCATCATGGCGTATTCAGCAAAGTATGCATCAGCTTTATACGGGCCTTTCCGTGACGCTGTTGATGTGCAGATTGCCGGAGGCGGACATCGCAAGGGCTATCAACAAGATTGGCGTAACGCGCGCGAATCGATGCGTGAAGTCTTCGAAGATATTGAACAAGGCGCAGACATCGTCATGGTGAAGCCCGCATTGTCGTACCTCGATGTAATTGGCCAAGTGCGCGCATCTGTTGACACTCCGGTGGCGGCGTATCACGTCAGTGGTGAATACAGCATGATCAAAGCTGCAGCAGAACGTGGATGGATCGATCACGATGCAGTTGCTCTCGAACATCTCACGTCCATCAAGCGCGCTGGCGCTGACATCATTCTCACGTATCTCACGCGTTGGTTCGCAGAGTACGCATCTAAGTAGGAGTTCCTATGACGGGCACCATCCCATTTTGTGATCCCATTCGTTGTGAGGCGGCTGGCTGTGTTGCAACAGTGTGCAAAGGCGCAGGACTTCCTTCAAACGAAGAAGTGTTTCAGCGTTCAGCAAAGGCAATTCCTGGCGGAGTGAATTCATCCATTCGCGCATTCAAGTCAGTGGGCGGGAACCCGTACATCGTCTCGCGTGCTGAAGGTGCCCGCGTGTGGGATGTTGAAGGTAACGACCTGATTGATCTCGTGCAGAGTTATGGCGCAATCATTCTTGGGCACGCTCATCCGAAGGTCACGGAAGCAATTCGCGCTGCCGCCGGTGATGGCACGTCATATGGTGCACCAACACCGCGTGAGATGAAGTTGGCAGAAGCAATCAGTGAGCGCGTTCCATCATGTGAGCGCGTTCGCTTCATGAACAGCGGAACAGAGGCAACAAGCACCGCAGTGCGATTAGCGCGTGGCACGACGGGTCGAAAACGAATTGTCACGTTCAATGGCAACTTCCATGGTGCAACAGACGCATTGCTTGCTGCAGGTGGCAGTGGACTTGCAACATTGGGTCTTCCTGGCACCGCCGGTGTTCCTGAAGAGGCAGTTGCCAACACGTGGGTTGTTCCGTACAACGTGGTGCCAACTCTTGATGACGATGTTGCTGCTGTGTTTGTTGAGCCAGTGGCCGCAAACATGGGCGTTGTTGCTCCTGCAAAAGGTTTCCTCGAAGGTTTACGCGCAGAGTGTGATCGTGTTGGAGCACTCTTGGTGTTTGACGAAGTCATTACAGGTTTCCGTTTAGGGACCGGCGGCGCGCAAGCGAAGTTTGATGTTCGTCCAGACCTCACGTGCTTTGGCAAGGTCATCGGTGGCGGGTTACCCATTGGTGCTGTCGGCGGACGTCGCGATGTCATGGAAAATCTCACGCCTTTGGGCAGTGTGTTCCACGCAGGAACGCTTGCAGGTAATCCGTTGGCAACAGCTGCAGGTCTCGCGGCATTGAACGAACTCAACGCAGATGTGTATATGGAACTACTTGCACGCGCGCGTACGTTGTCTGCGCTTCTTCGTGATGCATGTTCTTCAGTAGGAATTCGTGCGCAGTTCCCCGTTGTCGGAACTTTGGTCGGAATGCACTTTGGTGATGCACTGACGGATGCTCCAACAAACTTTGATGAAGCGAAAACTACTGACGAGAAGTTGTACGCACAGTTCTTCCATGCGTTGCTCAGTGGCGGAATCGCTATTGCTCCTGGAGCGTATGAAGCTCTCTTTGTTGGCCTTGCTCATACGGACGACGTCATGAATGAACTTGCAGATCGTGTTGCATCTGCACTGAAGGGATTCACACGTTGAACCGACGTGTACCGCTTGCTATTGCTGCAGCATTCGCAATTGTTTTGCTTGGTAACGGTGTGTACTCATCGCTGAACAACAACGCAGTATCAGTAGCGACTGATGTGCGACACACGGTAGATCTTGTTGCAAGCGTCAACACCGTGACTGTCGATGCGAATTGGAAACAAGACGGAGTGACGAGTGGTGCAGTGGCACAGCTCTCGCTTGATGACACGCGTGTTCTGACAATTCCAGAAGGAACTCTGGTTGATGACTACGACGCGATGGCGAAATGTGAAGACTTCACAACACCCAATGCTTGTGTGCTGCTCGCCGACATGTTGGGCGACGCAGTGATCTGGTTTGCACTTGTACCCGCAGACAAAGTTGCCGGGATGGAAAGACTCACACTGCCCGGACTTGTTGACATGCAATCAAATGGTGATGAAGGAATTCTTCGCAACGGTTGGATCGTCAAGTTGGCAACACCTGTGAAGCGCATCTGTGAGAAAACAGACACGACATCACTTCGTGATTTCATTACGCAGTTTCCACATGACGCAAGTTCGTCAATCGTGAATCTCACCACTGACAACGTTGTGTCAGTGGCCTGTAAATAAAAGCAACGAAACTGTCAACGCGCAATCGCGCGATGAACTACTTCCGTGAAGTGCCAAGGCGTGGTTCTGTGCCCACTGCGATTGGCTTTGGATCCAACATGGAGAAATCTTTGTCGATGGTGTCAAAGCTTGTGCTGCCGGATTCAAGTGCCTTGTAGATCTCAGAATCTGGTGAGCACCATGCTTCGTATTCAGCAGCCCACTCTTCGCTCTTCGGATCTGCACCTGCGAGGTCGTAACGAATGTGGCAGACAACAGCGAGAATCTGTGCCTCGTTCAAACCGCCACCGGCCTTTTCGCCCTGCTGTGGCATGGGGTTGCCGTTGTAGCCAAGAGGCTTGTGTGCTCCACCTTCGCGGTTCGGATCGCCGTATGTCGCAAGCCCAGCAGCGACATACTTCTGGCTACCTGCGTAGACGAAGTTCAACATGTCCTCGATGTGAGGGAAAGTCTTGATTGCGTTGCCTTCGTAGAGAACTTGTCCGGCACCACCGGCACCGTTGGCACCGTGGCAACCCGCACAACTTGAGTACACGGCAGTTCCAATTGCGGTGGGGCCCTCAACAACTTTTTCTTCAGGCACAACTGCCACGAAGTAAATCAATGCCCAGATAGGCAACAAGGCGAGGGCAGACATTGCCCAGAATGGAATCTTGCGACGGTTCTTTGCAGCGGCGACGTACACAGGGTCGGGGACGGCTGCTTTTGGCGCTGGAGCGACGTTTTTCTTTGCTGGTGCTGCTGCTGCCGGGGTTGCTGATGCAGCAACGGCCGGGCTGGCATCGCCAGTGGACTCGCCAGAAGCAGCCGCACGGCGTGCTTTGGAACGATTCAGAAGGTGCTCGGGGATCTCGGTCACTGCACTTACCTCTCGGAAGACCTGCTCAGGTGCCTTGAGTGGGCGGATTACCCACCTTTTACGGCGCCTGACCTCTCCACGATAGACAAAATTGCACCCCCGACAGCAATTATCTGAGCAAGGTTTTGGGGAGAGCCCTCGGGGACCCTCCTTCGGACCAGGACGGGGGGTCGCCCTTGTCGAGACAGAAGATGACTGCACAAAAGCACAATGTTTTCGCACAAAAGCACAACCGTCCTTACCGGGAGGGGCTGGGGTGAGTGACCAAAGTTGTACCCAACGAATTGGGTCTAGGAGCCCGCCTGCTGGCTAGTGTTCTAAGTGCTTAGGCACCTGCCCCAGGACCACACCGTCACCTAGGACCGGAGAAGAAGAAGAGTCCATGCTCGCGATTGACATCCTCAAATGGCCCGGAGTTAACCAGGCTTTCTTGTTTTCATTGCTGCTCACCACAGCGATGTCTCTTGTTGTAATTCCTTTCGGAAAACGGCGTCCCGTCGACAAGAAAACCACCTGGGGTGAGGCCATTTTGGGCAGCACCTACGTGTTTTTCACGATGTTCCTTGCCTTTGGTGTTGTCCCTCACCAGTTCATTGTTCATGCTGACAACGAACTCGGCTGGCGTAAAGACAAATTTCTCAACGGACCCTTCGACATCTTGAAGGCGCAGGCAAATGGCGGCAATTTCCCGTTCACGCTTAGCTACGAAGCAG
>WLGW01000096.1 GCA_009703055.1 Actinomycetota bacterium
TGTTGATGATGGTTGGGGTGGCATGTTGGGGTGGTTCTGGATCGCATGTGCGATTTCCACCGTGGTGCTTACTGAAGTCACGCGTGCAGCGTTGAAAGAGAAGTTTTACTCAGCAGTGATGGCAGCAACGGGGTTGCTGTACTTGGCAATTCTCACTGCTTTCGGTACGGACCTTGTGGCCCGTGCAGTTCTCGCTTAGAACTTCGAGTAGTCGACAGAGAACCAACGCTCAGGTCGTGTGGACACGCGCACTGAATTGGAGTCTGACCCTCTGTCGGCGTACTTATTGCCTTCTGTGATACCGAGATAGCGCTGAGCCATGGGGCGGCTATGAAGTTCTTTATCGGCTTCAGAGATTGTGGCTGTTCCTTCAATGGTGACGTACTTGTAGGGAAGAGATTCCGATTGCGCACACAAGCTGAACCGCATTGATTTCTTTAGGAGACGGCCTTTGAGCGAGTCGGGCTCTGTGAGGAACCACAATTCACCGCCGGGCTCGTACATGTACCAAATGGGCACGGTGAGCGGCGGGCCATCCTCGCGCTCGATTGAGAGAATTCCCACATGGAAGTCGGCGAGGAATTGCTCCCTCTCTGTTGTTGACATGGAAAGTGCGCTCATGCGCTTCACTGTAATCGCCTGCGAACGCCTAGCGTACGGAGCATGGATTTCTTCGAGCGCACCGTATACAACGCTGATCACGAACAGTTTCGTGCCGTCTTTCGCCAATGGCTAGACAATGAAGTAGTGCCGAACCACGAGCAGTGGGAAGCGGACGGAATTGCTCCACGTGAGATCTGGCTTGAAGCAGGCAAGCATGGCTTCCTCGGCTATCACGTGCCAGAGCAGTACGGCGGTGGTGGCACCGACGACTATCACTTCGGTGCAGTGATGCAAGAAGAAGTATCTGATGCAGGTGTCATTGGTAGTGCCAATGGCATGACACTGCATAACGACATTGTGTTGCCGTACTACTTATCTCTCGCAACAGATGAACAGAAGTCTCGTTGGTTGCCCAAGATGGTGACGGGTGAATACATCACTGCTATTGGCATTACTGAACCAAATGCAGGCAGTGACATGGCAGGAGTGAAGACCTCAGCCGTGAAGCACGGAGACACATATGTGGTGAATGGTGCAAAGACGTTCATCACCAATGGAATTAATGCCGATTTGGTCTTGACCGTTTGTCGCACAGATCCTGATGCTGGTCATCGTGGCATCTCGCTTGTTGTCCTTGAACGTGGCATGAAGGGATTCGAGCGAGGACGCAATCTCAACAAGTTGGGTATGCATGCACAAGACACTGCTGAATTGTTTTTTGACAATGTCGAAGTACCTGCAGAAAACATTTTGGGTGAGCCTGGCATGGGCTTTACATATCTCATGACCAATCTTGCGCAAGAGCGTTTCGGAATGGCGTTGGGTGCAGTTGCTGTTGCAAGAGCTGCAATACGTTGGACGCTTGAGTACACCAAGGAGCGCAAAGCATTTGGTCAGTCCATTGCTAGTTTCCAGAACTCAAAGTTTCTTCTCGCAGAACTTCATACGGAAACACAAATGGCGCAGGCCTATGTTGACCGCTGTTTGGAACTGCACTGTGAAGGCAAGCTGACAGCAGAACAAGCTGCGGCTGCGAAGTACATCACTACAGAGTTGCAAAACAAAGTGGTCGATCGCTGTCTACAACTGCATGGTGGGTATGGCTACATGTTGGAGTACCCCATCGCTCGGGCATGGGCCGACAGCCGCATTCAAACGATTTACGGCGGTACGACTGAGATCATGAAAGAGATCGTCGGTCGCGCACTCTCGAAGTAGTTACTTCACAATTCCTTGTTCGCGCAGGCTCGTGGAATCAAAACCAAGAGCGGTCACGATCTCATCCGTATCTGCGCCCATCACGGGGGCATGATTACCGGGCTCAATCGGAGTTGCACTGAAGCGTGGAGCAGGGCGTGCTTCACGAATGGTGCCAGCAACAGGATGGTCGCGAAGAACGAACGTTTTGTTGTGAATGACTTGTGGTTCTTCTGTCACTGTTTTCAGATCATTGAGACCGCCAGCAGGAACCTCGTATTTCACAGAGGCCTCCAGGAACTCTGCGACCGTCATCTTGGATGTGAGTTCTCTAATGATCTCGCGATACTCAACGTCGTTCTTGCCACGCAACTGCACTGTGGCGAAACGTGGGTCATCGGCAAGTTCAGGTTTGCCAAGAGCCGCGCAGTATCCACGAAACTCTGATTCGGAGAGGACAGTCGCCACGGCGTAACCATCACTGAATTCGATTGCCTTGTAGCTAGACGCAATGGTGGGGAGACGAACGACATCGTCGTCAAGCAATGCTTCGTCCATCGCACAATCAGGCCACGTGAATGCAATCGCGGCGTCAAGCATTGACAAGGTGATGTGTTGTCCGCTGCCACCACGTTCGCGAGCAAAGAGAGCAGCTGTGATGGCTTGACTAGCGGTGTATGCCGTGACTTTGTCACAGATGAGAGTGCGATAGATCGATGGCTTGCCAGTTGCTTTGTCGGTTTGCACGCTCGCGAGCCCAGAGGTTGCCTGAATCACGTTGTCGTAGACGCGGCGGCCACTGTTTGGTCCGTCTTCACCAAAACCAGCGATAGAGACATAGACCAGATGAGGATTCAGGGCAGCAACTTCTTCGTAACCGAACCCCAAACGTTCCATTGCGCCGGGCCGAAAGTTCTGAATCAGAACATCTGATTCCTTGATCAATGTGCGAAGGACTTCTTTGCCTGTCTCATGCTTGAGGTCGACAACAAGTGACTTCTTGCCGCGATTGTGTAGCGCATAGATGCCAGTCATGCCATTTTTCTGAGTACCAATGTGGCGCATCATGTCGCCCATGCCAGGTGATTCAACTTTGATGACTTCAGCGCCTTGATCAGCAAGCATCATCCCGGCAAGTGGGCCAGAAATCATCGTGGACAGATCAATGACCTTGATGCCGGTGAGAGGACCTGTAGTCATATCGGACCTGCGCTCACAGTGGAGACCCAGTGGCAATCAATGGCCAGGGGCGTTCACGCTCTAGGCGATGCGCAAGTTCCAGCAAGATGGGCTCGGAGAAGTGAGGTCCGATGATCTGCAGTCCAACGGGCAATCCATCAACAAAACCACCAGGAACTGAGATGCCTGGGTTGCCGTAGAGATTGCACGGGAATGTGAGTTGGCCATTGTTGCCAGCGCCTGCCTTGATGCCACCGAACTCGCTGGGCAACGGACCTTCAGCGTTAAAGGCAATGTCGGGGTTGGTAGCAGTGATGATGAGATCAACATCTTGGAAAATCTGCGCCATGCGTGTGTTCAGCGCAGCACGGCGTTCCTCAATGCGTGATCGTGCTTCGGCGTTGTACTTGCCTGCTGTGTATTCGAGACCCAAGCGCATCTCGGGTGTGAGTTGATCTGCACAAGCTGGCCAGTGATCTTTCAGTGCGTGAGCAATCTCAATCATTCCACTGATGGACCATGCTGCACCCATACGAGGCAACGAAGTGTCGAGATTGTCAACACGCTTCAACCCGGCATTCGCTACAAGAAAGTCAGCTGTCTCCAACAGGACATTCCACATGGCGGGTGAGACAACGGCGCCACCCCAATCGCTCACGATGGCAACGCGCAAACCTTTGACGTTGACGGTGCCAAGACCTGCTTCCCAGCCATCAACACGCGGAAGGCTGAGTGGGTCATGAGCATCGTGGCCGTTGCACACGTCGAACCAACGAGCCGTGTCGCGAACACTGCGCGATACGCAGCCAACTGTGACGGTGAGGTTGCTGAACTCTGCGCCAGGACCACGAGGAATGCGGCCATAGGTTGCCTTCAAACCAACAAGACCAGTGAAGCCAGCAGGGATACGAATGGATCCGCCGCCGTCACCTGCAGTTGCAAGTGTGTACAAGCCACCTGCAACACCTGCAGCACTGCCACCGGATGAACCACCGGGTGTGCGTGATGTGTCCCACGGGTTTCGTGTTGCGCCATTGAGAACTGTGCGTGTCACATTGACGCCGCCAAACTCGCTTGCAGTAGTGAGACCGAATGCAACAGTGCCGCCGCGTTCAGTGATTCGATTCACATGAATACTTGTTTTGGTTGCAATGCGATCAGCGAACGGCATCGACGCTTCAGTGTCAGGCCAGCCCTTCACAGGGTCAAGTTCCTTGATACCGAGTGGCACTCCACCAAACGGAAGGGAGATGTCTGCTGCCGCTGCCCGTTCGAGGGCTCCATCTGTATCAATGAATGACTCTGAGTTGAGCCCGCTGGCCTTTACGGCATTCAGCGTTGCCTGCATCTCTTCTTTGGGGTGTCTGCGGCCTGAGCGGTATTCCTCGACGAGTGAACAAGCATCGCCCTGCCATGGTGAATCAGTCATGGAGGCAAGTTAGCCCACGAAGGCCCATCTCAATCCGTTGGGAAAACCCTTGTGGGACTAGGGTCAAAGGGTCATGGATAGTCGTACCTTCCTGGGTCTCCAACAGACCCACAACCCCTTCCGCTGGTACCTACCTGTCGAGATGAAA
>WLGW01000097.1 GCA_009703055.1 Actinomycetota bacterium
AAAGTAACAGGACTGATGTCCATGGGGGTATCTCCCTTGTAAGGGCCATAGATACCGGTTTGTACCCATGGACAAATGAATGAGCCCATACCGTACAGCGTGGCCTGTGGAAAAACTAGGGATTCCTTGAAATTTCTAGGGAATACAGGTGTGACCCTTGTGGATTAAGAGACTGTGACCTTGATGGCAGCGTCTCCAGCAGTGCTTCCTTTGCCTGCGATCTTCTTCAGAACGCTCATCACGCCAATCATTCGATAACCGATGCTGTATTTCTTTCGAATGAGTGCATCAACCCGTTGCGTGTCGGCTTCGTCGAGCACAAGAGCAGCTCCGCTGTACACGATGGCGTTGGGTGCAATCTTTCCGCGCATGTCGCAGACAGTCAGAGTGGCTCGTGCGTCATTGCGAAGGCGCTTCACCTTGTACGCATCGGGGTCCGTGGTGAATGCATATCCACCTTCAAAGGGAACTACCCAAACAGGAGTGGCAACGGGGGTGCCATCTTTCTTGTAAGTCACGAAAGAGACGTACTTTGCTGTGTCGAGGTCTGCCGGCATGGGGCTCTCCTTGAGTCAAATGGTCGGGGTGGGGAGACTCGAACTCCCGGCCTCCTGGTCCCAAACCAGGCACGCTACCAACTGCGCCACACCCCGTGGTGTGAGTGTCCGAGGATATCAGACAGAACGAAAACCCCTATCGGGCTCGCTTTGCTTGACGCGCAAGACGCTTTGCGGAACGACCAATGGGCTCAATGTTGCGGTGGTCGAGGTCGCCGATTTCATTGCCGTTCACAAACAGAACGCGGTAGCGCAGCCAGTTGAAGCCATTGGCCAAGATGACCTTGCCTTCGGTCCCTGCGGGGGCGCCATCAACATCGACGGTGGTGCGCACCTTGTCCCCATTGCGCAGGTTGATCTGGCCTTCATGGGGGGCGGCGAGTGCGTGGGGCTTCCAAAGCGTCATGTCTCCATTATTGCTGGAAAGGGAGCATTGAATGCGAACCGATACACTCCGAAGCCTGTGAAAAGCACTCTTGAAGCCCTCGAAGGCAACCAGGTCAAGCTCTCCATTGAGGTGGAAGAGTCAGAATTCGACAAGAACATCGACGCCGCGTTCCGCAAGATCGCACATGAAGTGCGTCTTCCTGGATTCCGTCCAGGCAAGGCACCGCGTCGAGTACTTGAGGCACGCATCGGAATGGATGCTGCTCGTGGACAGGCATTGCAAGACGCGATCCCTGAGTACCTCAGCAAAGCCGTCATCGAACACAAGGTCGACATTGTCGCTCAACCAGATGTGAATCTGCTTGAAGGACAAGAGTCCGGTGTTGTGAAGTTCGAAGCAACATGCGAAGTTCGCCCCGTGATACAAGTACCTGGTTATGCAGGCTTGCGCGTTGAGTTGGTGAACCCTGCGCTCACCGACGAAGAGTTGGAAGAAGCAATCACCACTGAGCGTCGTCGTTTCGGAACACTTGCCGACGTTGATCGTGCGGCTGCTGTTGGTGACAATGTCGTGATTGACCTTGAAGGTCTTCGCGGTGGCGAACCAGTGCCAGGTCTCAATGTTGATGAATGGACATATGAAGTAGGTCGCGGCTGGGTTGCTCCTGGTTTTGATGATCAGCTCACTGGCGCCAAGAAGGGCGACACATTGAAGTTCACTGCTGTTCCGAATGGCACAGAAGAAGAAGCTGACTTTGTTGTCACTGTGAACCGCGTGCAAACACTCGAGATTCCAGAACTGTCCGATGCATGGGTCGCCGAGAACATCGCTGATGCCGACACCATTGACGAATGGAAGGCAGCACTTCGTGCTCGCTACGAAGAAATGCGTGCGAATCAAATGCGCCGCACTGTTGTCGATCGTGTAACTGACGAACTTGAAAAGCTTGTTGAGATTGAAGCTCCAGAGTCAATGGTCAACAATGACCTTCAGGCACGAGTACAAAACACCTTGCAGCAGTTCCAGTCGCAGGGCATTGCTCTTGATCAGTGGCTTTCCGCCACCGGCCAAGACGCCGACTCGTTCATCGCCAGCATGAAGACCCAGTCTGAAAAGGCCGTCAAGATCGACCTCGCATTGCGCGCTGTCGCTGTGGCACAGGGAATCACTGTTACAGACGAAGATCTTGAAGCAGAGTACGAATCAATCGGCGTGCGCGTGGGCGAGAAGACCGCCAAGGTACGGAAGGCCTACGAGCAGAATGACGCTGTGACCGACCTCATCGCACAGATGACAAAGTCACAGGCACTCGAATGGCTCCTGCACAACATCAGTTATGTAGACCAGAATGGTGCAGTGCTCGACACGAACACCGTTCTTGGAGATCACGATCACGATCACGACCACGATCATGACCATGATGACCACGATCACGACTAACCAGACCACGACTCACTTCATCACGACGAATTAAGGGACACAGCAATGAATTTCCAGAACTACTACGTTCCGAATGTCACCGAGACAACTAGCCGTGGCGAGCGTGTGTACGACTTGTACTCACGTTTGTTGAAGGAAAACATCATCTTCCTCGGTACTCCGATCGACGACACCATTGCGAATCTCATCTGTGCGCAGTTGATTCACCTTGAGAGTGAAAACCCTGATCGCGACATCAACATCTACATCAACAGCCCCGGTGGAGACATCAACTCGCTGTTCGCCATCTACGACACCATGCAGTTCATTAAGAACGACATCGCAACAATTTGTCTCGGACAAGCAGCTTCAGCAGCGGCCGTGTTGCTCGCAGCTGGCACCAAGGGCAAGCGCCTCGCACTTCCACACAGCCGTGTTCTTCTCCACCAGCCATATGGCCAGGTGGGCTATGGCCAAGTCACCGACTTGGAGATCGCCGCGAAGGAAATCTTGCGGATGCGTGACCTTCTTGAGGAAATTTTGGCCAACCACACCGGCCAAAGCATGGAAAGAATCCATACAGATACCGATCGTGACTTCGTATTGGAAGCTCAAGAGGCCCTCGAGTATGGCATTATCGATGATGTGATTTCATCACGTCAGCTAACGGACCGCACCGGTCCAATTCGCTGATTCACATCATCGAGGGAGGGCCTTCGTGGCCAAATTTGGAGACACTGGCGAGCTATTGAAGTGCTCGTTCTGCGGCAAGTCCCAGAAACAGGTCAAGAAACTGATCGCCGGCCCCGGTGTGTACATCTGTGATGAGTGCATAGAGCTATGCAACGAAATCATCGAAGAAGAAGTGGGCGAACGCTCTGGCATTGAGTTCGAGTCACTCCCAACCCCTGTCGAGACCCGTGCGTTTCTTGATGAATATGTTGTGGGACAAGAACGGGCAAAGAAGGTCCTCTCTGTTGCCGTGTTCCATCACTATCGCCGCTTGCAGTACATGGCGCAGAACGTCGGTATTCGTCGTGACGAAGTAGAGCTGCAGAAGTCGAATATTCTTCTTCTCGGCCCAACTGGTTGTGGCAAGACGCACCTGGCTCAAACATTGGCTCGCATGTTGAATGTGCCGTTTGCAGTTGCAGATGCCACCGCATTGACCGAAGCCGGATATGTCGGCGAGGACGTTGAGAACATTCTCCTCAAGCTCTTGCAGGCAGCAGACTTCGATGTGAAGCGTGCCGAGCAGGGCATTGTGTACATCGACGAGATCGACAAGGTTGCTCGCAAGGCTGAAAACCCCAGCATCACCCGTGATGTATCTGGTGAAGGCGTTCAGCAAGCGTTGCTGAAGATTCTTGAAGGCACTGTTGCATCCGTGCCGCCACAAGGTGGACGCAAGCACCCTCATCAAGAATTCATCCAGATCGATACAACGAATGTGTTGTTCATTTGTGGCGGAGCTTTCGCCGGCTTAGAACAAATCATTGAACAACGCGTTGGACACAAGGGCATGGGATTCCATGCGACTGTCACCTCGAAGTCGGACAAGAATCCTGGCGAACTGTTCGCTCAGGTTCTGCCTGAAGACTTATTGAAGTTCGGCATGATTCCCGAGTTCATCGGCCGCTTGCCGATGGTGGGAGCAGTTCATGCTCTCGATAAGCCTGCGTTGATGCAAATTCTCACGGAGCCAAAGAATGCTTTGGTGAAGCAGTACGGAAAGATTTTTGAGTTTGACGATGTGGAACTCGACATCACTCCTGAGGCACTAGAGGCCATCGCTGATCTTGCTCTTACACGCGGAACAGGCGCACGTGGTCTTCGCGCACTTCTGGAAGAGACATTGCTCGACGTGATGTATGAGGTGCCCGGTCGCACCGATGTAGCGAAAGTTGTTGTCACAGCTGACAGTGTGAACAACAAGGTGTCGCCAGAAATCGTGACAAAGACAGCAGCACGGACTCCGCGTCAGCGCCGCGCAGCCTCCTAATTCCCGTGAATTTTTCTGACGCCCTTGTTTATCTAGACGACCACGCCTCGTACGAGAAAACTGGTCGTGTTGATTCGCCCTCAACGGCAAACATCGAATCATTGTTGACGGTTCTCGGTGATCCGCAGAATGACTATCGCGTCATTCACGTCACTGGTACGAACGGTAAGGG
>WLGW01000098.1 GCA_009703055.1 Actinomycetota bacterium
AAGGCCCATCTCAATCCGTTGGGAAAACCCTTGTGGGACTAGGGTCAAAGGGTCATGGATAGTCGTACCTTCCTGGGTCTCCAACAGACCCACAACCCCTTCCGCTGGTACCTACCTGTCGAGATGAAACTCTGCACCGGAGGCAATTTCCTGTACGGAGGCAGCGCCCTTGGCGCAGCAATCTCGGCTCTCGAAGGCGCCACCGGCCGCAATGTCATCTGGGTCACCGCCCAGTACCTCAGCTATGCCCGCCCCGGCGAGGTGATGGATATCGATGTCATCGTGCCCGTGACGGGTAACGCCATTACGCAGGCGCGCGTCATTGCGCGTGTGGGTGAGCGCGAGATCATCACTGTGAATGCCGCGCTCGGCGATCGAGACTTCGAGTACTCCGGCCAGTTCGAAACAATGCCAGACGTCGGCAGTCCTGATGACTACCCCGATTGGAAGCATCGTTTCCTTGTAAAGGGTTCTATTCATGACTTCATGGATGAGCGAGTCGTGAAGGTGCGCGCAGAAGAAGATCTTGATGGGTCTTTGGGTGACGGACAAACAATCATGTGGGCTCGTTTGCCTGAAGTGATTGATGGTGTTGATGCAGCAACGCTTGGCGTGTTGGGTGACTTTGTCCCGCGCGGCGTCGGACAAGCATTGGGCATTCGTGGTGGCGGCAACTCGCTCGATAACACGTTGCGTGTGATGAATCTTGTGCCCACCACATGGGTGCTACTGGACATTCGCGTGCATGGTGTTGCGCGTGGGTTCGGTCACGGACTCGTCAACATGTTTGCTGAGGACGGAACTCTGATGGCGACAGCCAGTCAGAGTTGTATCGCAAGAATTCACAAGGGCTAACGCTCGCATTACAAGATCACAATTCAGGGGGAAAATATGAACGCATACGGAGCGAAAGCACAACAAGGAATGCCAGTGCGGCCAGGAATGACAGTTCCTCTGCCGGGCCATCTCAATACGCATCGTGATCGCCTCATTGAACTGGCTGATATGGGATACACCGACATCTGGTCGGCAGAAGCTGACGGTGCCGATGCATTCACGCCGCTTGCACTTGCATCAGCGTGGGAGCCTCGCCTTCGGTTGGGTACGGCAATTGTTCCTGCATACACACGTAGTCCGGCCTGTTTTGCACAGTCAGTGGCAACGCTGGCTGATGCTGCACCAGGGCGCTTTGCAATCGGTATCGGCTCTTCGAGCAATGTCATCGTGCAGAAGTGGAATGGCATCCCGTTTGATGAGCCATACAAAAAAGTTCGTGACGTCGTTCGATTCCTTAATGATGCGTTGTCAGGTGAGAAGGTCACGAAGCAATACGACACATTCAATATTGATGGTTTCCGCTTAGGAATTCGTCCTGAAGTGAAGCCGCAGATTCTTGTTGCAGCATTGCGTGAAGGAATGCTTCGCCTGGCTGCGCGAGAAGCAGATGGCGCCATTATCAACTGGTTAAGTGCTGAAGACGTCACACGTGTCGCTGAAGTTGTTCACGGCGCAGCAGAGGGCACGCCCAAGGAGATTGTTGCGCGCATCTTCATCTGTCCATCAGAGAACACAGAAGTGGTGCGTGCTGCTGCTCGTTTCGCTATTGCGGCGTATCTCAACGTGCCGGTGTATGCACAGTTCCACGCTTGGCTTGGTCGTGGCGATGAACTCAAGGGCATGTGGGATATGTGGAAGGCAGGGGATCGCAAGGCAGCTCTTGCAGCGATTCCGGACGAGGTTGTTGACCAACTCATCGTGCACGGATCGCCAGAGTATTGCCGTGATCGCATTCGTCAATACTTCGATAATGGTGTCACAACATCGTCGCTCGCCATCATGCCGTTCGACCCAGAGTTGAACTACTGGGAGGCCGTGAAGTCACTGTCGCCCGCAGCGCACAAGTAACTCATGACAAACGAAGCCAAGGGGGTCACGAGGGAAGGCTGGCGACTGCTATTCGCCACGTTGAAACTCCAACAACGTGCTCTCATTATGGGTGCGTGCGTAGGGCTTGCGTGGACACTTGGCAAAGTTGCTGTTCCTCAACTCACCAAGTTGGCGATTGATCGAGGGATTGAGAAGAACGGCTCATTGCTGCTCTGGACAATGTTGATTTTGGCGGCTGCGGTAATCGCCGGTGTCTTCGCTGGATGGCGTCGTTACATCGCATTTCGTGAAAGTCGCCTGACAGAAACCATGTTGCGCGAGCGAATCTTCGCTCAGATTCAAGGTCTGCATGTCGGCTATCACGACAAAGCACAGACTGGGCAGTTGATGAGTCGTTCCTCGAGTGACTTGCAGCAAGTGCAGGGCTTTGTTGTCAACATTCCCATCTTTGTCTCTCAGATCACAATGGTGATTGGCGTTGTCGTCATCTTGTTCTTCTCTGATCCGATCCTTGCCGCGGTGTCGTTGTTCCCATTGCCGTTCATCAATATCTCCGCGCGTTCCTTCTCGCACAAGATTCACCCTGCGGTGATGGCTGTGCAGCAAGAGCAAGCGCAATTGGCAAACATCGTGGAAGAGTCAGTCTCTGGCATCCGTGTTGTTAAAGGGTTTGGTGCCGAGGCAGTACAGCAAGGCAAACTCAACATTGAGGCTGATGACATTCGGCGCGAATCAATGCGTGCGGCGCGTATTCGCAGTCGTTTCCTGCCCGCTATTGACCTTCTGCCTTCGCTCGGTCTCGTTGCAGTTCTTGGTCTTGGTGGTCACCGTGTCATCAACGGTGATATGTCGTTGGGTGGACTAGTCGCGTTCAACACGTACCTCACCATGTTGATCTGGCCAATGCGCAACATTGGTATGACAGTCGCCTTTGCCCAGCGTGCGGCGTCTGCACTTTTGCGAGTGAATGAAATTCTCTCTGAAGTGCCGGCAATTGCAGACGCTGTTGAACCACGCAAATTGCCTCAAGCAGGGCTGGCACAACCAGTGGGGGCTGTGAGTTTTGACAATGTGGTGTTTGGGTACGACATTGGTCATGCCGATATCACGGTGTTGAATGGTCTGTCCCTCACGATTGCCCCAGGAGAGTCAGTGGCAATTGTGGGCGCAACGGGTTCTGGTAAGTCCACCATCACTCGGTTGCTGCTGCGCTTTTACGATCCGCAATCGGGCACTATCACACTGGATGGTGTTGATCTTCGTGATCTGACGCTCTCAGACCTTCGTCGTGCCGTCGGAGTTGTATTCGAAGACACACTGTTGTTCAACGACACAGTCTCGGCGAACATTGCATTTGCAAAGCCTGAGATAAATCAAGAGATAGTGATTCGGGCCGCAAAACTTGCCGGTGCACATGAGTTCATCATGCAGTTGCCGCAGCAGTACGACACGGTGCTGGGCGAACGCGGGTTTTCACTGTCGGGTGGACAGCGCCAACGCATTGCGATTGCACGCGCCATCGTTGCGGATTCACGAGTGCTTGTCCTTGACGATGCAACCTCGGCAGTTGACCCCACGAAGGAACATGAGATTCGCGACGCGTTGGCGACGGTGATGCGTGGGAGAACAACTCTTGTGATTGCACATCGCCCCGCCACGATTGAGTTGGCGGATCGTGCTGTTCTTCTCGACAATGGTGTGATTGCAGCGGTTGGTACGCATCATGAGTTGCTAGCGACCAATGAAAAGTATCGAGAAGTTCTCGCAGCATGGTCTTCCCCGCAGGTGGTGGAGTAATCATGTGGTCTGGTGGCGGCCGCGGCGGTGGGAGAAGTGTTGTTGACGAAGATGAGAAACTTGATCGTTCACAAACACGTGTCGTACTGATTCGCAGCATCAAAATGGCAGGGGAGTTCCGCCGTACGGCTGCACTGGCAATGTTCTATGTCGTCATCACGGTGTTGTGCGCACTGGCTGGTCCTGTCCTCGTACGGCACGGTATTGACTCGGGCATTAATGCCAAGGACGCCAGAGTTCTCAATATGACCGTCATCGCATATCTCGTTGTAGTTGCAGTTGCGTATGTCATTGGGCGCTTGCAATATGTGGCGTTGAACTCCGCAGGTGAGGGCTTCCTTCGTCTCTTGCGCATACGAGTTTTCACACAGATGCAACGTCAGTCAATGGCGTTCTTTGACCGGGAAAAAGCCGGAGTTCTAGTGGCGCGCATGACGGCCGATGTGGAGTCCATGTCAGAACTTGTTCAGTGGGGACTGATGCAGTTCCTTTCTTCGTTCCTTTTGCTCTTCTTTGCTTTCTTTCTTCTGTTGAGCATGTCGTGGCAATTGACCCTCATCAGCCTCATTGTCTTCCCATTCCTTATTGCTGCGTCAGTGAAGTTCCAGCGGGACTCAAGTCGGGCATATCTCGAAGTGCGCGAAAAGGTGGGGGCGAATCTCTCGGCATTGCAAGAAGGAATTACGGGAGTGCGCGTCATTCAGGCATACGCCCGTGAAGATGAGCAGATTCGTCGATTCAAAGAGTCAAATCGTGAGCTCTTCCGCAGTCATCTCTACAGCGTCAAGGTGAGTACCTGGTACTTCGGTCTCATCGAGTTTG
>WLGW01000099.1 GCA_009703055.1 Actinomycetota bacterium
CCCAAGAAGTCTTCATGAAGGGCTTGGTCAAGATCACCGGAGACCCTCAGAGCATCATGGACAACGTTGCTGTCTTCGCCGCCCTTGACACCGCCTTTGCTGCGGTGCGTGGCATCACTGAATACCGCTAGAGATCTATTGCGAAACAGTCCACATAGGGGCTGTAGCGCCTCCTGAGGCCTCGGAGTCGCCGTTGCTCCCCCACACCGCCGAAATCACGCCCAGAACCCCTGCAGCGATGAATACGGCTGCTCTTGCTAACGATTTCCGCTTCATCACGCTCCCTTTCTGTTCCTGACAATTCCGACTGGATTAGTCAGGTATTCAATCAGGGCGGGTGGCCCCTTGGCAACTCGGACCAGCAAAAAGAAAAAGGGCCCACCGAGGTTGACCCCCAGCAGACCCTTTCTTTCGAAAGCGTGAGGCTTAGATCAAGCCAAGCTTCTTGACTTCGTCGCGCTCTTCCACCAGCTCAGCAGCAGATGCATCGATGCGTGCACGGCTGAAATCGTCAATGTCGAGACCTTGAACGATGCTGTACTTGCCGTCCTTACAGACACATGGGAATGAGGAGATGATGCCCTCTGGCACGCCATAGCTGCCATCGGATGGAATTGCCATGGAGACCCAGTCGCCTTCTGGCGTTCCGAGTACCCATGAATTCATGTGATCAATTGCTGCGTTCGCTGCAGATGCTGCAGATGACAAACCACGTGCCTTGATGATTGCTGCGCCACGCTTTGCGACTGTTGGAATGAAATCGTTTTCGATCCATGCCTGATCGTTCACAAGTGCTGCTGCATTCTGACCATTCACTTCGCAATGAAAGAGGTCCGGATACTGCGTGCTCGAGTGGTTGCCCCAAATGGTCATCTTCTTGATGTCGGTGACGGACTTGCCAACCTTGGTTGCCAACTGCGTGAGAGCACGGTTGTGGTCAAGGCGTGTCATCGCTGTGAAACGGCTCGGATCAAGGCCTTTTGCGTTATTCATTGCAATGACAGCATTGGTGTTTGCTGGGTTACCAACAACGAGAACCTTGACGTCTTTCTTTGCGGCTGCACCAAGTGCTTGACCTTGTGGCTTGAAGATTCCACCGTTTGCGCTGAGAAGATCTCCGCGCTCCATACCGTCTTTACGTGGCATTGCACCAACAAGGAATGCTGCATCAGCATCACCAAATGCAGTCTCTGCATTATCGGTGCACACCACGCCAGCGAGAAGTGGGAATGCACAGTCATCAAGTTCCATGCGAACACCTTCAAGTGCACCAAGTGCAGGTGTGATTTCAAGGAGCTGCAAGATGACGGGGGTGTTTGGACCAAACACGGCACCTGAAGCGATACGGAAAAGGAGGCTGTAGCCAATCTGGCCGGCTGCACCGGTGACGGCAATACGAACGGGAGTTGTCATGCCTTCAGCGTAGGCGCGCACACAGCCCAATGCCGAATATCAGGGGCGAATTCGCCCGTGAAATCAGCGACCTAAGGCCTTCAAGATAAATCCGACGTAGTTGTCCTGCCCCAGAGCATTCGGATGAATGCCGTCCGAGGCAAACCAGTCCTTCCGGCCCTTCGATAAGGCATCCCAGTCGAGAATCGTGACGTTCGGATACTTCAATGGCAGTGCCGTGATAATCGCATTGTTCTTGTCTGAGTACTGACTGCCAGGCACACGCACAGTCAGGACAATGACTCGTTGCACTTTGGACAATGGTTTCATCACCAAGTCGAATGTTGACTCAGTGGTGCGTCCGTTTGTGCCGAGGTGAATCACGACGTTGTTCCCCAACTCACCTGTCTTGTTGCGATAGTCAAGTACTTGAGCACCTGCTGACACTTGGCGATTCTTTGCTGCATCAACCGTGATTCCATACGACGTGAGTTTGCGCGCCGAACCCAACATCACCGAATCACCGACTGCTAGGACATCAAACTTTGTTACAGGAACAGTCGTAGATGCAATAACAGGAATAGTCGTGGGTCCTGCAGGCACTGTTGTCGCTGGAATGGTGACTACAACTCCCGAGTTGTCATCAAGATTGCCAGCAACTTCTTCGGGCATCACTCGAGCACCCGCCATGCTGAAAACGGAGAACACGGGAACAATCGCAAGAGTTGCAAGAACAATTGGCAATGGTCCGCGCACTCCCCCATTTCGTGCTCGCCATGATCGATATGCAGCCAAGGCACGACCAGTTCGAATAGGTGTCTCGATGAATTGATACGACGCTTCCGTTATCACCACTGTGATTGCCATCAGTGCGACAAACTCACGCGGTTCTAGTGGCATACCCGCACTCTTGCGATACGCCTGGAAGACAACCCAGTGGTACAAGTACAAGCCGTAGGAACGTTTGCCAATCCACACCAACAACGGGGTACCGATGACGTATTTCCCAAGACGTGAACGCGGATGAGTGACAGTAGCAATCACCAGAATCGTTGCGAGTGCAACGAGGATAAGACCACCGCGATACAGCAGTGCATACCCTTCAGTTCCGGCCTCTGTCGAAATCGTTTCGCGGAATTGCCAGCACATGTACCCCAGTGCTGCGAGGCCGAGAACACCCAAGAGGTCTAAGCCATTCGCATTGGCACCAGCTCGTCCGCGTCGAATGGACCATGGACGCCATGCCGTTGCGAGCGCTGCGCCAAGCAACAGTCCCGAAGCACGAGAGACCGTACCCAAGTACAAGAAATCTGTTCGCAACACATCACGTCCGAAGAATGACATGAACTGTTCTGGTGTTTTCTCAATGGTGTCGATGGGGCCAGTGCGGAAGACAACTGCTGTGTAGACAGCGACAGCAGCAGCAAGAACCGTAAAGAAAACACCAATAACGGGAAGTGTGCGTGAGCGCATGTTGCGCAAAAGCAAGAACATCACGAGTGGCCAAATGATGTAGAACTGCTCCTCCACTGCCAATGACCACAAATGTCGAAGGGGTGCAAACTCCGCAGAACTTGTGTAGGACGAACCGGTCCACACTTGAAACCAGTTGGCAACATAGAAAAATCCGCCGATGACATCACCGCGCAAACGACCGAGACGATCTCGTTCGAACATTGCGCAATAGGTGATAGTTACGATGAGAAGCGTGAACAGTGCGGGTAGCAGGCGGCGTGCTCGGCGCACCCAGAAGTCAGTCAGCGAGACAACACCGGTGCGCTCACGTTCTGCAATCAGAAGCAACGTAATGAGATACCCCGAAATCACAAAGAACACTTCGACACCGAGGAAGCCGCCACCAAGCCATTCACGATTTGCGTGATACGTGATCACTGCAATCACTGCGAGTGCACGAAGACCATCGAGACCTGGCACATACGGCACAACTGGACCTCGGCGCACTCCCGACGAAGGGGTGCCGCTCATGGGCGCAAAAGTTTGTTCTGCATTACTCATAGCGAGAAAAGGTCAGACGACCGGAAGGCCCAATTGGGCGTAGATCTCCAAAGTGGCTGTTGATTTATTCATTGTGTAGAAGTGCAAACCAGGTGCTCCCGCCTCTAACAACTGCGCGCTGAGTTCAGTGGCCGCCTCAACACCAATGCGACGAACATCTTCTGGTGAAGTGCCGGACTCAAGACGTTCACGCAGCCATGCAGGGAAAGCAGCACCGGATAGTTCCGCCATTCGCTCCACCTGGGCAATGTTCGTGACGGGCATGATGCCTGGCACAACAGGCTTGGTCACGCCCAGATCTGCAAGATCGTTCACTAAGGACAAGTAGTGATCAAGATCAAAAAAGAACTGCGTTGTCGCAAAATCTGCAGCTCGCAGTTTGTCGGCTAGATGCTGACGATCAGTTGCTAAGTCAGGGGAACGTGGGTGGCCTTCGGGATGTGCGGCAACTCCGATGCACAAATCGCCTATCTCTTTGAGATGTTCAATGAGATCGATGGCATAGACGTAGTCGCTGGGACGCGCATCCGCAGGATCTTTGGGAGCATCACCGGCGAGAGCAAGAACATTCACGATGCCGGCGTCTGTGTACGTGGAGATGATGTCAGCAATTTCCGCACGAGTGTGACCCACGCAGGTGAGGTGAGCCATTGGCGGAATATTTGTTTCTTTGCGTACCCACAACACTGTGTCGCGCGTGTGTTCACGGGTGGAGCCGCCTGCTCCGTATGTCACGGAAACAAAGGACGGCGCAAGAGGTTCGAGTTCTGCAATCGTGCGACCCAAGGACAAAGAGCCTGCAGCAGATTTTGGCGGGGAGAACTCAAACGAGAACGTACGTCCCGTTGCAAGAAGGTCTCCAATCCGTGCCATTTGTTCAGTCTACGGGCTGGCTAGTGGCGGAAGTGGCGTGTTCCGGTGATCACCATGGCAATGCCATGAGTGTTGGCCGCCGTGATGGATGCAGAATCCCGCACACTGCCACCGGGTTGGATAACGGCAGTGACGCCAGCGGCGGCCAACTCTTCGACCGTATCGCCGAATGGGAAAAAC